>CAMBFR010000007.1 GCA_945865815.1 Candidatus Sulfopaludibacter sp. SbA3
TCTTCATGGCCCGCTCCCAAGCTCGGGCCGGATATAACGCCATCCGCTCTTAACCTCCAGTGCGGATGTGACGTTACGTCGACCCTGCCCTTCAGACCGGACATTTCATTTGCTACAGGCACCGGACAGATCATGTGCTACCGACACGAGAGTGGAGCGGGGAAGCGGACGGCCCCACTTTCATCTATAATCCCCGGCTGACCGATGAACCTCGATTTTTCAACTCTTGAGTCGCTGCGAAAAAATCATCCGGGCTGGAGGTTACTCCGGGCGGACTCGGCGCCGCTGGTGGTCAGTTTTCTACACAAGACATTTGTTGAACCGAACGTCCGGTCATTGCCGCAAGCCGACCTTAGTGAAGCGTTGGAGGACGAACTCTATGCACTCCGAGAGCGCTTCGGCACGGGGAAATTCCCGCGGCATGCGCTGGAATATCTCAACGAATGGGCATCGAACGATCAAGGGTGGCTGCGTAAGTTCTATCCTCCAGACTCCGATGAACCCCATTTCGACCTCACACCGAGCACTGAAAAAGCCATTGTCTGGCTGGAGAGCCTGACCGCGCGCGCATTCATCGGTACTGAATCCAGGCTGTTGACGCTCTTCGAACTTCTGCGCCAAATGGTCCAGGGCTCGGAAACGGATCCTCAGATGCGGACAGCAGGCTTGCAGAAACGTCGAAACGAAATCGACGAACAGATTGCGCGGATCCAGCAGGGTGATCTGCGCGTCCTGGACGACACCGCTCTCAAGGATCGTTTCCAGCAGTTCGTCACTTTGGCACGCGAACTACTTTCGGACTTTCGCGAGGTGGAGCACAACTTTCGAAACTTGGACCGGCAAGTACGCGAACGGATCACGCTGTGGGAAGGGACCAAGGGTACTCTCCTCGACGACATCCTCGGTCAACGCGACGCCATCGCCGAGTCCGATCAGGGCCGAAGCTTTCGAGCGTTCTGGGATTTTCTGATGTCGCAATCGCGGCAGGAGGAATTGTCCAGTCTCCTGGCCCAGGTCGTACAACTGCCGCCAGTTGCGGCGACGAAACCTGACAGACGACTCAATCGCGTTCATTACGACTGGCTGGAAGCGAGCGAACACACGCAGCGAACCGTCGCGCAACTCTCCCAACAGCTTCGCCGATTCATTGACGATCAGGTATACCTGGAAAATCGCCGCATCATGAATATCCTCCGCAGCATCGAAATTCATGCTGTCGCCGTGCGCAATCAACAGCCAGCCGGCGATTTCATGGCTATTGCCGACACACGAGCCACACTCGAATTGCCAATGGAACGTCCGCTGTACTCGCCACCGCTCAAACCGTTTATTGCCAGCAACCTCATAGAAATTGGCGACGCCGAAGTAGACGTTGAAGCGCTGTTCTCTCAAGTCGTCATCGACAAGGCGAAGCTTAGAGGTTATCTGCGACAGGCGCTTCAAAAGCACAATCACATCACGCTTCGGGCTCTCGTCGACCTGCATCCACTGGAACATGGACTGGCCGAACTGGTTGCCTATTTACAACTGGCAGCGGACAGCGCGAAAGCGGTGTTTGATGAAGAACACATCGACCCGCTGGCATGGCAGGACAAGCATGGAAACTGGAAATCCGCGGAAATGCCGCGCGTGATCTTCGTGAGGTAGCATGGATTCTCAGTTCACAGACTCCAGCCTTTCATCGGTCGTCATTCCCCTGCTCAAGGGCGTGGTCTACCAGGAGTCCGACTCTCAGGGATGGAACAGCCTGCTTAACCTGCAGGCTCGTGTTCGCGACTATGTCGGAGTTCTTGGCCTGGTGCTTGTCCTCGATGAGGCTGAGGGGTATGCGTTTCTGCGGTCCAACCCCGAAACAGTGGACGACACGGCACCGAAGGCGCCGCGGCTTATTGCACGTCGGCAGTTGTCGTTTCCCGTAAGTTTGCTCCTGGCTCTATTAAGGAAGAAGATGGCAGAGTTCGATGCCGGGGGCGATGACACGCGACTCGTCCTTTCCAGGGACGAAGTCGTTGACTTGATCCGTATATTCCTGCCCGAAGGCACCAACGAAACTCGTATGATCGACCAGGTTGATACGCATTTGAACAAAATTGCCGACCTTGGCTTCTTGCGCCCACTGAGAGGCCAGGACAACATGTTCGAGGTCCGGCGCATCGTGAAAGCTTTCGTGGATGCTCAATGGCTGGCGGAATTCAAACAGCGTCTCGCGGCGTACCACGGCCTGCTGACCGCTGACGAGGGAGAGACGAATGATTGAGACGTCGGAGCTTGATTTCACCGGCGAGAACCGGCTCAGCGGCTTCCGTCTCGTCCGCATGGAAGTGCTCAACTGGGGAACGTTCGATGGAAAGGTGTGGACGCTTCACCTGCATGGCCGTAACGCGCTGCTCACCGGCGATATCGGCTCCGGCAAATCAACGCTTGTGGACGCCATCACCACGCTGGTTGTCCCGGCCAATCGCGTGGCCTACAACAAAGCCGCCGGCGCCGACAATCGGGAACGGACGCTGCGCTCCTATGTCTTAGGTCATTACAAGTCCGAGCGCAATGAAGTCAGCGGAGCGAAACCTGTACCACTGCGCGATTACAACGGGTATTCCGTTATTCTCGGAGTCTTTCGCAACGCCGGCTTTGACGAAACGGTGACGCTCGCTCAGGTGTTCTGGTTCAGAGATCAACAGGGCCAGCCAGCCCGGCTCTTTGCCGCGGCGGAAAGAGACTTGACGATCGCCGCCGATTTCGCCAACTTCGGCTCGGAAATCGGCGACCTCCGAAAGCGTTTGCGAAAGTCGGGCATAGAAGTCCAGGACTCCTTCCCGCCGTACGGTTCATATTTTCGGCGGCGCTTTGGTATCGACAACGACCAGGCGCTGGAGTTGTTTCATCAGACGGTTTCGATGAAGTCCGTCGGCAATCTCACCGATTTCGTCCGGACGCACATGCTCGAACCATTCGATGTCGACTCGCGCATCCAAGCACTCATCGATCATTTCGACGACCTCAATCGCGCTCATGAAGCTGTCCTCAAGGCAAAGGCTCAGGTCGAACGGCTGGACCCGCTCGTCAATGACTGCTCCGCCCACACAGACCTCGCCCAACAAATTCAAGGTTTGAGGGCATGCCGCGATGCCCTAAAGCCTTACTTCACGACGCTGAAAGCCGAACTCCTGCGCAGCCGCATTCAGACGCTCGACGAAGAACTGGCACGCCTGAATGTTCAGGTGGAACGTCTGGACGTCAAGAAAACGGCGTACGAATCCGATGAGCGCAAGTTGCAACTCGATATCAGTGAAAATGGCGGCGATCGAATCGCTAGAATCGCTGAAGAGATCAAGGCGGAAGAGCAGGAATTGGCGCGAACATCAAACAAAGCCACTCGCTACCGGGAACTTGCAGGCAAGCTGGGTTTCCCGATTCCATCGACCGCGGAGGATTTTCGGATCCTCATGGCCGGGATCGGGCCGATGCGCGACAAAGCCAAAACGCGCGAGGCAGATCTTCAGAATGAGCTCACAGACAAAGGCGTGGCTTTCAAGCAAGGTGTTACGGAACACGAGGCGCTAAAAGCCGAGATCTCGGGTTTGCGTAGCCGCCGCACGAATATCGATCAAGCCCAGATTTCCATGCGCCACGTCATGGCCGGCGCTCTCAGCATCCATGAGTCGGAAATGCCATTCGCCGGCGAATTGATTCAGGTACGGGAATCTGAAAAGGACTGGGAAGGGGCGGCAGAACGTCTGTTGCGCAACTTCGGTCTCTCTCTCCTGGTGCCGGACCATCACTATATGCGGGTCGTGGACTGGGTGGAACGAACGCATCTGAGAGGACGCCTCGTATACTTCCGCGTCCGCAGCATGCTTCCTTCTGAGACTCCCTCCTTGCACCCCAACTCACTGGTCCATAAACTCGCAGTCAAACCGGACACGTCGTTCTACAACTGGCTGGAACGCGAACTCACCCATCGTTTCGACGTGGCGTGCTCCGCCACGCAGGAACAGTTTCGCAGAGAAACACGAGCCATCACCCGGGCTGGGCAGATCAAGGGCCGCGATGAACGCCATGAAAAGGATGACCGTCATCGAGTGGATGACCGAAGCCGTTACGTGCTCGGCTGGAGCAATGAAGCCAAAATTGCAGCATTGGAAGCGAAAGCGGCGTTGCTGGAGGGAGAGCTACAACACCTCGGCAGCGAAATTGGAAGCCTTCAAGGGAGATTGAAAGAAGCACAGAACCGGATCGAGACGCTGAATGCGTTGGAGGCGTATCAGGACTTCCACGACATCGACTGGCAGCCAATCGCCGCCCATATCGAGGACTTGAAACAGGAAAAACAGCTCCTGGAACAAGCCTCCGACATCCTTAAAACGCTCAACGAGCGGCTTCAGGCAGTCATTCATGATCTAACCGAGACCGTGAAGGAGATCGAGACCAAAAAAGATCAGCGAAGCAAGACCGAACAGAAACGTGAGGATGCATCCAAAGCCTTCGAAGATGCAGAGACCATGCTCGCTTCCGCTACTTTGGATACACATACTTCGTCGGTCCCCCTCATCGAAGTATTTCGTATTGAAGCCTTAGGCGAACACACGTTGACTGTCGACTCGTGCGACAACCGCGAACAGCAGGTCCGGGAATGGTTGCAGAAGCGGATCGATGGGGATGACCAGAAACTAAGCCGTATAGGCCAACGGATCATCGATGCAATGAGGCGCTTCCGTGACGACTATCCGCTCGATACGCAAGACATGGATGTCAGCCTCGAAGCGGCTGACGAGTACGCGGGCCTGCTTTCACGTCTGCAATCGGATGATCTGCCGCGCTTCGAATCTCGTTTCAAACAACTTCTGAATGAGAATACGATTCGTGAGGTCGCCAACTTCCAAAGCCAGCTCGCTCGCGAACGGCATTTGATTCGGGAACGAATCCAGAAGATCAACGAATCCCTTACCAAAATCGACTACAACTCCGGGCGATACATCGTACTCGAGGCTGAGCCGAGCGCCGATGCTGAACTTCGGGACTTTCAGACCGCGTTGCGCGCATGTACGGAAGGTACGCTGACCGGATCCGAAGACGAGCAATATTCGGAGGCCAAGTTTCTTCAGGTGAAGCACATCATCGAGCGCTTCCGCGGACGCGACGGACAAACGGAATCGGACCGGCGCTGGACGAAGAAGGTCACGGACGTGCGAAATGCCTTTGTGTTCGCTGCCTCAGAACGATGGCGGGAAGACGACACCGAGCACGAACACTACTCCGATTCCGGAGGAAAATCCGGCGGACAGAAAGAGAAGCTCGCGTACACCATCCTGGCCGCAAGCCTGGCATATCAGTTTGGCCTCGAGTGGGGATCCGAGCGGTCGCGTACATTCCGCTTCGTGGTCATCGACGAGGCATTTGGCCGAGGATCCGACGAATCGGCTGAATATGGATTGCGATTGTTCGACCAACTGAATGTTCAATTGCTTGTTGTCACGCCGCTTCAGAAAATCCACATCATCGAACCGTTCGTTTCCAACGTCGGTTTCGTTCATAACGACGATGGGCGCTCCTCGATGCTGCGTAACCTGACGATAGAAGAATACCGTGCCGAAAAGGCCGCATATCGAGGATAGGACGCTATGTACGGACCTGCGGAAATCATTCAACGTGCAGCCCGGTCATACCCTGCATATCTGCGGACGTTGATTACAGGGGAAGCCTTCTTCCCTCTGGTCATACCCTTTGGCAAAACATCAATCGGTCAGACAGATTTCGAGGTACTCCGCCGGGAAATCGCTGCGCTCAAAGCAACCCGTATGGGATTCACCGTTGAATGGGTCGAGAAGACCGATCGCCGCTGGGGCCGCCAGCAATTCCCGGCAAGGATCTATTTTCCGAGCGCGCAGGATTACCTTTCATCTCTCGGAAAGCTTCGCGAAGCGGACCTCTTTGTTCAGAATGTGCAGTCCACGCAATCAATCTGTCCGGAACTCGAAGGATGGCTCGCCGGCAACGTATTGAAGGTTGTAGGGAACAGCGCAATCTGGTCGGAAATATTAAAAGTCTGCCGCTATTTTGTCGATAACCCTCGGCCCCGGAGGTTCATTCGCGCGCTTCCCATCGCGGTCGATACGAAATTTATCCAGCGAAACGAGGCGATCATCACGACTCTGTTGAAGTATCTCATTCCGGACTCCGTCGACGTTCGCGCCCGTGCTTTCGAAAAAAAATTTGGCTTGCTGTTCGATCCGCCCATTATTCGATTCCGTACATTGGATGAAGCCCTGCGACGGCGGCTCGGTCTGGTTTTCAAGGATATCGCCGCTCCTGCGACGGAGTTCTCGCAATGGGATCCATCCGGTATCTGCGTGGTTATCACGGAAAACAAAATAAACTTCCTCACTCTGCCCGACCTGCCAAACTCGCTCGGGATATGGGGCGGCGGCGGAGCCGTGAGCCTGCTTTCAGAATCTCGCTGGCTCGAATCATGTCGAATCATCTATTGGGGGGATATCGATGTCAGCGGGTTCGAGATCCTGAGCAGACTGCGGAGCAGTTTCCCCGAAACTCAAAGCGTGTTGATGGATGAAGCAACGCTCCAACGGTTCATTCACTTTGCCCAGTCCGGTAAAGGATCCATTATAGAAACACCGCCCAACCTTACTTCAGACGAACGGGCCGCGTTCAATAGAGTGATGTCGGAGAACCTCATGCTTGAGCAGGAGAAACTGCCGGACATGATTTCCAGACACGCACTTGAAGCTTTGATTTCGCGTTCGGCGAAAGACACTCATCCCATGGCGAACGCTGTGATCGTTGAAGGCTATCGCAAAATGACACCAGTCCAGAAAATCGAACGAGTCCGGTCTCTGACACTAGCGATTCAAGAGCTCGCGCTTGCGGACATCCGCAGGCGACATCCCGAAGCCGATACTACCGAACAAGCCCTTCGGCTGGCATCCCGGTGGATCTCTCCCGAATTGATGCGCCGAGCATTTGGTTGGGACGCTCAAAAGGCCGGTTATTGATGGCATCCGATCCATTCATCGTCATCGCGAAACTGGCTCAAGTGTTCAATGAGTTGCAAATCCAGTACGTCATCGGCGGGTCCATCGCCAGTTCAATGTACGGGATACCCCGCGCCACGCAAGACGTCGACCTGATGGCCAGCATAAGACTCGAGCACGTCGACCGACTGACAGAGGCGCTTGAACAGGAATTCTATGTGGCCGCCGAGTTGATCGTGGACGCAATAAACAGGCAGGAATCCTTTAACGTCATCCACCTGCGGACGATGTTCAAAGCGGACGTTTTCATTGCGGCAGACAATGATTGGTCCCGCGACGAAATGAATCGTGCACGAACGGAAGTGTTACTGCCGGAAAGCGGACTCGCGATACGTTTCTCGAGTCCTGAAGATAACATCCTTCACAAGCTGCTTTGGTACAGGACCGGGAAGCATGTGTCCGACAAACAATGGCAAGACATCATCGGAGTACTTCGGATTCAAAGCCGATCCCTGGACTATACATACCTTGAACACCGAGCTGCGCTCTTAAAGGTGGGCGATCTGTTAGATCGGGCGAGGGCAGAGGCCAATACTGACCTGGTGTAAGGTGTTGCACCGGCCGCACCCAGAATTTGTCAATCACGATGCGCTTCAGCATATTGACGTGGTCGAGATCGCCGAACCAGGCGTACCCGGTGTTCTCAGGGGTACCTGACCAATAGTAGTCCGCCTCTACGCCGGTAAACGAAGTCGGTCCCTCGCTTATGCGCGCGGTCCCCGCACCGTTCGTCAGAGTCGGCCCGGTGCAGCCCAGTGTCTTGGCCTTTGCCATCGTCGCCCTCCACTCTGCATCCGTCGGCAGCCGCCAGCGGGAAGCAATTTCAAACGGGGTGGGCCGTGTATGGAAGTCGCATAATGCCGCATCATGTCAACTCGACGAACGCCCAATGGGCCGACAGGCCAGGGCGGGCGGCGGAAATAAAGCACGGTACCGTACGGGGCACAAAGGAAATAAACACACGAATCCAGCAGCCTCGATTTCTTGAGGTGTTTCGGATCATTCCAGATGAAGGATGGTTTCGTGGACATGAAAAATCCAGAAGCCGAAAGGTAGGTTATGCTTACAGTCGCATGAAGGCAGGAATCATCGGGCTGGCCTCGGTAGGCAAAACAACCATATTTAATGTACTGACGCAGGGAAAGGCGGCGGCCGGCCCCGCAGCGGGCCGACGGCTTGAGCCGAACGTGGGAATCGTGAAGGTTCCCGACGCGCGGCTCGATTTTCTCTCGTCCAAGTTCAATCCCGAAAAGACAACGTTCGCAACGGTGGAGTTCGTCGACGTGCAGGGCCTCGAGCGCGGCAAGGGCCAGGACATGGCGCTGGCGCCGCTTCGCAGCGTTGACGTGCTGGTGCACGTTGTGCGCGCGTTTCAGGACGAGTCCGTCGCGCATTCCGAAGGAACCATCGACCCGGAGCGTGACAGGCGGAACCTGGACTATGAGCTGATGCTCGCGGACATCGGGTCCATCGAGAAGAGGATGGAACGCCTTGAAAAAGACCTGAAGAAGCTCAAGAACGCTGCGGGAGAGAAAGAGCTCGCATACCTCGAGCGCGCGAAGGCGTGGCTGGAATCCGAAAAGCCGCTGCGCGAGATGGAAGTCAGCAACGACGAAAAGAAACTGATCAAGGGGTTCGCCTTCCTCTCTGAAAAACCGATGCTCTATATCGTGAATGTGGGCGAAGAAGAAATCGACCGGCTGAAGCACCCCGAGGCGCACGGCACGCTGAGCCCCAACACCGAGCAGACCATTGTCTGCGGAAAGCTCGAAGCAGAGATGGCGGAACTGCCGGAGGAAGAACTGCGGACGTATCTCGCCGATTACGGCCTGCCGGAGTCGGGAGCGGAAAGACTGATCCGAACGACGTATCGGCTGCTTGGCCTGATCTCATTCTTCACGGTCGGCGAAGAAGAATGCCGCGCGTGGACGATTACGCGCGGCACAAACGCGCAGAACGCAGCCGGGGTGATTCACACGGATCTTGCGGATCATTTCATCCGCGCCGAGGTCTGCGGCTATGACGATTTCGTGAAGCATGGAAGCATGCACGCGCTGAAGGAGAAAGGACTGCTGCGCCTGGAAGGAAAAGAGTATCCGGTGAAGGATGGCGATATCATGACGATTCGTCACTCCGGATGATCGAACTCCGATGACGCCCCTCATCCAATCCACGCTCTTCGCGATCGTCGCGGCGTTCGCCAACGTCATCGGCGGCCTCATTGTTACGAGGCACAACTGGGCGCGTCAATCGCTTCGATACTTCATTGCTCTCGGAGCGGGTTTCATGCTCGGAACGGTTTTCCTCGAGATGGTTCCCGAGAGTTTTCGTTTGTCGAGTTCGGCGCCGGTGCTGATCCTGCTGGGATACCTCATCGTTCACACGTTCGAGCACGTGTTCGCGTCGCACCTGCACTTTGGCGAGGAAACGCATCACGAGGAACTCACGAATCCTGCCGTCGGCCTATCGGCGCTTGTCGGAATGCTCGTACACACCTTCTTCGACGGAGTTGCGATCGGCGCGGCATTCATGATTTCGGAAAGCCTGGGCTTTCTGGTTTTTCTTGCCGTATTCCTGCACAAGATTCCGGATGGCTTCACGATTTCGTCGATCATCGTCAGTTCGGGCTACTCTCCGGCGCGCGCTCTGGCCGCCGCAACATCACTCGGTCTTTCAACCCTCGCCGGCGTGATCGCCGTACACATTGTCGGGAACGTCGTTGATTACGCCTTGCCGATCTCGACCGGATCAACGCTGTATGTCGCTGCGACCGATCTCATGCCCGAAGCGAATCGGGAAAAGGGCGTCCGAATGGCGTTTCTGGTTTTTGCGGGAATGGGATTGTTCTTCCTGGTGAGGCTGGTGGCGCAGGGATGATTTCGAATTGCGAATCTCCGAATGGAGATTCGCAATTCGAAATTCGTGATTGCTTACAATTCTCCGTCGTCTCCGGAGTCCTTATTCATCATTCCGGCCATAACGGGCCGGGGCGAGCTTGATTCCCGTTCGGCTTCTTCCTGGCACTGGATGCAGAGCGTGGCCCAGGCTACGGCGAGCAGGCGCTTCTCGTTAATGTCTTCTCCGCAACGGACGCACTCACCGTATTCCCCACGGTCCATTCTCTTCAGTGCTTCCTGAATCAATTTCAAACGCTGAAAATCGCTTTCATGAAGGTTATACAAGAGCTCTTTGCTGTGGCTGATCGTGGCCAGGTCGCCCTCGTCTTCCGTGTTTTCGAGCGTGATTTCTTCTTCAGCAAGCCGGTTCCGGTTGATCGAGCGGATCAACTTCTGGTGCTCCTCTGAGAGCCGCTGCCGGAATTTCTGAACTTTCTTGTCGTCCATTGTCGTTTCCTCTCTCTGTTAGCGAAGCTACATGGCTTCTTTGGGCCGTTGAGTATATGCCCGGTGTCCCCAATTTCAACCACGCTCTTTTGACGTTGAATCCTTATAAAGAGCGCTTGGCATCGCCGGTTTGACGCTGTCGGCTTCCCGACACCGCGAATGCCCTGCCCACATCACTCTCAAACCATAAGATGCACAAATCAAAGGGGAAAACACCGGCTGGCCAGCTCATTTCAGCCAGACCGCTTGCCAAAACAGCAAAGAGAACATAGCAAAAACTGTGCCAAACTTGTAGTAATTGCTGCGAGTCGCTCAAAAAAATATTCACGCGGCTTCCAAACCCCCACCACCATTGATGTTATCGGTAGTCAATGACGCCGATCCCACCGGATCAGCATCGGGTTCGGTGCGGACCAGTTACGATTCCGCGCCATTTTCTGCAAAATTTGGTTCTGGGATTAGAATTAACAGGCATTAAGGAGGAAAGATGGACGAACCGGTAACTGTAGTCTGCAATCCCAATGGTCCGTTGCGAGTAACGGGCAACATTATTATTAAGGATGGTCAAGGAAAGGAATTCGGCCTGGGAGGCCGCACCACGATTTCTTTATGCCGGTGTGGGCACGCTCAGAACAAGCCGTTCTGCGATGGATCTCATGGCCGCAATGGATTTCAATCGGTAGTCGAAGCGAGAGAGCTTCCTCCGCCAGCCCCGAAACCGTGAATTCCAGGGACGCACCCCGAATTCCGCCGTTCAGGAATTCGGGGTGCGTCCCTGGAATTCACTCACTTGCCCTGCTTGATGACGTTCATGGCAAGCGTCAGCATTGAGCCGACATCGCTGACAGTGGCGGGCAGAACCATCGTATTGCTCTCTTTGGCGAGCTTGCCGAATTCGGTGATGTACTGTTCGGCAACCCGGAGCTGAACGGCTTCGAAACCGCCCGGCGCCTGGATGGACTCGGCGATTTTTCGAATTCCCTCCGCGGTCGCACTGGCAACCGTCAGAATTGCCGCCGCCTGTCCTTCGGCTTCATTGATCTGTTGCTGCTTGTTTGCCTCCGACGCCTTGATCACCTGCTGCTTGTCGCCTTCGGCCGTGTTCACCGCAGCGTCGCGAACGCCTTCGGAAGTGAGGATGACGGCGCGTTTCTCACGTTCGGCGCGCATCTGCTTCTCCATTGCGGCGAGCACGTCTTTGGGCGGAGTGATGTTCTTGATTTCGTAACGCAGGACTTTGACGCCCCAGGGTTCCGATGCCTTATCCAGTTCGCTGACCACGTTGGTATTGATATTGGTCCGCTCCTCGAACGTGCGATCGAGTTCGATTTTCCCGATCTCGCTTCGCAGGTTGGTTTGTGCGAGCTGGCTGATGGCAAACAGGTGGTTCGTAATGCCATAGGAAGTACGTTCCGGATTCAACACCTTGAGATACAGCACGCCGTCGACTCCCACCTGAACGTTGTCACGGGTGATACACACCTGCTCCG
Organism: Candidatus Sulfopaludibacter sp. SbA3; assembly: GCA_945865815.1. GTDB lineage: Bacteria > Acidobacteriota > Terriglobia > 20CM-2-55-15 > 20CM-2-55-15 > CAMBFR01. The sequence goes on from CAMBFR010000007.1 coordinate 11,884, forward strand.
GGATATCGATGGCTTCCTCCTTTAGAGAGTGCCTGTAGCGAATCACATCGAGGAACGGTATCAGGATGTGAAATCCGGCGTTGAGCGTCCCACTGTACTTGCCAAGCCTCTCCACGACATATGCGTTCTGCTGCGGCACGACCACCGCGGTTTTGCCCAGAACGATAATGACAAGAACGGCCAGAAAAAACGCAACAATCAGGCCACCGGTCATACTCAAAACCTCCTGTCGGACTAGCTTCGGACCCAGAGCGATAAGCCGTCGACCCGCTGCACCGTGCATCGTTGCCCGCGCGTGACCTTCTGTTCACCGCCGTTTCGCGCATTCCAGGCGGCGCCGCGCAGTTCGACTTTGCCGAAACCGTTGACGTCGATGTCGTCCATGGCGATTGCCGTTTCACCTATCATGGAATCGACTTCAATGTCCGGTGTCTTCGGGCCGAATCGGCGCAACAAAGGCTTGCGCAGGATGAGGGAAGAGCCAACGGAAAGCACGGAGAAAATCATGAGTTGGAACGCCGTGTCCTCGACGAGACCCGGCCATGCAAGCAGGCCCACGCCAAGCGCTCCGACGCCAAAGAACAGGAAGTAGAATCCACCGGGAGTCGTCAGCTCAAGCAGAGCAAGCCCAAATCCCAGAACGATCCACGCCCACCAACTGATTGTCCAATCCATTCGCTTTCAATCAAGCATGCGCGTGGCTTTTCGTCCCCACCATGCATCGCTTCTCGGTAACGTGATATTCAAACTCTTCACGATATTTGTTGATCATTGCCTCGACGGGCATCGCACAAGCGTCGCTCAGCACGCAGATCGTAACGCCCTTCATGTTCGAGCACATGTCCAGGATCATCCGGATATCCGACATTTTGCCCTGGCCGTGCTCGATCCGATGAAGCACCTGCTCCATCCACCACGTGCCTTCGCGGCACTGAGTGCACTGGCCGCACGTCTCCTCCGCATAAAACCGGGCAGTGCGGAGCGCAAGTCGCACCATACACGCGGTCTCGTCTATAACCATGATGCCGGCCGATCCCAGTAGAGTGCCTTTTGCGGCGAGAGAATCAAAATCCATCCTCACATCAATTTCTTCCGGACGCAGAATCGGCACTGACGAGCCGCCGGGAATCACGCCTTTAAGCTTGTTGCCATTGCGGACTCCGCCGCAGATGTCGTTTATGAGTTCCGGCAGCGGGATTCCGAGTTCCCGCTCGACGACGGCCGGCTTGTTGACGTGTCCGCTCACGCAATAGAGTTTCGGCCCGGTGTTTTTCGGACCTGATCCGAGGCTCTTGTACCACTCCACGCCGCGAGTGAAGATGTGTGGCAGGTTTGCGAGCGTCTCCACGTTGTTCACGACAGTCGGGCATCCATAAAGCCCCTGGACGGCAGGAAACGGCGGCTTCTGCCGCGGGTGGCCGCGCTTCCCTTCCAGTGACTCGATCAGGCCGGTTTCCTCGCCGCAGATGTAGGCGCCTGCGCCGGAATGCAGAACAATCTCGAGATCGAAGCCGGACCCGAAAATCTTCCGGCCAACATAGCTTCGCGCGCGCGCTTCATCGAGCGCCTTCTCGAGCATTCTGTATCCGAGGGAAAACTCGCCGCGCAGGTAAATGAATGCCTGATGGCAGTCGACCGCATATGACGCGATGATGATTCCCTCGATAAGCTGATGCGGATCGCGCTCTATGATGACGCGGTCCTTGCACGTACCCGGCTCGCTCTCATCCGCGTTGCAGCACAGATAGATCGGCTTGCCCGTATCCTTGGGCACAAAGCTCCACTTCATTCCGGTAGGAAAGCCCGCGCCGCCCCGCCCCCTGAGACCCGTCTGTTTGGTCGTTTCGATGACCTCGGCCGGAGTGAGTTCCTTTATGACCTTGCGCGAGGCTGCGTATCCGCCCAGTTCGATATATCTATCGATGTCGGCTGCGCGCGGATCATGAATATTTTTGAGGAGGACAAGTTCGTACATAGGGAAGTGATTCTAACCTCATGAGTGGCTGCGAATGCAAGGACGTGTTGCCCGAAGCGTTTAACCCTCATCCGGCCCTTCGGGCCACCTATATTGATGGCTGCGCCCTATCGGGCTTGCATTCGCAGCCGCTCATGCTCCCGGAGGGAGAAGGACACATCCACAAGCTTGTCCCTCTCCCTCCGGGAGAGGGTGCCGCGAAGCGGCGGGTGAGGGCCTTCAACTAATTCCTAGGCGCGGGTGAAACGCCGGCGTCGGCGGAAGAAACCTGATCAAGAACGACACGGAAGGACGGAAGCAGTTCCAGGCGGAGCCGTTCGAGTTCGTGGATCCTTTTCTTATGATCCGGCCGATGCAGCAGGTCCCTGGGAGAAAGCACCTTGTAGGCGTGTTGCCGGCTGGATTGCCTGACGACCTGGAATTCGCCGCGGGAAAGATCGAGATGTATCCAGTCGCCCGTGCGAATGGACGCCAGACCGCCCCCGTCGAAAGCCTCAGGCACCACGTGGGCGACGGAAATTCCATCGTGCTGGTGCGAAACACGGCCGTCCGTAACCAGCACGCAAGTCCCGCTCAAACCGTTTGCGGGCGATGAGCCAAGCTGGATCTCGGGCATTCCGGAGGCATGTGGTCCGGCGCCTGCTACTACAATCACCGCGCGGAGCAACTTTTCATGGACGAGGTAATTCCAGAGCTTGGGCTTGTTCCAGTGCGCCATTTCCTCGCCGAGGCCTGCTTTTCCCAAACGCCAGTTGAGCACGAAGGTGTCGTAAAGGTCCTTCTGCGAAACCCGCCGCTTGAGCCGATCGAGGACGCCTTCCAGCGTCATCAGGTCCGACTGCAGGTCCCTGGTCCCAAGATAGTAAACGGCGAGGTAAATCTTCTTGTCGAAGCTGTCCAGCCCGCTGCGGTTGTGCGCGCCGAGGCGCATGACTCCGCTGTCGCAGAAGTTCCCCCTCATTCCACTCATGCCGCAGGTGCGCGAGTAGGGCGTCATGGTGGAATAAACGAAGGAACCATTCGCCGAGCGCGCGTCCATGATACGTTGCATCCAGGGACCGTCGAGCGTAGGCGCGCGATCCTCGATGAGCCGCTTTTCGGCCAGCGTCCGCATTATCGTATCGATGCCGGAATTGCCGCCGTTCTCGGTCTCCACGGCCATTGCATAAGCCGAGTTTCCGGTTGCGTCATTGATTGCGAGTATCTGCGGAACCGTTCCCGTCTTTCTTGTGACATCGGCCGTCGACAACTTCTTGCTGATCGCGTCGGCCAGGTAGGTGAGATGCAGAAGCCATGACGCGTGTCCGCCGGTCGCACTCCAGACCGAAGCGGCATTGAGCAGGTTATGCCGCACGAGGCTGGCAACGCTCACGCGGCGCTCGCGCTTTTGAATTGCCTGTATCAACCGGTGTACGACTTCCGAAATCTGCTCTTCCGACGGCGGCTTCAGGCAGATGTCGAAGTGCCGCGGAACGATTCCGAAAGATGCCAGCATCATCCGATTGACCATGGATGATTCCGACGCCGCGCAGTTTGCGCCCGGCGTCGATGCACACTTCGCAATCATGCGTTCGAGGTCATCCTTCTCGCCTTCCTGGATAAGACGCCGGTGAAAACAGCGGTCCAGCAGCCCTTTGATTTGCGCATACACGTGCGGCTTCAGCGGCAACTGGAACAGGGCGTCAAGCTCACGGCGATCCTCATTGGCCAGGCGGTGCCGCAGCGGCTCGAATTTCCGCTTCTCTTCGTCGGTGACGAAAACCTCGCGGCCAATTACGGAAGGAATGAATGCGCCGAACATCGGCCGGGCCTTCCGCCTCTGGTGCGCAAGGTCCGATTCGACGAGGGCGCGCAGGCCGCCGACCATCATCTTGTCGCAGACACCAAGGATGAACGCGCCGTCATAACTGTGAGCTTCGATGTGTGCCGCCAGACTTGCGGTGCACAAATTTCGCGAGAGAAGCGCGTAATGTACGCCGTCCGTCCCATGGGATAGCTCTTCACAAGGCAGCGACTGCGACACTTCGAACGGCAGCGCGCCATTTGCCCAGATACCTCGAATGAACCGGCGAACTGTTTCCCGCGATCCGAAGTTTGACGGATGGTCTTCGCCGCCATGAACCACTGCCAGGCGAGGCGATGCATTCATGAATCGATCGAGTATCTGCTCGCGCACCGGCTGGACGCCCGCACTGCGAAGCACCTCTTCAATGACAGGAATAATGACGGTGACGGGCTCGGCTCGGCTGATCAAAGGATCCCGGAACTTGCTCGAATGCATTTTCATGGCAGGTATTTCACCACTGGCATGGCGAATGGGATCGCGGAGATCTCGCTGTCGGAAGGACTTGAATTGTGGCCATAAAAAGGTGGGCGCAATATACAATAACTGCCCCGGTGGTTCAACCGAAAGGTCGGCAATCCGCTCAGCGACTGCGTTTGCAACGTTCGGTGACCGGACAGAAATGAGTTCAGGGAGGGTACGCAGTGTCCCAACTGCAGGCCGAGGCCAAGCCACGAGACTCCACCAACAAAGCACTCGCGCTGTTTTTCCGCATTCTGGCCGGACCATTGGCGTTCTTCCTGGTCCAGGCCATTCCGCTGGCAGATCTGAAAACGGAAGCTCATTTCGGCCTGAGTTGTTACGCGTGGATTCTGGCCTGGTGGGTGACAATGCCGATTCCATGGGCGGTCACAGGATTCCTGCCGCTCGTGCTCTTCCCGATTTTCGGGGTCATGCCGTTTGCGCAGGTCATTCCCCTCTATGGCCAGCGAGTGTTCCCGTTCCTGCTGGGAATCATGCTGTTCGGACATGCTTTCTATAAACACGGCCTTGCGCGAAGAATGGCGATGACTGTGCTGAGCATTCCCGGCGTCGCAACATCGGGCAACGGACTGATACTGATGATCACCGTTGTCTCGGCTGTTATTTCAGCGTTTGTCGACGACGCTGCGGCAGTGGCGATCATGATTCCGATCGCTCTGTCGATCGCCAAATTCGCGAGCGAGGCTTACGCCGGCGGCAAGACGCCGCGCCTGCTGGAAGCATCGTGTCTGGCAACGCTGTATGGCGCTTCCGCGGGAGGAATGGCGACACCGGCAGGTGTGCCGTTCAATCCTCTAACGATTTCTCTCCTCGACCAGCTCACGGGTTACAAGGTGAGCTTCGCGCAATGGACGCTCACCGGAGCGATCCTCGCAGCGGCTACAGTGCCGGTCTATTATCTCGCCCTGAGGTTCATGTCGCCGCCCGAAGTAAAGTCGATCGACGGCGGCGCGGCCTACTTCAGCCGGGAAAGGAAGAACCTGGGCCCATGGAACCAGGGTGAGAAAAACGTCCTGTTCATCCTGGTCGTCATGATCGTTCTGTGGTTCTCGCCGGCAGTCATCACCATACCCGGCATCGATATCTGGTACGTTCCACCCGTGGCCATGGTGCTGCTGTTCGTGTTGCCCGTAAATGCTCGAACCGGAGAAATGACGCTCGACTCGAAGGACTTCCAGAATGGCGTTCTCTGGAACGTCCTGTTCCTGGTCGTGAGCGGAACAGCTATGGCGGGAGCGCTGGCCGCACTGGGCATCACAGACTGGCTGTCGGCAATCGTGGCCGGTGGCGTATCTGTTTCAGTGCTTCCCTGGTTCGCGGCGGCCATCACTCCGATCTTGAGCCATCTCACCAGCGGAACCGCCACTACTTCGATGGTCTCAACGATTCTGTTCCCTCTCGCAGACAATCTGGGCTATAACCCGGCAATCCTGGCCCGGATCATCGCCGGCACCGCGCTGGCTGTTTCCTTTCCCTGGGCAGGGGCGGCCGCGGCGACGACGTTCGCGTCCGGCGCCGTCGGCTTTGGAACGATGTTCCGAATCGGCATCGTGGTCACAATCTTCAACGCACTCATAGTGAGCGCCCTGAGCATCGCACTGGTGCCGGCGCTGGGCGCCTTTACTGCTCCTTAGGGCCATTGGAAAATAAATGAGTTCAACCTCAAATCTTCGGCTGACTCTCGCGTGCTGGGATTACGACCGGACACGCCCGATTATGGAAAATCGCGTCAGGTTCGACGGCATCGACCTGACGTATTTGAACCTCGTGATCGAGGAGATTTTTTTCCGCCAGATGCGGCACCACGAGTTTGATGTTTCCGAGCTGTCGTTTTCATCGTTTCTCGTCTCGATGTTTCAGGACGAGCCGCCGTTCATCGCCCTTCCGGTTTTTCCGTCGCGTTCGTTCCGCCAGTCCGGCATTTACATCAATACGAACGCCAGCATTCGAGAGCCCAAAGACCTCATCGGAAAACGTATCGGATGCGCGGAGTATCAGTTGACCGCCAATGTATGGATTCGCGGAATACTGAATGACGAGTACGGCGTGGCCCCTTCCAGCTACACAACGTTCATGGGAGGACAGGAGGAACCCGGCCGTGTAGAGAAGGCGGGTGTTTCACTGCCGCCGCAAATCAGGATAGAACGCATCGGTCCTACCCAAACGCTCTCTGCCATGCTGGAAGCCGGCGAAATCGACGCTCTTTTTACGCCGCGCGCGCCTTCGAGCTTCAGCCGGGGCTCCAGCACAGTTCGGCGGCTCTTCGAGGACACGTATGCGGCCGAGAGGGAATACTATGAGCGAACCAGAATTTTTCCCATCATGCACGTCATCGCTCTTCGGCGCGATATCTACAAAAAACATCCCTGGGTTGCCCAGTCTCTCTTCAAGGGCTTCGTCGAAGCCCAGCGCATCGCCTATGACGATCTGCATCAGACCGCCGCGCTGAAAGTCATGCTGCCGTGGTTGATCAAGCATGTCGCCGACACCGAAAAAATAATGGGGCGCGATTTCTGGGCTTACGGTTATGAACCGAACGTCGATGCGATCGACAGATTGCTGCGCTATCACTTCGAGCAGGGCCTCTCGCGGCGGCAACTGACGGCGCGCGAAATCTTCGCGCCGGAGACACTGGAATCATTCAAGATCTGAAAGCCAACGGATATACTCACGGTCGTAAATCGGAGGAGAGTCACCATGAGCTCGCGTCCTTTCACTTTCATCGTTCCTGCGGTTCTCGCAATCGTCGTGGCAATCGGAATCGCGCCAAGCCGCGTTGAGGGGCAGGCCCGGCCCGCTTCGGCAGGCATCCCGGACCTGACCGGTCTTTGGGATGGCGCCGGCGGCACCTCGGACATCGTTCAAACAATGAAGGTCCGCGGCCAGGAGGTACCGTTCACTCCACATGGGGCCGAACGATACAAGAACGTGGATTATTCGAAGAACCCAAATGGTCTTTGCCTGCCGCCGGGTCCGTCAAGAGCCCTTACCGGGCCGTCGCCGTTCTTTATCGTTCAGCACGGACAGGCGCTCGGCATTCTGTTTGAGAATCACAATATCTACAGAATCATCTACCTCGACGGCCGCCCTCATCCGGAAGATATCGCCGAGTATTCGACATTCATGGGCCATTCGATCGGCAAATGGGAGGGAGATACGCTCGTTGTGGACACGATCGGTTTGAATGATCGAACCTGGCTCGACAGCAACGGCATGGAGCACAGCGAAAAACTGCGCCTTACCGAACGGTTCCAGAAGGTCAGCCCCGATCTCATCAAGTACACCGTTACTTACGATGATCCCGTTTTCTTCACGAAACCGTGGACACTGACCATCGATATCAAGAAGGTCACAAATACGCGCCTTATTGAATATGTCTGCCTGGATAACGAAAAGGACCGGGAGAATCTGGTGCCTACGACAAGATAGAGCCGGTGGTTCACAGGGGGGGAAATCTCATGAAAAAGTTTTTTGCTGCAGGATTGCTTCTTTCCGTGGTTCTGTCGGCTCACGCATTCGGACAGACCATTAATGCAACGTTGGGCGGTACTGTTTCCGATGCAACCGGCGCCCTGATTCCCGGCGTGATGATCACCGCAACGAACAGCGGAACCGGCATCGCAACGACGGTAATAACAAATGAGGCGGGAGCCTACCAATTTGCCAGCCTCCAGAGCGGAACCTACAGAGTCAGCGCCGAGTTGCCCGGGTTTCAAACTCAAACCTATAACGACGTCGCGATGGGACTTTCGCAGCAACTGCGGCTGAATTTTGCGCTGCAGGTCGGCAACGTGGCTCAGACCGTAGAAGTAACTGTGGAGTCCGATACGCTGCTGACAACGACGTCGGCGTCCGTGGGCACGGTGCTTCCCGAATACAAAATCCGTGATCTTCCCCTTGTGGGCCGCAATGCGCTTGATCTGGTGACGACACAGGTCGGCGTTTTTGGCGGAGGCATGAGCGCCAATTCGATCGGCATCTTTGCCGGTACGCGGCCCAACAATGTGAATACCGCGCGGGACGGCATCAGCGTGAACGACACGCGGCATAGTGACAGCGGCGCATTCGCGGTCACCTATACCAGTCCCGACCTTGTTGAAGAAGTGCGTGTGATCGTTGCGGCTGCGGATGCCGAAATGGGACGGGGCGGCGGACAGGTGCAGATGGCCACGCGCGCCGGAACCAACCAGTACCGCGGATCTTTGTTTTACACGAACCGTAACTCCGCTCTGGAAGCCAGCAACTGGTTCAATAACTACAACGGCGTCAAAAAGGACTACTTCAACCGGAACCAGTTTGGCGGACGCATCGGCGGACCGATCGTCCGCAACAAGACGTTCTTTTTCTTTCTGTATGACGGACAGCGTTTCGCCACACGCGATACCGTAGTCGGCAACGTGCTTACGGCGGAGGCGCGGCAAGGCATCTTCCGGTACTACCCGGGAGTGCAGAGCGGGAATGCGGCTTCCAATGCTCCGACCGTGGACTTCCAGGGGAATCCGGTAAGACCAGGCGGCGCAACAGGTAATCTTGCCTCCTTCAACGTATTCGGCCGCGATCCGTTCCGGCCCGGTTACGATCCAAGTGGATGGGTCCAGATGGCGATTTCCAGAATGCCGCTGCCTAACGACTTTACAGTGGGCGATGGATTAAACACCGCGGGCATTCGGTGGACTCGCCGCAGAAAGGACATCGACGACAATCAGGGAACCGCGCCCAATATCAACCGCGACAATTTCAACCTTCGCCTCGATCACAATTTCAACGCCAATAACAAAGTGTTCGTTACGGCAACGCGCGAATGGACCATCTCCGACCTGCAACTCTCTGCATGGCCGACGGCCTCCGGCGATCCGTTCAGCCGGGGCGTTTTCAAGCGGCGTCCAAGCATAATCACGGCATCGCTGGTATCCACGTTGTCGCCGACAGTCGTCAATGAACTCCGTTTCGGCCAGAGACGGCAGATGCTGTTGGCGCTATCGGGATTTGAAAGAGCCGATGGAAACGGGCCGGAAGCATTCGCCACTCTTCCGAGAAGCAACGGCATTCCTTACATTCCGAAGACTATCAATTTCACCGAAAACTTCATCTTCGGTGGTTTCAACGGAACTCGAGGCAATGACGCTCCCCGGTGGTCGCTCGCAGACTCCCTGAGCTGGACGCAGGGCAGCCACGCGTTCAAGGCAGGCGGTGAGGTGGGTATCACCACCGCAAGAGGATGGACGAACCAGCAGGTGTATCCATACGCGAACCTTGGAGCTGGAGGCGTTGCGGTGACCGGAATCGATGCGACTGCATTTCCCGGGCTTACCGGAGCCGATCAGACAAACGCGCGAAATCTTCTGACAGACCTGTCGGGATCCGTGGATAACATCATTCAGGCATTCGTTCTTAGCGGTCCGACGAATCCAACGTTCCTGCACGTGGGACAGGTCGGCAACAGCAAGATCGTGCCCAGCGCGGAGCAGATGTTTCTTCGCGACTGGCGCCAAAATGATTTTGCCGCGTTCTTTAAGGATGACTGGAAGTTGCGTCCCAACATGACGCTCAATGCCGGCCTGCGGTGGGAGTGGTACGGCGCCGGGTATGACGCCAATGGACTGACCGCCGCGCCTGTCGGCGGAAAGGCGGCGCTGTTCGGCATTTCGGGCACCAGCTTCGCCGATCTGTGGCAGCCCGGACGGCTGAACGGATCGTTGACCACGCTTGAATTGGTCGGTCCCGGTTCGCCAAATCCGGACAAGCAGCTCTGGAAGGATGACTACAATAACTTCGGCCCCGCCATCGGAATAAGTTGGTCGATTCCATACTGGGGGCAGGACAAAACCCTGCTCCGGGCCGGCTATAGCGTCAACTACAACGGCGTTTACGACATCTCGACGCTCCATAACGGTCAGTTTGCGACTCCTGGAACAGGCCTTATCCGCACCGATACGCAGGGGGCTTACAGGTCCCTGGCGACTCTTACCCTTCCAATAGCCATAACCGCCAGGCCTCTCCAGGCGGTTCCGGTAACGGATCGGTTGCAGAGCTGGTCCGGCTGGGATGAAGACTGGCGGTCGCCTTACATCCAGAATTTCAACCTGTCGATTCAACGCGAACTGGCGCGGAATTGGGGTGTCGAACTGCGTTACATCGGCAGCAAAGGCACGAAGCTCCAGGCCAATATTCCGCTCAACGACACGAACATTTTTGAAAACGGAATATTGGACGCATTCACCATCACGCGAAACGGCGGGAATTCCCCGTTGTTCGATCAGATGTTGCGTGGCTTGAATCTGGGGTCCGGAGTAGTGAACGGCACGACAGTCACAGGCTCGGCATCGCTTCGCCAGAGCACATTGACCAGAGCGTTCATTGCCAACGGAAATGTCGGGGCGCTGGCCAATTTTCTCAGCAGCACGCCGACAGGCACCGGCGTGAACGGCGGGCTGCTCCGGAACGGCGGATTGCCGGAAAATTTCGTCAAGGTCAACCCTCAGTTCAACGCCATCAACCTGACATCGAATCCCGGCAATTCCACATATCATTCGATGAATCTCTCGCTGAGCAAGAGGTTATCGCAGGGCTTCACGGTTCAGAGTTCCTACAGCTGGAGCCGGAGCATCGGCGAGGCCGATGGCGAGGGCACGATCATCTATCGAAATCCCAGAGACCGCTCGATGAACAAGCAGTTGCTCGGCTTCCATCGGACGCACGACTTCCGCAGCAACGGTGTGCTGGAATTGCCATTCGGACCCGGCAAGCCCATGCTTGCCAACGCTCCCGGATGGGTCTCTCGTCTGGTCGAACGCTGGCAGCTTGGCGGCATCTTCAGCCTGACCTCCGGAACACCGATGACCATTACGGCGCCGGTCTCCACGTTCGCTCTCTCGACATCCAATACGCCGTTCAACACGCCGAATATCGTCGGAGATTTCTCGAAGAGTCTGGGGAAGGTGACGAAGGTAGCGAACGGCGTGATTTATTTCGACGGCCTCCGGCAGGTCGCAGATCCCGGAAGAGCCGGAGTGACAGCGGCACAAGGACTTCAGGGCCAGTTCAGCAATCGCGCCATTACGGACGACCAAGGTAATTTTCTTCTCGTGAATCCTCAACCCGGACAGGTCGGCAGCCTTGGCCTGAAGTGGATCGAGGGCCCGGGAGCTATCGGCCTGGATATGAACCTCGTCAAGAGGGTGAGATTGAGTGAAACCAGGGAGTTCGAATTCCGTGTGGATGCAGTCAATCTACTGAATCACCCTAATTTCGGGAACCTTGTTGCAAATAGCCTGAACATCAACAACACCAGCTTCGGGCGCATCACATCGGCCACAGGAAGCCGCTCGTTCGTCATCAATGGCCGCGTGAACTTCTAGCCGGGTTTCAGGACGGAGGAATAACTCTCAAACTTGAGAGTTTTCCTCCGTCCTGAAGGGTCGAAGAAGCCGGCCACGAACGCTTTTGAGTCTTGAGAGCCCCTCTCTTGCCTTTTATCCCGATTCCACTAGACTGACGAATATGGAGGAGCGAGTGAAATCAAGAAAAGAATACGACTATACCGTCCTCTTTGAACCTGCGGCGGAAGGCGGCTACGTCGTAACCTGCCCGGCCTTACCCGGCTTGGTTACTGAAGGCGACACCCTGTAAGAAGCCCGTGCAATGGCCAAGGATGCCATTGAGGGTTACCTGGAAAGTGTCCGTAAAGACGGCCAGCCGATTCCGAGAGACATCTCGATTACGCTGGAGCCAGTTAAAGAGCACATTCGGGTCGGTCTCCGCTAAAGTGGCCCGCCTCCCTGCTTGCAAGCCCAAAAAAGTCCGCAGGCCTGACCCGGGAACGGTATTTTTCTTTGCTGGGAAAAGGCTTGATTGGGACAGGCTGCCCAAGTCCGGTCTGCGGCCGGTTGCCCGAGCGTTCACCGGTCTGCCTGCTGCGGCTTTAGCTAAAGCCTGGAGGCCACAGCATCGGCGTCAGCGGTTTATGGGCGAGTTGCCGCACCCGTGCGTGGAGAAAACGGATGTCCTCACCGGCGGGCAGCGCCGATGAGGACATCCCCAGACCCATCTTAGAAATTGATCCGGGCTCCGACCGTAACCTGGCGTCCGTCCCCGGCCGTGCTGATGCGGCCGAACGAGGCGCTGTTGATATCCACGTTAGGGGGGCCGAACACCGGGTGGTTGAGCACGTTCAAGACGTCAAAGCGAACTTCAAACTCCTTGTTCTCATCCAGGGACACCCTTTTCATGAGGTTCATATCCAGTGTGAGACTGCTGGGCCCCATTAGAGTACGGATGCCGAGCGTGCCGACTTCGCCGGGTCCCGGATTGACGAGGATCGGGTTGCCGGCCTGGTCAAGGATCGCGCGGTTCGTGAAGAAGTTGGCCAGGGAGTTTGTCGTCGTTACCGAAGCTCTGGCAGGATCGGAACCCGCATTCCCGAGCCTAAGCGTTGAGAAGTAATTCGGCAGGCTGCGGTCTGTCATGCGGGTCACTTTGCCTTGCGGCAGTTCACCGAGCAGGTGCGGCGTGTTGGTAGCCTGCTGATAGATGTTGGTCAGTCCACTCGCGGAGATCGTCAGCGGCGCGCCGGAACTCCACGCCATCACGGCGCCAAGCTGCCAACGCTCGACAATTCGAGACAGCCATCCCGGCGCCGAACCCAGGAAGTTCCTGTTCGGACCAAACGGCAGTTCCCAGGTGCCACTGCCCGTCAGTACGTGCGCGCGATGGAAGCCGAGGACGCTCTTGTCGAGGTTCCGGTTCAGCGGATCACGGGTCGCGACGTTGTTATCGTCATTCGACAGGCCGATCGTCTTACTCCACGTATATCCGGTACGGCCGGTGATGCCGTAGGACAGGCGCTTCGTCAACTGGAGCTGGAGCGAATGGTAGGTCGAGTTGCTCATGTTTCCATTGACTCCCGCCGAACCAAACTGCGGGTTGAACACCAGATAATTTTCCGGGAGTTGACCGCTGTTGCGAATGAATCCGCCGGCCTGCCCCGTGATGTTCGTGCTGGTGTTCAGGAAGTTGGCGAGCCCGCCCGCGTTCCCGTCGGCGAGGAACGTGCGCGTGTTGGAATACTGGCGCAGAGCCTGCGAACCGGTAACGGTGGTCCCGTTCACGGTTCCGGCGCCGGGGATGTTCATTCCCCTCAGCATCTGAGTGAACAGAGGCGCGTCGCCGCCCGCCCGCGTCACGTTGAAAGCATCCATGAACGCGCCGGCGGTCTTCGTATAGTTGTAGTCGAAGCGGCCGAACAGCTTCGTTCCCTTCGTGCCGACATAAGCCACATCGAGAATCAAGTCGCGGGACAATTCGCGCTGAACGGACAGGTTGAAGTTCTGCACGTACGGCGACACGCGGTCCGGCTCATACATGTTCATGATGAGTGTCCGCGGCTCGGTCAACGGCACGGCGCGCAGCGGCGCGAAAGGAGCAGTGAAAGGGAGCGTCGTATTCGAAAGGTTCCAATACGCTGTCCGCGTAAACGTCAGCCCATTGCCGCCCGAGTGTGCGGACAGGCCCGGCAGCCTGCCGGCGCCCTGGTCCAGACCGCCGGCGCCCATGGCGCCCTTGATCATCGCGCCCGTGTAACTGACGCCGTAACCGCCGCGCAATACCGTCTGGCGGCCAAGTCCCGGAATCGAGTAGCTGAATCCGATCGCCGGGGCGAAGTTGTTCCAGTCATCGTTGAAGACCTTCTTGTCCGGGCTCGGAGAGTTCTTGCCGACAAGTTCGACCGTGCTCAGAGCGCCGCAGCCGATGCCGCAGAGCCCCTGGAATCCGTTCACGACGCGGCCGGCAATGCCGCGCGCCTCGTACGGCACCCCGAACCATTCGTAATGAATTCCCAGGTTCAGCGTCAGATTCGATGTTACTTTCCAGTCGTCCTTGAAGAACGCGCTGAATTCGTTGGCGCGCCAGTCCCTCCTGACAAGCGTAACTCCGTCCTGATAGCCCTTGAACTGCAATGGCGGCTCGGTGCTGGTGAGATCGAACCCCTGACGAATGTTGTCGATTGAACCTGCCAGGTTGTACAGAACGTTCCGCGCAACCGTGGCGTTGTTGTTGGTTAAGCCGGGAACATTCGTCGGCTGGATCGGCGCCGTGAAGTTGCCGGCTCCGACAGTCGCATAGGGAGTATGGTTGGTGTCGTTCCACCCCTGCGTGCGGTCCCGCCGGAACTCCAGGCCTGCCTTGAACGCGTGGCTTCCCGAGACCCAGCTGACGTTATCGCCGTAACTCCACAGCGGGCTCCACGAGCCGCGAGTCGATCCCTGGCCCGAACTCCACTGCATGTAGCCCTGATTGTAGATCTGCGGAACGACCTGAAGGGGAATCCCGTTGACCTTGGGGAGAAGCGCCAAAGCCTCCTTCGCCGATTCATCGAGTTGGCCGCCGGTATAATCTTCACGTCCCACATACCACGGCGCCCAGCTCTGAATCTTGTGCGCGCGCACACCCATCCGGAACTCGTTCACCACGTTAGACACCGTAGATACGAGCGAGAAATTGTAAATCCGCGGATGCTTGCGGTTCGCGCCGTCATAACCGCCCGGCCAGTTCATGATTCCGGCCTGTGTCGTGTGATTCATGCCGCGCTCGTATGTGTAGACAAAACTGGCTTTGTGGGCGGAATTGAAGTTGTGATCGATGCGAACATTAATCTGGTCGCGATTGTTTTCCTCGTACGTCTGACCGTCGCTTGCGTCACGGCCGGAGATGCGCCTGGTGAACCGGATGCCGGCGGTATTCAGGCCGTCGCCAACCGTATAGTCATTCGGCATCGGCATACGGGCGATCACCGACTGCATGTAGCCGCTCGGATCGAACCCGGACCGATTCGCATCGTAGGAAAAGAGGTTGATCGACTGAAGCGGACCGGTTGCCGAAGCCGGACGCACGGGGTTGCCTAACCGATCCACGCTCGGCCCGTTTTGCAGCACGTTGGCGTTGTCCGCGCCCGGGAAAAACCGATAAATGCCCCGGCGCGCTTCGGGAGTCAGAACCGTTCCGACGAAGTTTTCCTTCGCAACGAACCGCTGTTCGTCAACAAGGACGAAGAAAAACGTCTTGTTTTGAATGATCGGACCGCCAACACGGCCGCCGAACTGATTGCGGTTCTGCCATTCGGATTGCGTGTTGTTGAAATTGGCAAACCAGTTTTGAGCGTCCAGAGCGGAGTTCCGGTTATTCCAGAAGACAGAGCCGCGGAACTGGTTGGTTCCCGACCGCGTCACCAACTGCACCTGCCCCGATCCGCGGCTGGCTTCGGCATCGACCGTACTGGTCGTGACCTTAACTTCTTCAACCAGGTCCGAACTCGTATACGTCGTCGTAAAGGTCCCGTGGTTATAACGGCCCGCCGATACGTTGAATCCGTCGCGGCTCACTGCCACCTGGCTGATGCGGCCGCCGGCGAAGAATCCATCGACGTCGGCTTCCGTCGGTCCGGCGCCGCCAATGCCTCTGAGCAATTCGAGGACGTTGCGGTCGCCGGTCGGCAGTTCGCGAACCTGCGTTTCGGGAAGTACCGTGCCGATCGATGACGACGTCGTAATCAAAGCGCCGGAAACTTCTGCCGTGACATCCACGGTGGTGGCGATGTTGCCCACCTGCAACGTAAAGTTCAGGCGGACCTGATCGCCTCCGCCGAGAACCACGCTGTTATTCGTGGCCGTCTGGAAACCGGCTAACGAAGCCGTGACCTGATATGTACCCGTTTGGAGCGCGGCAAACTGGTACGCTCCCGCTTCGTTGGTAATCGAGTTGTTGACGATTCCCGTTCCGACGTTGCGCGCGGTAACTTCGACGCCGGGAATCAAAGCCCCCGTCGAATCCGACACGGTGCCGCCCAGAGTCGCATTGGTTGTCTGTGCGAATGCTGCCGCAGACAGGGCAAATAGCAAAAACGCCGCCGTAACTGAAGTCTTCATATTCATCCCCCCAGTCAAAAGGTTCCTGCCTCGAACGAAGGAAGTGGCACAACTGTCTAAGTTCCACGTCCGTTCGCAATATCCCGATTTGTCAGTTATTGGTGGCCGTATTCTAAACGTCTTACCGCAGGTCGAAACAAGAAATTCGATAGTGGTCTAATTCGGGGACAGACCACTACCGCGATCAATAAGGGGTGCTGAATATCGCGAAACGCCGGATCTGCGGGCCCTTCTATCCTTTTGTCTGGTGTGGTGTTGAGAGACACCACACCAGTCGTTCCCGCAACTCTATCGTGTGGTCAGTGTGAGGGGCTGGCCGGCAGGCGAATAGAAGCGCAGGTTTCCGGTGCCGCGCTGTCCTGCCGAGCCGCTGAACACGACGATCTGGGTCGTGAATCCCCCGGAATCGACGACCTGCGGAAATACAAGATCCGACGGCGAAGGCGCGCTGCTTTCGTTGAAAGCGGGCATTCCGCTCATCAGCAGGACCGGCGAGGATCCTTCGGTGTAATGGCCGCGGAGGCCCGCGGCGGCGATGCCGGATTCCGAATTGGTCGAAACGCGCAACACCCCCTGAAACGACAACGGAAGTGAAGCGAATCGGGGAATCTGATTCAAGAACACCGCCGTCTGGCCCCGGGCGGGAACGAGCAGCGACGCCGTGAGTCCCGTGGAGATGCCGTTCATCGTCGTCAGATCGAGCGTGACGGTTGCGGCATCCGTCCCCGGATTCGCGATCGCCACGCCGGATTGAATCGAGTCCGGACGGCCGCGAGCGAAGTCGCCCGAATTTTCAACATAGAGACGGAACGCCGAACCGGGCGCACTGCCTTCTATAGTGGATTCCGATACGGTGACGTCACCTACTCGCGCGGAGACGAGCGCGGCTGCCGCCGGTGCAACGGCGCCTGAGACCGGGACGATCCGGATCGATCCGCCAACGGTCGTCTCAAATGTGTTTCCGGTTGGAAAACGGCGCGAAGTGCGGGGCGGGATCGAATAATTCAGCCGGTTCCTGGGCGCTCCCGCCACGGTCAGAATAAGAGGCTGTCCTTCCGCCGAGAGAAACTCGACGCTGCCGTTCAGTGTGGCGTCGGTCGGGTTGACGAGCAGAACCTCGGTGGTCGAACCGCCGCCATCGGCGAACATCGGTATGGAAATCGAGCCGCCGGAAGCCGCCGACAGGTCCGTGACCGGCAGCGGCGCCATGATCAGTTCGGATCGCTCATTGGCCGATCCTCTCATCGCCACGAGCGAGATCGGCGCGCTGGAATTAACCGTGAACGAACGGCTTCGCGAAATCGGCATTCCTTTCAGCGTCTGCCGGTAAAAAGGCGCCTGGTCCAGAAATCCCGCCACCTGCGAATTGGGCTCGATCACCGTGCTGCCATGTCCGAAGTTCGTTCCGCCCTGGTCCGTGAAGTAATACCAGAGCGTTGCAGCCTGGGAATTGGGATTGACGATGGCCACGCTCGTGTTCATGCCATCATCGATCTCGGTGTAAATACGCGCGGAACGAAGGGACCGGGCAGCGGAAAAGGCGGCCTCACTGACGGTGACATTGTTCTGGCGATAACCCACGATGGCAACCCCGGCTGGAGCCGGGCTGCCGGGCCCCGGCTGAACGCGGGCGTGACCCATAACGGGCGCGGCGCTGCGATTCGCGGTACCTACGGATACGCCACCGCGGTCCGCGAACGTAAAGCTTCTGCTGTTCGCCATGATTGCGATGGGAACCGCGGTTTCGGTCGCGTAAATGAAATCGTCCGTATTCGCGTTATTGCCGTTTGCCGCGTTTCCCGCAAGGTGGAGCCGGATTGTTCCAAGGGCGGCATTCGCGGGAGCGCGATAACTGAACTCATAGCTGTTGGTGCCTCCCGGGCCCGTCCCCACGCTGGTTTGCCGGATGAATTGAACCTGAGAGCCACCCACAGCCGCAGTCACGATGGCGGTGCGCCCGTCCGCGCCGGGCAGGAACTCGCCGGCCTGCTGTCCGTTGGCGCCGGTGGCGGAAAGCTGAAAACCCCAGCGTCGAGAGCCCTCGTGCGTGATCGTGACGCGTAACGAATAGGTCTCGCCCGGAAGCCACGCCAGAGGCATGCCCTCGATCCGCACATTACCCCTGCCGCTGTTCAGCGCATTCGTGCGATGACACGCGGTGCAGTACAGTCCGTCCAGGCCATTCCGGTTGGCAGGCGGCCCTCCGGCGTTTGCCCACACGAAATTATTCCAGCCGAATGCCAGTACGAAGAATAACGAAAGACCTATCCTCATCATCCCACCCTCCCTTTAGAATCGCGCCTCGATTGCAGTTCCTATTCCAATGCCAAGTCTTTGATTACAAGTATCTCGAGTTGGTACAGCCGTGCCTGTATCCGGGAAACCAAATAATTTTTATGGAATATGAAAGAGTTTCGCAGCTCTCCTTGCCAGCTCGCAACCTCAATTGAGGATTGTTACGGATTTCCCTCATTATGAAGCGGTTCAATGTGACTGAATTGCGGCGAACAAATGACGATTGTGTTTTTTGGTGTGTGTGTGGGCTAGAATCTCTTGTAGTGAATTTTCTTCGAGAGCTTATTACCAGACCGGCGACGACCGGCGCTATTGCGCCAAGTTCCCGCTATCTTGCTGAAATAATCGTGGAAGACCTTGATCTTCACACGGCTGACGTTGTCCTCGAATACGGTCCGGGAACCGGTGTTTTCACGGAGTTCGTTCTGCGCGAATTGAGGCCCGGAGCGAAGTTCGCCGCCATTGAACTGAATCCCCGCTTTGCCAAACTGTTCAAGTCGCGCTATCCGCTTGTACCGGTGTTTCAGGACAGCGTCACCAACGTGCAAGGCATCTGCGAATCCGCGGGAATGCAATCGGTGGACTGCATCGTGTCCGGATTGCCGTGGGCCATATTTCCCGAGTCGCTGCAGGTACAGTGTCTCGATCAGATGATGCGCGTGCTGAAGCCGGGCGGACGGTTTGTCACATTCACTTACGTTCCCAGCCTGGCTCTGGCCGGAGCCAGGCGGTTTGCAAGTATGCTGCCCGATTACTTCAGCGTTGTTTCGAAAAGCCCCGTAGTCTGGTTGAACGTGCCGCCCGCTTTCGTCTACCGTTGCCAGCGGTAGACTTCGCTCTTCCTGTGGGCGCGGGGCTTCAGCCCCGTGCAAAGTTCAAACGGAAAATTCTTGTTGGAGTCTGGCACGGGGTTGAAGCCTCGCGCCCACAGAACGCTAGCGGATGATGCCGGCCGCGGGATCCCGGATTCTCCGGTTAAAGTCCTCTTCCTCCGACGGGACGCACTGGCTTTCGATGATTTCCGCATTCCGCTGCAGCTTGAAGATCTTGGGTCCGCTCAACAAGGGTTTCGTATACGTCTTCGGATCGGTGATCGTCATCTGAAGCTCGATCGTCTGGGCATCCACGCGCCGCCACCGCTCCACCAGGCGCATCTGGTCGCTGTGCGGATTGCCGTATTGATCCAGCCAGCTCCTCTCATCGAAGCCCACCGACTCAATGACGAACGTGTCTCCTTCCCACTTTCCGACTGCATACCCGTGATAGCTGAGATCCGGATTGCCGGGAAGAGCGCGGCCGTCCGTGTAGATGGTGCGCCATTTGTGGCTCCTCTCGAAGAACTGCACCATCCTGCCGGAAAGCTGGACGAATTCGGTCGGAGTGTCGTACAGCAGGATGCGCGGCACACCCATCGGATCGCACTTCCCGATTGGATCGTTGCCCAGCGCCGGAATGATCGCCCGGGGCCCTCGAGATGTCTTATAGGAGTGAAACTTCGCTTCCCCCCAGGGCGTGAGCGCGGACGGCAGGGCCAAGCTCAGTTCTTCGTTGTAGAAGCGGTACCCTGAAGTCATCCAGACTCCGGACAGGGCATGCGATTCCGCGGCCGTCTGGGCACTGGCGATGGATGAAAAGAGCAGCGTCGCCGCGACAATAACGAGAACGCCTGTGATGCGGTTCCGCACGTTCAATCTCCTTATCCTTTGAGAGTCTCCCGAATTCATAACGAGCTCAGACGGGCATTTTACTTGCGAAGACGGCCCCTGAAACGAATAATTACTCCGTTCAAAGCTGCAGGGCGACAGGAGAGACAACAAGATGAGTCGACGAATGATTCTGGGCGTGACAGCGCTGATGCTCTCAACAGCCATGTTGATGGCGGCTCCCAGCGACGTGGCAGACGCGGCGGCGAAGGCGGACGCGGCGGCGGTAAGGACACTCATCGAGCGGAAGGCCGACGTCAACGCCCCTCAGATCGATGGCGCCACAGCGCTCCACTGGGCCGTCTACCGCGAAAGCCTCGAACTTGTCGACATGCTCATTCGCGCGGGCGCACGGGCGGATGTGGCAAATCGTAACGGAATCACTCCTCTCTACATGGCTTCCCTGTACGGACAGCCCGCAATTATTGACAGACTTGTAAAGGCGGGCGCCGATGCAAAGAAGCTCGGACCCAACGGCGAAACAATGCTCATGCTTGCCGCCCGTAACGGCAACCCGGAAGCCATAAAACTCCTGCTTGCAGCGGGCGTGCCTGTCAATGAGAAGGAACCTGTTCGGGCAACAACGGCCTTGATGTGGGCCGCTGAACAAAGACATCCCGCCGCCGTAAAGGCGTTGATTGACGGGGGAGCGGACCTGAAGGCCCGATCCGGCGCCGCCGGATTGCCGCGAAACTACATGGCAGCGCGCGTCGACACGGCGGGCGTGGAAGGCAATGCCCAACGCCATGCCGCGGCGGCGGCGGCGGGCAGAACGTACCAGCAACAACTCGAATTCGAAACCGCCCAGGGAATATTCAATTCAGGCCGCCGCTTTGAGGGGCCTCCGGCCGCTCCAACTGCTCCGGCCGCCGCGGCAGCGCCTGCGCCACCGGTTACTGCAGCGCCACCCGCTAATGCCGATAACGACAACTCCCCGGAGGTTGTCGTGGCAGGTCTCGTTGGCGGCGGCAGCGGCGGGCTCACGGCCTTGATTCTCGCGGCCCGCGAAGGTGACATCGAGTCGGCAAGGTTCCTGCTTGACGCGGGGGCCGATGTCAACGAAGTCACCAACTACGGCTGGACGCCATTGTTGACGGCGACCAACAACCGGCACTACAGGCTGGGGGTGTTCCTGCTGGAACGCGGAGCGAACCCGAACATCGCCAACAAAGGCGCATGGACTCCGCTTTACCTGGCCACCGATAACGCCAACATTGAAGGCGGCGACTATCCAGTGTCAAAAGCGGACATGGATCATCTGGAATACATCAAGGCGCTCCTGGACCACAAAGCCGATCCGAACGCCCGCATCAAGGACAATACCTTGAGCCGGACGATCTTCACGATGCAGTGGTTCTTCGAATCCGGCGCGACAGCCTTTGTGCGCGCCTCGCAGTCGGGCGATACGGCCCTGATGAAACTTCTCCTTTCGTACGGCGCCGACCCGAAGAGCACTACCGATCATGGCGATAACGCGCTGACGGCGGCCGCCGGAGTCGGCTGGGTTGAGGGAGTCACGTACGAACACTCCTTAAAGGAGAATGTCCAAGCCGTGAAGCTCCTGCTCGACCTGGGTCTCGACCCGAATGTGACAAACCGGGACGGGCGCACGCCGCTGATGGGAGCGGCAATGAAGGGCAGGAACGAGGTCGTTCAGTTGCTGGCCGACTATGGCGGGAAGCTCGATACCCGCGATAAAGGCAGCCGCGATACCGAAGACGTGGGTTCAATACTGGCCGGTCATACCTGGCAGGCGCTCGACTATGCCGATGGCCTTGTCCGGGTTGGAGTGCAGTCCGCGATTCACCGCCCTGAGACCGCGTCACTCATTCGGAAACTGATGGGCGAACGCGGAATGCCCGTGCCGCCAACCAATCGCGTCGTCGAATCCATCTGCATTGTCGAAATCTGCAAAGAGAGGGTCTGGGATTAACCTCCTCTCATAGATCCCGCGAGCGCAGCCATCAAGTTCATCAATTAATGTTCAACTCCACCCACACGCTCGCAGGCCTTGTGGTTGCGCGGACGGGATTTGACCGGTGGGTTCCCCACGCGGCGTGGACCGCGGTAATAGCGGCGAACCTGCCCGATATCGACGGCTTCACCACGTTCTGGGGCAATCCCACATACATTGAATACCACCGCGGAATCACCCACACGCTGATCGGAGTTCCTGTGCTGGCGCTCGTGCTGGCCACGATCATGCACCTGCTGTCGGGCAATTTTAGAAAGCATTTTCTTCTCGCGCTGATCGTGACCGCGACACATCCGCTGCTCGACTTCGCAAACACTTACGGCGTTCGTCCATTCCTGCCATTTACCGGCCGGTGGTATTACGGCGACACGTTGTTTGTGATCGATCCGTTCCTGGATTTGCTTTTGATCGCAGGACTCCTGGCCAGCGCATCCGCCATGCCGGTCCGGCGCGAATTAGCCGCATGCATCGCCCTGGTCCTGGTGGCCGGTTATCTTGCCGTTCGAATCGAACTGCGCGACGCGGCTCGCGTACGCCTGGCCGAGTTCGTGCAACAGGTCCCGGACTATGAGCGATCGGCCGTTCTACCGCGCATGCTGACTCCGCACATTTTTACGGGCCTTGTCGAGACGTCGGACGAGATCTTCACTGTGGATCTTGATATTTTCCACGGAGTGGGGACGGAGCTGGTTCGCAAGCAAAAAGTCCCGATGTCCGACATTCTTTCGAAAGCAGGACTATCACGCACCGGAACCGTCTTCAATGGCTTTGCGCGGTTTCCCCTGGCTCGCATCGACGAAACCGGAGAAGGGTATCGAGTGACATTCATTGACCTTCGCTACTACGCCCCGGAGACAGGCACAGGTTTTGGAGGAACCGTCGTCATGGATGAGTCTCTCGAGGTTGTCGATGAAACGATGGGATTCGACCAGCCGGTAGACTGACCCTGTGGGCGCGCTTCAACCAGCAAGTAGATTGGCCTTCCGTACGGTACAACCTGCACGATCCTTTCTATTCCCTTCCCTGCAAGTGAGACGCGCCCAAATTTGACATTGGCGCGCCAATTGCTCAGACTACCACTTATGCGAAGAGCGCAACTGGGAGCAATACTCATCCTGTGCAGCGGTTTCCTGCTGCAGGGCGGCGATCATGATTGTCCGGAATACCCGAATTCGCGTTGGTCTTTCAACCCCGACACGCTGGCACGGAAGGCAGACTACCAGCAGTTGATGACACTCCGCCTTACTGAATCCGTTTCCCGCGCGGATCTCATCGGCGCCCCGCCGCGCCAGAATTTCATCGACGACCATATATTCGGGAGGCTTGCGGCCGAAGGAGTTCAACCGGCAAACCTGGCGAGCGATGAAGCCTTCATGCGCCGCGTCACGATCGACCTGACCGGCCGCCCGCCCGATTACGAGCGGCTTCGCGGCTTTCTGGCCGATCAAAGCACGACGAAAAAGGACCGCCTGATTGACGAGCTCCTCAGCAGCGAAGCCTTTGTCGACAGGTGGACGTTCTGGCTGGGCGAAGTCATTCGCAACACCACGGCCTATCCCACAATCACCATGGAGGGGCGAAACGCCCTGCACTTCTACCTGCGCGATGCGATTCAAAATCGCAAACCGTACAACAGGATTGTTTCCGAACTCATTCAGGGCAGCGGCAGCAGCAGGACCAATGGACCCGCCAACTTCGTGCTTCGCAATTATTCGACGGCCGATCCCATCCACGACACATGGGACGATTACACGGCAAACGTGATGAGCACGTTCCTCGGCATACCGACGTTGTGTGTCTCATGTCACGATGGAGCGCGCCACCTTGAACCGATTAATACTTACTTGTCGCAACGAAAGCGCCGCGAGTTCTGGCAGCAGTCGGCATTCGTTTCCAAGGTCGCCATCACCCGAATTCCCCTGGATCCCGTGGGCCGGAACTTTCAGTACGAAGTTATCGACAGGCCGGCAGGCGCGTACTTCGTGAACACCCGCGGCAATGCCGGTCAACGGCCGTTGCGCAGCGGCGGTCCATACACGCCGGTGTACATGCTTACGGGCGAGCGGCCGGCAAATGGAAACTACCGTGCCGAACTCGGGCGCATCCTCACATCCGACATTCAGTTTGCCCGCGCTACGGCGAATCGCGTCTGGGCCCACCTGATGTCGGTTGGAATAGTCGATCCGGTCGATGGATTCGATCCGAACGAGTACGCCACGCAGGCTTCACATCCGGAACTCCTCAACGCGCTCGCGCGCGATTTCACGGAAAACGGGTACGACCTGCGCCAACTCATCCGCCGGATTGCGACCTCGAGCGCCTATCAGCTCTCGGTGCAATACTCCGGAACATGGAACGAGAACTATCGGCGGTTGTTTGCGCGCAAGCTTGTCCGTCCACTGGAAGCTGAAGAGATTCACGATTCGATCGTGCAGGCGACCGGTATGCGGAGCCTGCACTTCATCGACGGGTTCAACAATCCCGTGACGTGGGCATCGCAACTGCCCGACACAAACGAGCCGCGGCGCAATGGTGAGGCCGTGAATTTCCTCAATGTGTTTGGGCGCGGAAACCGTGTGGAAGGCATTCGCAATCCGGAAAGCTCGATTCTGGGAACCCTCTCGCTGATGAACGGCACCTTTGTTACCGCGAAGATCACGGCCCAAGGGAGTTCGAATGTCTCACGGCTCCTGCAGACGCAGACAGCGGACGACCTGTTTATCGACGCTCTTTTCATGCAGACGCTTTCGCGCCTGCCGTCAGCGGATGAAAAGAGGATCGCCCTTTCGCAGCGCGGCCGCAACCGCACGGAGTGGGCCGAAGACCTGCAGTGGGCGCTTCTGAACAAGCTGGACTTCCTTTTCAACTACTGACGTAAATATGATTACGCGCAGGCAATTCATAGAGTTCGGATCGAAGACGGTGTCCGCATGGGCGCTGGCGGATTTCTTCGGGAAGCCCGACGTTTACGCCCAGCTTCCCGTCACGCCGAAGAACACCGCAAAGACCGTCATATTCATTCAAATGCTTGGCGGCCCGACACACATGGAAACATGGGACATGAAACCCGGCCCATGGAATCCCGCTGACATCGATATCCGGAGCTACGGCGGCGGTGTCACCATGTCGAATCGCCTGTTCCCCGTGCTCTCGCGCCAGGCGAACGACCTTGTTCTGCTGCGGTCGTGCGAGGCCTGGGATGCGGCGCACGATCGCGCGCAGTATTACCTCCAGACTTCGTATTCGAAAAACCCCGCGTTTTCGCGCGAACGCCCCAACATCGGCGCGGTGGTTGCGTATGAACTCGAATCGGCGCGGCGGTCTTCCGACATTCTGCCGTCCTTCATCGGCATCAACGCCACGCCAATCGGTCCCGGATTCCTTTCGGCGCAGTTCGCCCCGTTCAACGTCCAGTCCGGCGGAAACGGGATTCCCACGCTCACGCATCCGCAGGGACGGGATCGCTTTATCCGCCGGTACGGGCTTATGGAAGAGTTGGATCGCAGCCTTCGCACTCGTCCGTACGACAAGGAAATGGACGACCTCGCCGCGTTCAACAGGTCGGCGAGAGCGCTGATGTATGACCCGGTCGTGGACGGCATGTTCCGTATCAGCACCTCTGAACGCGATCGCTACGGCGCCAGCGGTTTTGGAAACGCCTGCATCGTCGCCAGGAACATCGTCAAGGCCGATATGGGAACGCGCTTTCTCACAATCATGCACGGCGGGTGGGACCAGCACGCCGGTCTTTTCGATACCAATAACGGCGGCAGTCTCTACAACCTTGGCCGCACGTTCGATATGGGCCTTGGCACGCTGATGGAAGACCTGAAGTCGTCTCCAGCGCCGGCGGGCCGGACGGGCAGCCTCTTCGACAACACCTTGATCATCGCGATGGGCGATTTCGGCAGAACGCCGGGCAATCTCAACGTCCGCGGCGGCCGCGATCACTACCGTAATGTCCAGGCGGCGCTCATGGCCGGCGGCGGGGCGCGTGGACCGAAGGCGATAGGGCAGACGGATGCAAACGGCGCCCGAATCGTGGACTACGGGTGGTCGCCGCAACGTTCGATCCGTATGGAGGACATCACGGCGACCATGTATTCGGCTCTCGGCATCAACTGGACGAAGTCGGTTTCCGACACGCCTTCCGGCCGCGACTACGAATACGTGCAGTATGCCCAGTACGGAATCTATCAACCTGTTAATGAAGTTTTCTAACGTAGCGGGCGCCCTCTCCCGGTGGGAGAGGGGACTCGCGAAAGCACTCCTCCTGATTCTCATTTTCTCGCCGGCGACGGCGTTCGCCCAGACGACTTCCCGCGTCGACATTACCGCGGATTCGACCATCATCATCGTTGGCGAGCAAATCACCGCCACAGCGCGGGCAAAGGATGCCGATGGCGTGATCATTCCGAATGTTGCGCTGACCTGGGCAACCCGTACGCCTGCGGTCGCCACCGTCGATTTATCCGGCATCGTCACGGGATTGTTTCCAGGCACCGTACAGATAACCGCGCGCACCGCCGGCAACGTCACCGGAACATTGACGTTCACCGTGGTCCCGGCAAGAGTCGAGGTGAGCGGTTCTTCAACGGTAGTTTTGAACCGTTCGATGAGCGTTACCGCCCGGGCCCTGGATATTCGCAGCAACTCCATTCCCAGCGTCACCATTGCATGGGCTTCTGACAACACTTCTGTCGCGACGGTAACGGCTACCGGTCTGGTCCAGGCGGTGGGACTGGGCGAAGCCGTCATATCCGCGACCGTTTCGGGATATGCCGGGCGGCTTGCTGTAACCGTTCAACGACCGATGGATTACTCGGTGCAGGCCGTCGTGGCGTCGGATTCGACCAACGGTCCTCAGAGTCGAATTCAGACCATTACTTCGATATCGAACCTGAATTCGAGAGGCGATATCGCCTTTGTCGGAAACCTGTCCGGCTCGACTGCCGCCGTCATCCTCGACGCTCAGGGTCAGCTCACAGCCCTGGCCCGCACCGGCGAGCCGGCCCCGTTGGGTGGAGTCTTCAGCGGCTTCGGCCAACCGGTGGTGAACAACCGCGGCGAGGTGGCATTCACAGCGACGGTGGCGAGCGGAATCGGCCCGCTGTTGATGCTGGCGCGAGGAAGGAATTTGTTTGTCCTGCTCGCCGTCGGCGACACCCTGGAATTCAGCGGCAACATTTCCACCATCACGCTTGCTTCCGATGGCCTCGACGACAGCGGGTACGCAACCGTGACGCTTGCGCTGACCAATCCGTCCTACTTCGGCGTATTCCGTGTATCCCCGGAGCAGGCCCTGGAGCCGCTCCTGCGAAGTTACGACGAACTGTCCATCGGTTTGCCCACCGCTATCAACTCGGTTTCGGTAGCGCCCAACGGGAAGACGGCCGTGTTCGCGTCGTCCGGGACTCGCCGCGGAATTTACCTGGTGTCACCGGCGGGAGCCGAAGCGGTTGCCGTCGACGGCGCCGCTGCGCCGGGCGGCGGCGTCTTTACATCTTTCCAGACGATTCGCGCAACCGACACCGGCCTGTTTTTCACGGCAACACCGCAGGGCGGAACGCTATCGCTGTATCGTTCTTCCGGCCCAACGCTCGAGCAGGTTGTCCGTGGAGGCAGAGATACAACGTCAAATCGCACAACAACAATCGCCGCGCTGTTCGGCGCCAACGGCAATTCGGTCGTGCTTTCGGCAACGCTCAGCGACATCGGCACGGGGATTTTCCTGTGGACCGGCGGAAGCCTGCAGCCGGCTGCATTGCGGACGGCGGCCATGCCCGGCGGCGAAATTCTGTCGCGTCTGGATAACGCCTGGGTTAACGCCACACAGGATGTAGCCCTGCTGGCCTTGACGGACCGGCACCTGTCTGCGCTGTATCGCATTCGGGGCGCGGAAAAATCATTGGCATGGGCGTCCGGCAGCGCCACGCCGATTCCCGCAAATTTTTACCTCGTAACGACAACGACGCTTCGCCCCGGCCCGAACATTAACTATTTCATGGCCGGTTCTCCGGCAGGACTTTTCAGGACCTCGAATGGGATCGTGACGCCGGTCGCGATTCCGGGCCAGATAAGTCCGCGGGGAGATGCTTTCACGGTCGTGAACGTGGCGTCTTCAAACGCCAACGGGGATCTGGTGTTTGCCGCCACCAGCATCAATCTCCGGACAGCCGTGACGACCATCATCATGTATCGCTACATGGACGGCGCGCTCGTCGAATGGTTTCCATTCAATGTAGCCACCGATTTCCCGGGGCTCGGCAGGCAGACGATTTCTTCCGCAGGTCTCAATGGCATAGGCATCAATGCCTACCGCCAGGTGGCATTCGTCGGCGCGATATCCGGGCGGACAAGCCTCTTCTTCAGCACCGGCGACTTCAGGATTCTCCTCCAGAATGGGTCGCCAAGTCCTTCGGGCGGCACGTTTACAAACTTCAGCAGCGTGCAGGTCACACCTTCCGGCACTGTTGTGTTTATCGCCACCATGACGGGCGGACCTGCCGGTCTGTTCGCTCATTCGGGCAGCGCAGTCCCGATAGCGCTCGCGACGGAATACACTGGAATCGGAGCGCCATCTCCGGGAGGCGAGTCGATCTATTTCTCCGCACGACGTGGAGATGTAACCGCACTCTGGGTTTATTCCAACGGCGCTACGAGACCTTTTGTTGCCGTTGGCGCGGCCTTACCCACGAACGCCACGGTCACCGGCATCGGCGCGTATTCGGCACAGGAGGACGGGTCGGTCGTATTCCAGGCAACATCGGCATACACAGGCGTGTTCATGCGGGCCGCGGACGACACGATTTCCACGGTCGCGCTGCTGACCGAAACGACGCCCATTGCAGGCCGCTACTCGACATTTCTTTCGCTGACCGTTGGAAACTCCGTCGTTCAAATGAACACGCTGGTCACAACGGACCGCGCGGCCCTGTTCGTGGGGTACCCGGATACAGTCCAGCGCACTCCGATCACGTCGACGGACTTCACGATCCTGAACCGCGGAACCGTTTCGGCGCGGACGGGAGGCCGAGCGGCAACTCAAACGATCGGCTACGCCAGTGTCCTGCCGGGCCCCGGCAGCACTACGCCATCCGCCCTGGCGATCCTGGCGTATCGGCAGAACAACGCGCTGGTTTCGGAAACAACAGTTCCCGCAGTGTCACTGATTCAGAACGGCAGGATCTACGCGGAGGTCGGCGGCTCAGTAAACACCGGAATTGCCATCGCAAATCCGGGCGCGCAGACCGCTTCGGTGTCTTTCTACTTCACCGACTTGAACGGAGAGGATTTCAGATCCGGAACTATTCCAGTCGAAGCCGGAAGGCAGATTGTGGGCTTTCTGAATGACAGCCCGTTCAACGGTGGCTCGCCGATCATTGGAACGTTTACCTTCAGTTCGTCGGTGCCTCTCGCCGTAATCGCAATCCGCGGATATACCAACGAGCGGTCGGAATTCCTGATGACGACCCTGCCCGTAATACCGCTGCCCCAGACGGATTCGAGCGCCGTCATTCTTCCGCACTTCGCCGAGGGCGGCGGATGGACAACGCGCATCCTGCTCGTCAACCCGACCGACGGTCCGGTCAGCGGCGCCGTCAATTTCACAGGACAGGGTACGCCGGCTGCCCCGGCACAACCGCTGTTTGTCACAATCGGTGGGCAGACAAATTCGACCTTCCCCTACTCCCTTCCAAAGCGCAGCTCCCGTGTCCTGGAAACAAGCGGAGCCGGTGCGCTCCGTAGCGGTTGGGTGCGCATCACAGGATCGGCCGGCGGCGCAACTGCATCGGGAATGGTGATCTTTTCGTACAAACAGAATGGAATAACCGTCAGCGAGGCCGGAGTACCTTCGTCGCCGAGCGCGACCGCGTTCCGGCTCTACCTGGAAGCTTCGGGAAGCATCAGCACGGGCCAGATCGGAACGATTCAAACAGGCATCGCGATTGCGAATCCCTCGAATGCCCCTGCGACGGTGACTTTCGACCTATCGAATCTTTCCGGAGCTTCTGCGGGAATCACAGGATCGGCGGTGGTTCCCGCCCAGGGACAGATTGCCGTGTTCGCAAACGACATCACGAATTTCCAGGGTGTGACGGCGAACCAGGGCGTGCTCCGAATCTCTTCGCCGGCCGCAATCGCCGTAATAGGCATCCGGGCACGCGTCAACGAGCGTGGCGAATTCCTGACAACGACAGTTCATCCGGTGGCGGAATCGAGCATCCCATCGACGACCGGACTGTTCATGCCGCATTTTGTCGAGTCGGGCGGCTTCACGACTCAATTCATACTGTTCAGCGGCTCCGCCAACCAATCCTCATCCGGCAGCCTGCGATTCTTCAACCAGTCCGGCCAGTCGCAGGGCCTTACACTGCGTTGAGCTGTGGGCGCGGGGCTTCAGCCCCGTGCCCACAGGTAGAACGAACACACTATTTGATTCTCTTCCAGAGCCGGCTCGCCATCAGATGGAGTTTCTTGTTCTCCATCATGGAAAGGCTGCGCGAGGCGGACTTCATCGTTGTTTCCCAGAATGACAATTCGGCGCGCGACGTGATTCCCGCGCCTTGTTTCTTGAGGCTGTAAAACAGATCGGAATACTGGCCGCACAGTTCGCGGATGTAATCGAACGAGCGGCGGTGGATGAGACAAGGTCCAAGATCGCGAATCGCCTGCTGATGTTCCGGCGTGGCGTATCCCTTATGGCTGGCAAAACCATAGCCCGGATAGGCCGAGTCCAGATCGCACATGAGCCGGTCCCGATAGACCTTTGCAACGATCGAAGCCGCCGCGATCGAAAAATTGATTCCGTCGCCCTTGTCAAAGCTGTTCTGAGGCTGCGTGAGATTCGGTATGGTCCGGCTATCCACAAGCACGTGCTGCGGAACCACGCTGAGTCCGGACAGCGCCGCATACATGGCGCGAATTCCAGCGTGATAAATATTCACACGATCGATTTCGTCCACTTCGATAACGCCGATCGATACGGCGGCTGCCCTTCCACGAATTGCAGCATCGAGCCGGATTCGGCTGTCTTCGTCGAGCGCCTTGGAATCGTCCACGCCGGCGATCTCCGTACCCGGAGGGAAAACGACCGCGGCCGCGACAACCGGACCGGCCAGCGGGCCCACGCCGACTTCATCAACACCGGCAATGTGAACGACTCCCGCCTTCCACAATAACCGCTCGAAATGGAGCATCGCGTCGAGCCGATTGCGCTCCTTCTTCTGATCCTGTAAACGCTTCGCAAGTGTCTTGTACAGCTTGCGCGCTCCGGTGCGCGGGTCGCGCTGGAGCTTGCGTAAAACGTGGGGGGATACGCTGGCCTGAGGTGACGAGTATCTTTCCTGGATTTCTTTCAGGGATAATTGCGCCATGGGTTCGATCCGCTCCCTTGTTCCCGTCAAGCTGTTTACCGGCGTCCTGGTCTCAAACGCCGGCCTGTTGCCCGAAGTCGAGGCGCGCCTCGCCGCCCGCTACGGACCGATCGACCACCGGTCACCGGTCATTCCGTTCGATTTCACCGACTACTATTCCGGCGAGATGGGCGGCATCATTGACCGGGTCCTGTTCTCGTTCGAACGGCTTATTGAAGCGGACCGGCTGGCGGAAATCAAGCGGCAAACCAACGGAATCGAAGACCAGATGAAGCCGCTTTTCGAAGGCGTCAAGAGACCGGTGAATCTGGACCCCGGATACGTGGAGCAAGCCAAAGTCATCCTTGCCTCGACCAAGAATTTTTATCACAGGATTCATATCGGTGGCGGGATCTTCGGGGAAGTCACCATGCATTTCAGGAACAACACGTTCCAGTTTTTTCCATGGACCTATCCGGACTATCAGTCGAAGGGCTATCAGGAATTCTTTCTTAAGATCCGTCAACTGTACCGCGCACAATTGCGCGGAATGTGCATTGTCAACACGGAGGAGTAACGATGAGTGACCCGTTCTGGAGAACCGCCTTATCGTCCGTCGAGAAAAACAAGATCATGATTCGCGGCTACAGGGTTGAAGAGCTGATGGAGAACTGCACGTTCGGCGACATGGTCTATCTCACGTTTCGCGGTGAGTTGCCATCCGGCCATGAAGGACGGCTGATCGAAATGATGTTGGTTTCCAGCACAGACCATTCCGTGCTTGCTCCCTCGATTGACGCCACCCGTTTCGTCGCCTCCGGCGGGGTCCCGCTCCAGGCCGCTGTTGCCGCAGGCGTGCTTGCGCTTGGCGAACACCATGGAGGCGCGATCGAACAATGCGCAAAGACCCTGCAGGAATCGGTGGCCTCAAAAGTATCCGCGGCGGACATCGTGAGGAATTTCAGGGAACGGAAGCAGCGGTTTCCCGGTGTCGGCCATCCGCTTCACTCGCGTGATCCGCGGCCGGTCGTGATTGCGTCGGCGGCTCGCAGGTGGAACCTGGCCGGAGCGCACCTGGAGTTGATCGAAGCCATTGCGGAAGAGATAAAGCTGCCGATGAACATCGACGGCGGCATCGCCGGAATCATGTCCGATATCGGTATTGATTGGAGATACGGAAAGACGTTTTTCATTCTCTCACGAACCCTTGGCCTGGCAGCTCACGCTGTTGAAGAGACGAGGCGGGAGCGCCCGTTTCGGTCGATTGATTTGAAGGATGTGGCTTACGACGGTCCGGCAGAGAGAGACATTCCGGAAGAGTTTAAGAAGGCTTGATTTGAAACTGTTGTACAACATCGGCGGCTGCATCTGTGTGGGCCTTGGCTTCCTGGGCTTATTTCTTCCATTGCTGCCTACAACGCCATTTCTTCTTCTCGCCGCCTTTTGCTTTTCGAGAGGGTCGGCAACAATGCATCGATGGCTGCTGGAACATCCGAGAATGGGCGCCATCATCCGGGATTGGAACGAGAATCGAGTCATCCGGCCCCGGGTAAAGGCCGCTGCGGCAGTCGCGGTTGTCCTGATAATGACTCCGGCGCTTGTTTTTAGCGGCGCTTCCCCCGCACTCAAAGCGGTTTCGATATGTATCGGGCTGGGCGTAATCACAATGATCTGCCGGCAGGCTTCACGGTAGGAGCTTGAACTATTGCGAGATCGCGGGACTCTGGGCGTTGGCGTCTTTGCCTTGTTCGGCCCGAATCGTACCGGTTTGATCGCTGAAGAAATGCCGTACCTCGGGCGAAGGCGTTGAGGGGACGGCCAGGATGACATAACTGGCGGCGTCGGCGGCGGGTCTCAATCGGATGTCATATCCCGTCTTCTCAATCGCCGGCTCTTCCTTTAAGAAAAGCATTTCGATCATCTCATCGTAGGTCAGTGCATATCGCCGATTGCGGTCAAAGTAATCCATCTGCCCGGAATTCACTTCGGCTATCGCAGCCAGTGCGGCAGGCTCGTCCGGCGCTTTCTGCGGAGCGGTGGGAGATGGACTGGCCGTCTGTTGCGGGGCCTGCGGCTCTCCCCCGCATCCTGCCAGGATGATGACGACGAGAAAAGCCACTCCTGATCTCATAGCGCGCATTATACACAAGGCCGCAGCGCCTCTCCCCCGGGGCCGGGCACCAAAGGACATCTTGGGGACAGACTCCGAATCAAGTGGCAGTGGCAGATCGGTATCCTGAATTTGGAGTCTCCCAATATTCCCAATAGGCCGGTTTCTCGCAACTCGACCCGCGTTTTCTGCGATTCCTGAACACCTGGCGACTTTTGTGGAGGAATGTTGCCTGCACGCCGACCTAATTCAACTTCCCAGAAGGGGACTTGTGGGTCCTTAAGCCCACTTCTACGTATAGCCGACGTCCAAGTGACAATTGCTGATCATTGCTTGAGCTTGGTTTGTGGTTGTACGCGCGCCACGAGCTCGTCCGTTGCTTTCAGGAAATGACGGTGCAACCAATCGATAACGTGCCGCCGGCGGAGTTCGAAACGGCGTATTATCGCCAACACGAAGAGTCAGCCATCGAGGCCTGACTCCACTTAAACAGTCTCCGGTAACCCCCGGGGGCTTCAAATGGAATGTGGTGCAATGTTCGATGTAGTTTACCCACGCACGTTCTGAAGTTCATGGCAACACTGGAAAACCAGGTCGACGCGGTGCTGGACTACCATTCCCGCACGAAACATCATCTGCACCGTTTCGCGGCATCATTGGGATACCTCGACTGGGCAACACAACCGGATCCATTTCGAACCTTTGATGGCGCGCAGACTATCGCCCTGCCTCTTTCTGCCGAACGGCTTGCACAGGCGCGTTATGACGAGCTTTACTCTTTGGGGATTGCTGCCCTGCCTGTTAATCGGGACAGTGTCGCGGCGCTGTTTGAACTGGCTCTCGGACTATCTGCTTGGAAGCAATACGAGAAAACACGCTGGGCCCTGCGCTGCAACCCGTCGAGCGGCAACCTGCACCCCACCGAAGGCTATGCGGTTCTTCCCGATATCCAGGACCTGAATAGCGGCGTCTATCACTATCTGTCCCGCGACCATTGTCTGGAGCGGCGATGCACACCTCGGCGTGAAGGGACTGACCGTCTCGCAAGTATCTTGGGGGGCTCGATCCTGGTGGGTTTGTCCTCGATTCATTGGCGCGAAGCGTGGAAATACGGCGAACGCGCCTTCCGTTACTGCCAGCACGATATCGGACATGCCATTGCAACTGTTCGGTATGCGGCTGCTGCGCTGGGTTGGAAAGCCGAGTTACTCGACGTATCCGACTCTATGATCGCGGGCGTTCTGGGTCTGTCTCGGAAAGAGGACTTCGCCGGCATCGACGAAGCCGATCGAGAGCATCCCGGCGCGCTGCTTTGCGTTGGGCCTAGCGGCCCTGTTGAGCCTGGTGCACTCGGCGGTCTCTCGCCCAAACATAAGGGTGCTGCGGCCATCGACATCGCAGGTCTGCACGAGGTGATGAAGCACGAAAGGTGGGAGGGACGGCCCAACCTCTTGAGCCCGGACCACACACGATGGCCTGTCATCGACTTTGCGGCTCAAGCGGCGTGGCGAAGCGAGGACGCTCTCGATTCCGATTCCGCCGCCGCCTCGCGAACCTATACACCTCCCGCGCCTTCCTGGAGCGATTCAAGCGCGAGTGCGCCGCGCCGCGCCGTCGATCTCATCAAGCAACGCCGAAGTGCTGTTGCTCTCGACGACTCGACGTCGATTGGACTTCAAACCTTTTACGGAATGCTCGACCGGTTATTACCGCGGGCCGGCGCGGCGCCCTGGGACGTCCTGCCATGGCCGCCCCATCTGCATTGCGGAATCTTTGTGCACCGCGTTGACGGCCTGACTCCGGGGCTGTACCTGTTCTTACGAAATCCCGATTCAGAGAAGAAAGTGAAGTCAGCACTCAGCCCCAGTTTCCTTTTTGAACGTCCGAGCGGCTGCCCGGAACATTTGTTGTTGTTCAGACTCATAGACGGAAACTTCCGGCAACAGGCGCAGGTCGTCAGTTGCCAGCAGAAGATCGCCGGGGCCGGCGCGTTCAGTCTGGGCATGATCGCGGAGTTCCGAGACAGTGTTCGTTCGAAAGGAGCCTGGTGGTATCGCAGGCTTTTCTGGGAGTCAGGCGTGCTGGGACAAGTGCTGTATCTCGAGGCCGAGGCTGCCGGAATTCGGGGCACGGGAATCGGTTGTTATTTCGACGACGCCTTCCATAGCATCCTGGGCCTGCAAGACAACCAACTGCAGAGCCTTTACCATTTCACAGTCGGCGGACCTGTTGAAGATACCCGCCTGACGACGCTGCCCGCCTATGCACATCTCAGTCCCGACAGGCGGTAACGCAGCACGGTTACGGACGGAAGTTGGGCTTATTGACGAACCTCGCCTTTTCTTCTCCAACCCGCCGACTCTGCCTTTGCAGCCGCCACGCGTTCCGCAATACCGCGGAAAATGCGGTCGCGCACCGCGCGCGCCCGTTGACGAGTCGAGGGTCTGTCATGGTCGTGCTCCCTCGAAAGATCAAATACACTATGATCCACATCATGACGCAAGTCACTGACAACACTGGCTCCACTCGATTCGCTTTCGACAATACGTATGCGCGCGATCTCGAAGGTTTTTACTCTGCGTGGAAGGCCGCGCAGGTGGCGCAGCCTTCGCTGGTAAAGCTCAACCGTCAACTGGCTGAGGAATTGGGATTGAATGCGGATGCACTCGATTCCGTCGAAGGCGCGAAGATCTTTACGGGCAATGAAGTACCCGAGGGAGCGTCACCGCTGGCTCAGGCGTACGCCGGCCACCAGTTCGGCAACTTTGTGCCTCAACTTGGCGATGGGCGGGCCTTGCTTCTCGGCGAAGTGATCGACCGCTACGGCAAGCGTCGCGACATTCAACTGAAGGGCTCCGGGCGCACTCCTTTTTCACGCGGCGGCGACGGCAAGGCCGCACTCGGTCCAGTGCTGCGAGAGTATCTGATGGGTGAGGCGATGCACGCGCTCGGCATCCCGACGACCCGCGCCCTGGCCGCAGCCAAGACAGGCGAGCCCGTTTATCGTGAGGGCACGCTGCCGGGAGCCGTCTTGACGCGCGTTGCGGCGAGCCACATCCGTGTCGGCACCTTCCAGTTTTTCGCCGCGCGCCAGGAGTTCGACAACGTGCGCCGTCTGGCCGATTACGTCATCGAGCGCCATTATGCGGAACTAAAAGGCCATGCGACTCCTTATCTTGCCCTGCTTGCGAACGTTGCCGAGAGACAAGCGGCGCTCATCGCCAAGTGGATGCACGTGGGCTTCATCCATGGCGTGATGAATACCGACAACATGGCGATCTCCGGTGAAACGATCGATTACGGGCCGTGCGCGTTCATGGATCACTACGACCCTGCCACGGTGTTCAGCTCCATCGACCACCACGGCCGCTATTGCTACGCCAACCAGCCGAAGATTGCGCAATGGAACCTGGCGCGGCTGGCCGAGACGCTGCTCCCGCTGATCGATACGGATAATGACCGCGCGATCGCGAGTGCCACGGACGTCATCAATGACTTTCCCGATCAATATGAACGGTACTGGATCGCGGGCATGCGTGCGAAGCTCGGATTGACTCAGCCAGAGGAGGATGACGTCGAGATCGCTCTGGGGTTCCTCAAAGCAATGCAGGGCAACCACATCGACTGGACGCTGGCGTTTCGCTATCTTGCCGATGCCGCGGCAGGACCCTCAAGTGACGCAGGGCGGATCCGCGCGCTGTTTGCTAATGCGCCCGACTTCGATCTGTGGTTTCAACAGTGGCAAACTCGGCTTTCGCGCGAATCGGTCTCACTGTCGGACCGTGCGCAGGCGATGCGGCGGGTTAATCCTGCGTTCATTCCGCGCAACCACCGCGTCGAGGAAGCCTTGAGCGCCGCAGTTGAGCGTACCGACTACGCTCCCTTCGAGACGCTGTTGAGACTATTGCTGCGGCCTTTCGACGATCAGCCGGAATTCGCAGCGTTTGCTGAACCGGAGCCAGGAGGGCATGCGGGCTACCGTACGTTCTGCGGCACTTGAGCCAGGGCGACACTCGAAAAGCCGGGGCGAGTCATCATCGCTGTCGTCGCGCTGGTATTGGCGGCTCTGGCCTACATGGGTCACCAAGCGGCCGTAGCCAATGTCGTCGAAACACTCTATGGATTTATCCTCTCCTCACCTCCGGCTTCCGAGAAGTCCGGTTCTGGGAAGGTGAAGGCCGACTCCTAACGATTAACGCCGTAGCGTTTACCGATTCTTTTCGCTACTGACTAGCGTATTTGCCTGGCCGGACAGGTTCAGAAGGATAAGGTTCCTTCTGCGACACGCGAGGCCTGACTCTCCAGGACTCGGAGAGGGGTGGCGTCCGTCGCCCGCGTTGCGTTACCCTGCCGCGTGCCCTATCGGATCGACATCTCTTCTCCGCCGAACGACGCGCTTGACCGGCTCGTGCAGTTGGGCGCGCTCGATATCGAGCCAGTCCGTGATGGGCTTGCGGCCATCATACCTGATGGTGTGACGCCGGACGCCGTGGCTGGCGCCTTGGGCGTGGCCCGCGTGACCGTATCCCCCGCCCTCGCGCGGGATAGCGGGTCGGTCTGGTTGGTGAGTCCTCGTGCCGTTTGTATCGGGAGTGTTCTGATTGCGCCGCCGGAAGTCGCCGCTGCACCCGGCACCCTCAGATTGACCGATTCCACTGCGTTTGGAACCGGACATCATCCGACCACGGCACTCTGCATCGAGGCTATCGAAGAGGCCTTGACCATCGAAGTTCCCGACAGTGTCCTCGACGTTGGCACGGGATCGGGCGTGCTGGCGTTGACGGCACTAATGATGGGCGTGCCGCAGGCAGTTGGCCTGGATATCGATGTCGATGCGCTGAGAATTGCCGCGGAGCATGCGCGCCTGAACAACCTGGCGGACCGGCTGCAGCTCGTGCTCGGCGGACCCGATGTTGTGGGTGGCGCGTGGCCGCTCGTCGTCGCGAACGTTCTCGCCGCTCCCCTGAGCGAGATGGCGCCGGTCCTCGTTCGACGTGTGCGGAGCCGTGGCCGACTCATTCTCTCCGGCATCCCGTGGTCTCTCGAATCCGAAGTCCGGCAGACCTACCAGCGGCTCGGAATGCGGCATATCCGCTCGGAGACACGCGCCCGGTGGACGGTCCTGGTGACTCAAGCTTCCTGGTAAGGATGTCCGTATCGCCGCGACACCGCGAGGCCTGAATCTCCGGGTTGCACAGCGTATTTGTCCCGCTTATGCTTGACCGGCTAACCAATCGGGAGGTGATGCCTTGACTATCGATCGCAGACAGTTCATGGCCGCGGCAGCGGCGGGGTTGGGGTCCCAACTCGTTTCGACGTCCCCCGCTGTCCTCGCGCAAACCGCGGCGCGCCCATTGCCGCCCGATAGCGGCCTGTTCCCGGGCTTTGAAGCCAGGTGGGTTCGCACCAATGGCGCGGATATTTTCCTGCGGCATGGCGGCACGGGACAGCCGCTCCTGCTGCTCCATGGCAACCCGCAGTCGCACGCTTGTTGGCACAAGGTTGCCGGCGCGCTCGCCAATCGATACCACGTCGTAGTGGCAGACCTTAGGGGCTATGGCGACAGTGTGGGCCCCACCGGGGGCGGCGCGGAACACGTCAACTACTCGTTCCGCACCATGGCTCAGGACCAGGTGAACGTGATGGCCGCGCTCGGCTTCGAACGCTTCTTCCTGGCCGGTCACGACCGTGGCGGGCGCACCGCCCATCGATTGGCGCTCGACCATCCGGGACGCGTTCAGAAGGTCGCGCTGCTGGACATCCTGCCCACGCGCTACGTATGGGCCAACCCCTCCCGGGAATGGGCGC
Organism: Candidatus Sulfopaludibacter sp. SbA3; assembly: GCA_945865815.1. Taxonomy (GTDB): domain Bacteria; phylum Acidobacteriota; class Terriglobia; order 20CM-2-55-15; family 20CM-2-55-15; genus CAMBFR01. The sequence continues at coordinate 51,353 of CAMBFR010000007.1, forward strand.
TCAATTCCTGGCACTGGTCGTTCATGGCGCAGCCGGACGAGATGTTCGAGCGCATGATCGCCGCGATTCCGGCTCGTGAGTTCGTGTTGCGCCACCTTGGCCGATCCGGCAAGCCCGCATTTTTTGACGATCGGGCGATCGCCGAATACATCCGCTGCTTCACGCCGAAGACGATTCACGGTTCCTGCGAGGACTATCGCGCGGCCGCGGGAATCGATCTCACGCATGACGAGGCAGATCACCAGGCCGGTCACAAGATCGCCGCGCCGGCGCTGGTCATGTGGGGAAGCCGAAGCCACACGGGAATGTTTTACGCGGGAAACCAACTGTCAATCTGGCGCGAAAGCGCGAGCGACGTAACGGGCGGCCCCCTCGATACCGGCCACTATCTGGCCGAGGAAGCGCCGCAGGCCGTCATCGAGGCCTTCGAACGCTTCTTCGTTTAACCGCCCATGTGGGTCACGGGAGAATAGACCATGAAGTCCAGGATCATCTTCGCGGCAGCAACCACGCTACTGTTCGCAGTACAAGTCACTGCGTCTGAAATCAAGGTTCTTTCCACCCAGGCCATTGAGGGCGCTTACCGGGAACTGGTCCCGCAGTTCGAACGCGTGACCGGGCACAAAGTGACGACCGTCTTCACGGGCACACTCGACGTTCAGAAGCGGATCGCGGCAGGCGAGGCCTACGATCTGATTATCATGTCCGGATCGGACCTCGATAAATTCATAGCAACCGGCAAGGTGGTATCCGGGAGCCGGGTCGATCTGGCGAAGTCCGGTGTGGGCGCCGCCGTGCGCCCGGGTGCGATCAAACCGGACATCCGCACAACCGACGGGTTGAAGAGGGCCCTGCTCTCCGCCAGATCAATTGGCTATTCGACAGGACCCAGTGGCCAGATTGTCACCAGCATGTTTCAGCAGATGGGGATTGCGGACCAGATCAAGGATAAGCTCAAGCAGACCCCGACGGGTGTGTTCGTCGGAACCCTCCTGGCGACCGGCGAAGCCGACATCGGATTCCAGCAGGTGAGCGAATTGATGACTTTTGCCGGCATTGACTATCTCGGGCCGCTACCGGCAGACGTCCAGCAATACACAACGTTCTCGGGCGGTATCCAGTCCGGAGCGAAAGAGCCGGACGCTGCCAGAGCATGGATCCGGTTCATTGCGGCCCCGGCCGCCGCGCCGGCTTTCAGGAAACGCGGCATGGAACCGTTCTAACCATATTTCACCTTCAATGTTCGATCCAACAGACAATATAGGAGCTATTCATGAATCCAAACAAAGCGTTGTGGGAGAAAGGCGACTTCACTGCGATTGCCGCCTTAATGCGCCAATCCGGCGAAGCACTCGCGAAGTCTCTTGAGATAACGCCGCTAATGCAGGTTTTGGACCTCGGTTGCGGAGATGGTACTACGGCAGTTCCTCTGGCCCGCCTCGGGGCCGCAGTAGTTGGAATCGACATTGCCAGGAACCTCGTTGATGCGGGGAACAAGCGAGCGGCTGAGGCCGGTCTCAGCCGACTGAAATTTCAAGAGGGAGATGCGTGCAGTTTGCAGGGGGTCGAGGACCACTCGTTTGATCTGGCTCTCTCCATATTCGGCGCCATGTTTGCTCCCAAGCCCTTCGACGTCGCCAGGGAGATGGTCCGGGTAACGAAGCCAGGTGGCCGCATTGTGATGGGAAACTGGATTCCGAACGATCCAACTTCATTCGTGTCACAGTTGCTGAAGATAAGCTCGTCGTTTATGCCGCCCCCTCCGGAAGGCTTCGTCAGTCCAATGACCTGGGGTGTGGATTCTCATGTCATCGAGCGTTTTGGCCAGGCCGGAGTGCCCAAAGAAAAAATATCCATGGTCAAGGACACGTACCACTTCATCTCGCCTGACAAAAGTCCTGCACAAGTCATCGACTCGTTCAAACGATTCTATGGCCCGACCATGAATGCTTTCGAAGCGGCTCAACAGAGCGGAAAAACGGAGGATCTCCACAAGCAACTTCTGGAACTGGCGCAATCACAGAACACGAGCACCGGCGCCGGCACTTCAATACCTGCTACTTTCTTGCGAGTGACTGTCAGCCTTTGAGATTGCGGCAAAGCAAAAGGGCCGGACGGCTCCGGCCCTTTTGCTTCTTGTCTTCCGAACTCGAAGTGACTACTTGGGTGTCACGTGAATCAGGCCGCCGTTATCGCCGTCTTCAAGCATCCACAGTGAGCCATTGGGACCTTCGGCCACATCGCGGATGATTTTGCCCACCGACCAGCGCTCGGCCATTTTGGCGCCCCCCTTGCCATCAAAGATGACGCGGGCGAGTAACAGCGTATCCATGCCGGCGATGAAGGCGCTGCCGTTCCATTGCGGAAAGGTCTGGCCGCCGCGGTAGAACATCAGGTTACCGGGCGCGATCACCGGTACCCAATAGAGCACCGGTTTGGTCAGGTCGGGCCGTGTGTCGGGATGAGGGATCTTCACGCCGTTATAGTTCTCTCCATAAGAGACGAGCGGCCAGCCGTAGTTCTTGCCCGGCTCGATTAAATTCAGTTCGTCGCCGCCTTGCGGACCATGCTCGAGCTCCCACAATTCGCCCGTTGGCGAAAACGCCATGCCATAGGGCGTGCGGTGGCCCATGGTCCAGGTTTCAGCCGGCGTATTGTTGGGCCCGGGGAAAGTGTATGTGCTCACCACTGGCGCGGTCTTGGCGACTTCGGTGTCTCTGGGCGGTTCGATCAGAGTAACAGTTGCAGCGCCCGTTTTGCCGAAGTTGGGATTGCCAGGGGCCGGTTTGCCGTCCAGTGTCAGACGCAGGATCTTGCCTACGGGCTGGTTGGGATCCTGGGCGGGCGTGAAGCGTTGGCGGTCACCCACCGTAAGGAACAGGTGCTGGCCGTCCGGCGAGAAAGCGACCGCCCCGCCCTCCTGGCCACCTCTGCCTCTGGGCATCTGGCGCCACAGCACTTCGAAATTTCGCAAGGCAGGCGGAGTTTCGGTGAGGTCCAATCTGGCGCGCGCCAGCGCCAGGCCTCCGCCATAGTCCCCCGGCTCGGCATAGGTGAGATAGATACGCTGGTCGGTGGAATAGGTCGGCGAGAGGTATACGCCCAGCATGCCGTTTTGGTTTTGCCAATAGACCGGGGGAGTATTCATGACCATCGTCTTCTCGCCCTGCTGGGTCACCAGCCAAAGTGGTCCAACCTTTTCGGTGATCAGCATCCGGCCATCGGGCAGAAATGCGATCCTCCAGGGGAGAGTGAATGTGGCCACCTTGGTCATGTTGAAGGGAACCGTGGCTTCGGGCTTCTGGTCGCCCGCATTTACCTGAGCCCAAGCCGCCGATGACGCAAGGGCGATGAGCAACGCCGCTGCTGCGAATTTCGTTTTCATGGTTGTTTGTCCTTAGCTTGTGAAGCGCCCCATATCATCCGATCCGGGGAACGTTGGTATGCTATTGAATCGCCCTCGCCAATTGCAAACATTCTACTTCGGGGACAGGCCACTCAATTCGCGGCCTTGCCGGCGGCCAGCATTCTCGTCCTCAGGCCTGCTCGATCGACTTTCATTCCTCTCAGGTAGACACTCGAGATACCGCGGTAGGAGTTCATGATGTTGTCGAGAGGATTGGCGTCGAGCACGTTGAAGCTGGCTTCCTTGCCAACAGCGACGGCGCCCATTTGGGTCAATCCGAGGATCCTGGCGTTAATCGACGTCGCCGCAATAATCGCCTCAGCGGGCGTCATTCCGCATTTTGTGTAGGAATACATCTGCTCGTGGACTCCGAAGCCGTCGCCGGTCCCGTCCGTCCCCAAACCGATGATCATCCCGGCGTCGTGGATCTTTTTCAGATTGCGGCAGTGGAGCTGGTAGAGCGCGTCGGGCGGAACGTTGGACGCCGTCCGGCGTTCGAGGTCCCGGCGCATAGCGGCGATCTGGCCGGCCGGCAATGTCGCAGCCAGGGCCTCGATGTGTTCTCTGGTCGCTCCGGCGCCCGGCATGTTCGGGCCGGACCACACCCTGGGGTGGGCTTTCACGATGGCCAGGTACTCTTCGTCGACGTCCCTGTCGCGAACCAGGTGGACGAATCCGTCGATGCCTGCTTTCATCAGGTCCTTCGCATCTTCCAATGCCGACGTCCGGCCCAGATGCGCAAGCGCTTCCATGCCGTTCTTGTGCGCTTCATCGATGATCGCCCGATACGTCTCCGGCGTAATCTTCGGCACGGTACCGTCACGATCGTCGACCCATATCTTGACGAAGTGGACTTTCCTCTCGTGCAGCTCTCGAACATGCCTGCGTCCCTCTTCAGGGTTCGCCGCGCCCCAGGGAATGCCCAGGCGAGCCTCGCCCGTCGGCCCAGCCATCGACGTCGCCGCGATCCCTTTGCCCACCGTCAGGAAGCGCGCCGCGTTCGGGATGACTTCGTCGCGGAGCTTATAGGCCAGCTCCTGGTCCTGCTCCAGGCCCATGCTCAAGGTCGCTCCCGTGCCGTAGTAAGCGTACCGCTGGAGCTGGTCGATCAGGTTCTCCCGCGTGTAGTTCGCCTTGGCGTTGCTGCCGTCCCGCACGTTGACCAGCCCGGTGTGGTTGTGACCGTCGATTAAACTGGGTATTACGGTCTTGCCCGTCAGATCCACGCGCGTGGCGCCCGCCGGCGGCTGGCGTTCGCCCTTCCTGCCAACCCAGGTGAAGGTGTCGCCCTCAACCAGGAACGCGGAATTCTCGATGGCCGCGCTCCTGTCGCCAATGATTAGCCGCGCGCCTTCAAAAAAGATCGCGGGGCGTCCGGCCTGTGAAGAAACCACCTTCGGAATTAACGCAACGGCCAGCATCAGACAATACGGCAGCATTTTTCGAAGTGACATGAGATCTCTCCCGGAGCGCTGTAGCGCTCGCAAGACACGTAGCATACTAACGGTGCCGGCCATCGCGCTACTTTGGCTTCTCTTTCGACACTGTTTTGCGCTTCCCGGCTGTTGCTTTCTTCGGAGAGGAGCGTAGTGTCTCGGAAACGTCGTAGGCCTCTTTAAGCCAGTCGGTGAGTGGGGATTCCACCTCGTCCCGGTGTTTGATGCGGAGCTGATGCGCGACTTTCACTCTCGATGTCTCCACGACGCTGCGCACGCGCGAGTCCTTCAGTCTCCTGCCAAGAAAGAACCAGATCTCGAGAAATGATTTTTGCGGACGGACGAAGAAGTAACAGGACTTGCGCGAAAACATGATCGATTTATGCGACGCGTAAATTCTTTGATCGCCGAACTCCGCCGCCGTCTCGCGCAACCGCTCCCACGCGTCCATCAAATCCTCCGAGAGACCGCGCGTCAGGTTTTCCTCGGTGGTGGTCCAGCAATCGTGGGGCGTCCCCTCCTCGATCTCTTCTTTGCAGTGATAACAGGTGTAGGTAGCCATCCGCTTGTCAGCCGATATCTTTGGTCAATTCCTGGATGACTTTTTCGAGCCGCCGCAGACGCGCCCGGGGATCCCGATAGTGAAATATTCCGAACAAATGTCTTCGCCGATGAGACGGCGTCAGCCGGTTCCAGCCTGCAGCTGCTTCAGGGTCGCGGACAAGCGCCTGCCGAAGCAAAGGCGGAAGTTCGCGCTCGGCTTCCATCGTCTCCATCAGTCGCTCGGCGATCTGTTCCGCACGGCGGACCCGCGTTGCCGGCTGTTTTGCTGCAGCGACGAATCGCGCTATATCGGTTCGCATCGAAGGACTCAGCGATTCCCAAAACCTAAGCAATCGCCTTGAGCTCCCGAGCGCCTTTTCCAGTTCAGGGGCGGCAGGCGCAGTACGCTTCTCGGTGTCGGCTTCCATCCGGAAGCGCGCTTCCATTCCAGGACGAACCTTCGCCCCTTTTTGCATCTGCCTGTTGACGATCATGAAGTGGCCGCCATTGCGAGTAGGTAACACCGAGGTGCGAAAAGGAAATCCGCTGATGTCACCTTTGATTCGAACATGACCTCGGGATCCCCAGACCTTTTCGACATCGAACGGAATCCAAATGATCGTCCAGTTCATGCTGTGGCTCGTCCGCCGCTCCAATGTCGCCGAAAATGTCTTGACCGGCATCGGGAGATTTTACCCGATGCCGGGATTCTGGGGACAGGCTCCGGATCAGAGCGTCCGCCAATCTACCTGTGGGCGCGTGGCTTCAGCCTCGTGCCAGGATCAAACAGAATATTTCTGGAACACTTTGCACGGCTCTAAAGCCCCGCGCCCACAGGTCAGGGTTCCCCGAAGATTCAAACTGACCCAACTTGGCATTCTCTGCGATGATCTGTGTACTAGAATCGTTCTACAAGATGCCACGAATTGAAGACTTGACCGAGGTTCAGCGCCAGACGGTGCTGAACTTTCCCTGCTTCGAATACGATGACACGCCTTTTGTTCCTCCTGGCAAGCCAGTCCACCAGATCAGGCTGGCATTGGTGACCACAGCGGGCGTGCACCTCCGGGGAGACAAAACGTTTACTGCCGGAGATCAGACCTATCGCGTGATTCCGTCCAACATTGCCGCGAGGGACATTATTCAAAGCCACAGCAGCATTGGTTTCGACCGGACGGCGGCATACCGGGACCTGAATGTCACTTTTCCGATTGACCGGTTAAACGAAATGGCGGAGCGGGGCATCATCGGTTCGACAACCGCCCGCTACTATTCCTTCATGGGCGCGCAAACGAACCCCAGACGAATCCTCGAGGAAACCGGCCCGGAAGTCGCGCGGCTCCTGTTAAAGGAAGGCGCCGACGCCGCAATCCTGACTCCCACCTGACCGAATTGCACGCACACGGTCAGTGTGCTTGCGAGGGCGCTTGAGGCTGCCGGACTGCCGACAACGAGTCTCGTTCTGCTCAAGGAACACGCCGAACGCACCAAGCCGCCGAGGGCGCTTTTCGTGCCCTTTCCTTATGGCTATGCCCTCGGCAAACCGGACGATCCGGAATTCCAGCACAAAGTGCTGAACGCTGCGTTGGAGCTGTTCAGCGCTGCGGCCGGGCCGGTGTTGGCCGAATTTCCGGAGAAAGGGAATGCGCCGCCGCGCCTCATCCAGGCCAGCGCTATTCAGGCCGTCAATAAAGAAGGTGACGCGGCCATGGAATTAACCGCGATGCGGCGTTACTACGAGCAGTGGGTTGAGCAGCACGGTGGACGAACGGCGGTCGGAAATTCCGGCGTTCCCCAGCGGCGCTTCCGCGGTCTGGTCCGCTACCTTCAAGCGTACGTGGCCGGCGCTCCGCACGACTATGAGAGGCCCGCGGGGGTCAGCGCGGAAGTCAGCCAGGTCCAGTTCATGCGGCAGGCGGCAGATGATCTGAAGGCTTTCATGCTGGAAGCGCGAATGCAGCAGCGTCCCAATGACCAGGATAATGCCCTGCACGAATGGTTCTGGGGAGAGACGGCCGTGGGTTCGCTGTTAGCGCGCCTGGCGCACAAACTGAAAGATGAGGGAGAAGAACGGACGGCATTCGGCATCGCCCGCTAAGGGGCCATCGAGTTCAGCCTTTGCCGCTGATTCGCATCCACTCGACTTCCATGCGGATCAGCTTTTCGCCGAGCATGTGAAGCGTTTCATCGCCCGGATCGACAAACTCGAAGCCCAGCAAACGCCCCGCGACCCTGCAGATTTTCGATGGAACATCAAACACCTTGTTCCGGTAGCTGAGGGTGAGTGTGCACATGCCATGTTCTTCGAAGACGACCTCGTGGTCGACGAGGAACAGGTATACCAGGGTGCCGCCTTCGCTGAGGTCCAGCATCTTGCCCAGCGCCTGCTGCTGCCCAACCCGAATGACGACGGCTTCGTCGTCGTTCACCACGGGTATGACGCGGTCGGAGCGGCGCTTGTTTTCACCAGCCATTTGGACTCGTGCGAGCATTCAGTAGATTCATCGTCAACCTGCGCCGGAAACTATTGCCTATCCCGGCGGCCAACTGAACAGCCGCCCGCCAAGGACATGCAGATGGATATGGTATACCGACTGTCCCGCCCCGGCATTCACATTAAACACAGCCCTGTATCCTCTTTCATGTATCCCGAATTCCTGCGCCAGGGTCCTGGCAACCTGGAAGATGTGACCAACCAGGAAGGCATCGTCCGATGTGACGTCATTCAGCGTCGGGATATGCTTCTTCGGCACAATCAGGAAATGCGTCGGGGCTTGGGGCCGAATATCCCTGAATGCCACGACGTGTTCGTCGCCGTGTACCAGCTCAGCCGGCTGCTCGCCACGGATAATCCTGCAAAAAAGGCATGACTGCATGTCTGTAATCCAACTCATTTTATGATAGAAGACTCCCATGCCGATCGACCAGCAGCTTCTTTCCGAGATCGACCTTTTTGACTACAACGATGACGAAGACAAGAAGGCGCTTGCCAGCGTCGTCGAACGGGTGCAGTTAAGGGCCGGCGAAATACTGTTTGAAAAAGGAGATCCGGGGGATTCGCTCTACATTGTCCGTTCAGGAAAGGTCGAACTGTTCATCCGCGCCACGGCCGGCGAAAAAATAGTCCTTACGGTGGCCGAAGAAAACGACTTGTTCGGAGAGCTGGCCGTGCTCGACAAGGGCGCTCGGACGGCGACGGCGATAGCGATCGAAGACAGCGAACTCATCGGCCTTGACCGGGACAAACTCCTGCTGCTCTTCCAGAGAAAACCCGATGCCGCGCTGGACATGATCGGCGCCATGGGAGGCATGATCCGGAAAGCCGACGACATACTGCGCACCATGACCTCGAAAAACGTCAACGAAGAGGTCGAAGAGCGGCTGACCACAATAGAACGAATCGCGGATTGGATCGCGTGGTTCAGCGGAAGCATGCACTTCCTCGCTCTGAACACGGCATGGTTCGTCGTGTGGATATCAATCAACACATTGGACCTGGGATTTCAACGCTTCGATCCCTACCCGTTTGGCCTGCTCACGATGATTGTTTCGCTCGAAGCCATCTTCCTCTCGATCTTTGTCCTCATCAGCCAGAACCGGCAGGCGGAAAAAGATCGCATCCGTTCGAACATCGAGTATGCAGTGAACGTCAAAGCCGAACTCGAGATCGCCCATCTTCACGACAAGACGGACCGCCTCCAGGAAAAGATGCTCGAACAGTTCGCCCGCCTGAAGGGAGAATTCCGGGGACAGACCCCGATTTCCTGAGCGGCGGAATTCGGGGTGCGTCCCCGGAATTCTCCCTGGTGTGTTAGCATCCTCCCATGCGCGCATGGGCTGTTTTCCTGCTACTCCTTGCCGGTTGCACGGGCTCGCCGGACAAGGCGACTCTCATCGTTTATTCCCCTCACGGCAAAGAGTTGCTGACCGAATTCGAAAAGGGCTTCGAGACCGCGAATCCGAACGTGGACGTTCGATGGCTCGATATGGGATCGCAGGACGCACTGGACCGCGTCCGCTCGGAAAAGGCCAATCCGCAGGCGGATATCTGGTGGGGCGCGCCTTCCACCATGTTCTCGCAGGCCGAAAAGGAAGGGCTGCTCGACGCGTACAAGCCGACATGGTCGGACAAGATCGAAAGCGACGCCAGGAGCCCAAATGATTTCTGGTATGGAACCTTCCAGACTCCCGAGGTTATTGCCTACAACACCGCGGCGATTCGCCGCGAGGATGCGCCACAGGACTGGGACGACCTTCTGGATCCGAAGTGGCGGAACAAGATCATCATTCGCGACCCGCTGCCGTCAGGCGGAATGCGGGCGATCTACAGCGCGATGATTCTCCGCGTCATGCCTGCCGATGGCAGCTTCGAACCGGGCTACATGTGGTTGCGCCGGCTCGACGCGAATACGAAAGAGTACGTGATCAACCTGACGATCCTGATCCAGAAACTCGCCCGCCAGGAAGCGCTGATCACGTTGTGGAACATGCCCGATATTGAACTGCAGAAGACCCAGTACGGGTTTCCCGTTGATTTCATCATTCCGCGAAGCGGCACGCCGGTCCTGACCGATGCCATTGCAATCGTGAAAGGCACCCGGCACCGCGGCGAGGCCGAAGCGTTTTACGAATACGTCAACAGCGAAGACAGTCTTGTTTCCTCCGCCCATAAGTTTTACCGGATCCCCAGCCGCAACGACATTCCGAAAGACCGGCTTCCCGAGTGGATGCGCAATCTCAACATCCCCAAAATGGACATGAAGTGGGACCTCGTCGAAGCGAAATCGCAGGAGTGGATGGAACACTGGGACAGCTACATCCGGGGGGCCGGTGCCACACCTTGAACTCTCGCACATTACAAAGGATTTCGGAACGGTTCGGGCGGTCCAGGACCTGAATCTCGAAGTCGACCGCGGTGAGGTCCTCTCGATCCTGGGCCCGAGCGGTTGCGGCAAGACGACGACCCTGCGGATGATTGCCGGCCTCGAGATCCCGACATCCGGGTCCATCCTCGCCAATCAGCGCGACATTACACGTGTTCCGGCACGCCAGCGGAATATCGGCATGGTCTTCCAGAACTACGCGCTGTTCCCTCATCTGGACGTTTTCGAGAACATCGCGTTCGGGCTGAGAACCCGCCGGCTGGCTCAACCCATCGTCGAAGCGCGGGTCGTCAAGGCGTTGAAGAGCGTTCGCCTGGACGGATTCGAGCGGCGTTCCGTGCATCAGCTCAGCGGCGGACAGCAGCAGCGCGTGGCATTGGCGCGCGCGCTGGCGATCGAGCCCGAAGTGCTGTTGCTCGACGAACCCCTCAGCAATCTCGATCCATCGCTGCGCGAGGAGTTGCGCGATCAGATCCGCGAAGTTGTGCGCGAGTTTCATGTGACGACGGTGTTTGTCACGCACGACCAGCAGGAAGCCCTTTCGCTGGCCGATCGCATCGCCGTCATGCAGGCCGGCGTGTGCCGCCAGGTCGGCAAACCCGGCGAGGTTTATGACAAACCGGCAGATGCTTTTGTGGCGCGCTTCCTGGGGAAAGCGAACCTGCTGCCTGCGGAGAACGGCCTGCTATTCGTCCGCCCGGAGAATGTCATCATTCATGGCGTTTCCGGCGGGACCTCCGGCAGTGGGTTTTCGGCGGTCGTCACGAAGGCGGTCTTCGAAGGGCCCATGGTTACTTACACGCTGAACGGCAACGGCGTCACCCTCACCGCGCGCCAGTTTCATAACGGCAGACGGATTTTTCAACCCGGTGAGACGGTGCACGTGCAGATTCCGCCGGATCAGTCTCATGTCATCCCAGGCTCGGATGAGACGGAATGATCGCGATAATCATCTTCTTTGTTCTGCTCGTCGGCGTTCTCTACCCGAACGCCTACACATTCATTGGCAGCTTCTTCCCTGACGGTGGATTTTCGGCAGACACCTACGTTCGGTTCTTCTCCAGTCCATCCGGCCGCGAAGCCCTCGCGAACAGCCTCACCATATCGGTCGCGACCGTCCTGTTTTCCGCTGCAATAGGAATCCCGCTCGCATTCGTGTTTCACCGATTCGACTTCCCCGGACGGCGCGTTCTGCGCGCAATTGCGTCGGCGCCGGTTCTGCTTCCGCCGCTGGTCGGCGTGATTTCGTTTCTCTTCCTTTATGGGGAGAGCGGCATTGTCAGCCGCAGCATTCAAAATGCGCTTGGCCTGGCGGAACCCTGGCCGAGTCTCAGGGGTATATGGGCGATTCTCATCGTTCACGCCTACACCATGTACGTGTATTTCTTCATGTTCACGTCGGCCGGCCTCGAGCGGCTGGATGGCGCAATGGAAGAAGCGGCCGAAACGCTGGGCGCCTCGTGGATCGCGAAGCTCACGCGAGTCACACTGCCAATGCTGGTTCCTTCGCTGGTCGGCGCGGCCCTGGTGACCTTCATGGCCTCGATGGCGAGCTTCAGCGCGCCCTATATATTCGGTGGAGGAGTCCGGGTGCTGTCGGTCGAGATCTTCAACTCGAAGCTCAACGGGAACACGCCCATGGCGCTCGTCGAAACGGTTCTGCTGGCGTCGTCGTCTCTGGCCGTGCTTTTTCTGCTCCGGTGGTACGAAGGCCGGCACAGATACAGCGCGGTGGGAAAAGGAGTCGCCACACAGCGGGTGCCGATCACTTCAGGACTGGCCAAGCTTGTGGCCGGCGTCATCGGCACGGTAGTCGTACTGTTGCTGATTCTTCCGCACCTGATGGTCCTGCTGATGAGCTTCGTAAAGGACGGGACATGGACGGTTGAACTGCTGCCGCCGGTTTACACATCCGAAAACTATCTGAAACTTTTCACGGATCCGACGTTTCTGGAACCCATTCAAAACAGCTTGTGGATGGCCGGCGTGGCCACCGGATTGAATCTGGCCTGGGGGCTGCTGGCAACGTTCTGGCTTCGTCGAACGCGGGGAAACTTGCGCCGATTTGCGGACATTCTAATCATCATTCCGTGGGCGCTGCCGGGAACGGTTGTGGCGCTCGCGATGCTGGAATCGTTTTCGCGCGTCCTCGCCGGCACGGTCGCGCTGCTTCCGATTGTCTATTTTGTCCGGAATATCCCCCTCGTCGTGCGCGCCATCGATGCGAGTTTCGCGCAGATGGATCCGGCCGTCGAGGAAGCCGCAGCGACGCTCGGCGCCGGAACGATCTACACAATCCGGCGCGTCGTGCTGCCGCTGGTACTGCCCGGAGCCCTCGCCGGAAGCCTGTTGGCGTTCATCACGGCCCTTGGAGATTTTGTTTCCTCGATCATCGTGTACGTGTATTCGAACCGGCCGATCTCCATCGAGATTCTGTCCCAGTTGCGCATTTCGAATCTCGGAACGGCATCGGCATACGCAGTCCTGCTGATCCTGTTGATCGCGGTTACGCTGCTTGCCGGTGAACGGATCCGCGCGCCGGGTCGGGATCCGCTCGTGCAGTAGGTAGAGGAAGAATTGTGAGATTGGACGAATCCTGCATCTCAAATCCCGAAATCCGAAATCTTGAATTGGACGGGCAATCCTCCCCGGTCCAATCTGATATTTCGGATTTCGGGATTTGAGATGCAGGATTCGTCCAATTTCAAAATTTAGTCTTACTGCGGTGCTCTTATCGCGTAGGTGTACACCTTTTCCGGTGGGGTAATTCGGCTGGCGGCAGCGAGGCCGGTCACAACGTTGTTTGCGATGGCGTTGTAATACCAGGCAAAAAACTCGGCGAATGCCGTATAACTCCCCGACCGCGTCTGCGTGCCCAACCGTAGAAATTCGCTGCGGCGGGCCTTGAAGAACGGCAGGAGTTTGTCGCGGGCAAGCAGGCTCATGAAGACGCGGAACTTCCGGGCGTCGTCGTCGTCATAGACGGTCGCCCTCCCCCGGAGATCTCCCAGGTTCAACCTTTCTTCAGCCAGCGACGTCCCGACCGTTACGATTCGGTAGCCGTCCGACTCGCGAAATTCGCGCCGCACCGGCCCCGCCGCCGCGGGATTGCTCTCCACGAGCCAGGCATAGAAACGATCGTTTCTCAATCGGGCCGGGGGGGGCGGCATCAGCGTCTTGTCTTCATAGAGCGCATCCATCATTGCGCCAAAGAGAAGGCCGGAAACCACAGCCTCATACATGACCTGTCCCCTGGGCATGGTCTTTGACCCATTGAGAGCCATGACGGCGTTCTCGATCTCGGTCCATTGACTTGCGATCAATCTTCCGAATTCTTCCGAATCGCGCTGCAGGCTGTCTTTAACGCGATCGAAGTCCTGCTCTCGAATGACGACCATGAACGGACGCTGATCAAATTCGTTCCGGGATCGGGTGAGGCGCTGCTCATCGAGTTCATCGGCGACTTTGGAAAAGTCGGGAACAGAAACCTTGAAGGTCCTCGACAACTTGTCGAGATCCCATCCTTCGTGGAAAGCAACCGCGATCCAGCGCGCCTGCTCCTTGTTCATGAGATCCGCGGCGGCACGCGACCATGGATACATGCCGAACTGGAAATCGGCGTGGACCTGGGGCTTCTCGACCCTTTTCTGCGCGTCCACGCCCGGGGTCAGGACGGCCAGAGACAGGACAAGGGGCCCAAAGATGGTTGTCTTGTTCACCACAGGAATTTTAACCCAAACTGGGCGATTCGCGGAGACCGGGCAACAAAGAGAGCGCCGAAGTCGGAGGAGTCCACGAAGTTCTGCATTGATGGCGGGGCAACAAAGTTCGGGTGGTTCAGGACATTGTAGGCATCCGCGCGAAACTGCAGGCGGGTTGCATCGGAAAGCCTGACACTTCGGGTCAAAGCGGCATCCAGGCTCCAAATGCCGGGCCCGATAATGACGTTCCGCCCGCTGGAGCCGAAGCGCGGACCATCGGGAATTCGGAAGGCCGCCGGATCGAAGAACCGGTCCGGCGTGGGTTTGGAGACATTGGGATTTCCAACAAGGTCGGGGCGGTTGACAATCGGACTTCCCGTCCCCGAAACGTCGGTGCCGGTGACAGCCGACAGCGGCGTCCCGGATTGCTTCGTTCCGATGGCCTGGATCTGCCATCCCCGCAATACGGTAATGGCCGGCAGGTTGTATGTCGCCGAAAACCCGAATCGATGTTTCGTGTGAAAATCGCTGAGACCCCGCTCGGCACGAAGATCGCGGGAGTTTTGCGGGAGCATGCTGATCAGCGTCGCGTCATCTATCGATCTCGAAAAACGGTATGACGCGGCGAAGCCCAGCCCGGCGCGAAACCGCCTCGCAATCCGCGCTTCGCCGGCGTGCGCTATCGATGACGCGCTCGTCTCGAACTGAAAGATGTTGCGAAACTCCGGAAAGGGCCGGCGCTCGCTAAGGGCGTCGAAAGGCCCCGGCGACGGCTGGTTCAGATCCAGTTGGCGCCTCAGTCTCACGCCTTTTTGCCCCAGATATGAAACATCGGCCTGGAGACCTCCCGGCAGAGGTTGCTGTACCGACAGGCTCCACTGCTGCACGTATGGATTCGGTAGTTGCCGCGATGAAGAAAACAGACTCGGCCGCGGAGTCGCGCCCGCCCGCTCAAATGCATCGCCAAGATAGAAACTCGGAAGAACAGGGCCGTTGTCCTTCACATCGAAACGCACGAAAGGCGGATTCAGTCCCACCAAGAAAAGACTGTCGCCCACCGTCAACGTGTCATAGAACAGCCCGACACCTGCACGCACGAGCATATCTCCGAAAGGCCGCCAGGACAGGCCGGCGCGAGGTCCCCAGTTGTTGCGATCGCGATTATAAAGCCTGTCCGGCGACGCCACGAGTTGCCCGGTCGAGGAATCAAAGTTCGACACCATGCCGTCCGTCTCTGTAAAGGGAGACTGGTAGTCGTAGCGTATTCCGGCATTTATCGAAAACCTCGGCAGCAGCGCCTGGTCGTGCTGGATATAGAAGCTCCCTGTCCAGGTCCGAAAATTTCGCGCAGTATCGCCTTCAATGCGCAACGCGTTGCTTGGAACTCCCAGCAGCAGGTTTGCAAAGGGATGTCCGGAAAAAATGCCCCCGGTGAACTGGAACTGACCGCGGCTATATAAATCCAGGGATGCGTGAAACGGAAAGTAACGAACGGTGCCGCCGAATTTCGTGACCGATGCGGCGCCTTGCCGGGAAAAATCATTAAGGAGTTCGAAGCTGCGATTTCGCCGCACCTGCGGCAGATTCTGCGCGTGGCCGAGGTTCGAAAGACCGGTAACCAGAACTGCCGGAAACGCCGTGCTTCCCATGATGGTGCGTGGCTGCTCCAGAAAGTTCATCGAGAAGCGAACCTGATGGACGAACACCGGGGAAAAGATGTAGGTGTTGTGGAGCCGGACAGAATGCGTCCGCAGGGCATCACGAACGCCAAAGGAAGGAAGATTCGTAATGCCGCTGAGCAGGTTGAACGGATCTTCCGTCGTATCGCGATCGAACTGATATTCCAAAAACAGTTCGTCGGCCGATGCAAGGCGATGGTCGAGACGAAAACCAAACGCGTCGGCGGCTGTTGAGAGTTTTCCGACGCCACGGTAGTTCGGAGTAACAGCGCCCGCCGATCCGGGGACGTTTGGCGCCGGATACAAGCGGGCGAGGGCCAACGCCGCCGGATCAAGGCGGTCCGGAGGAATCTGATTGCCGGGAAACTCAAGCCCGGTCTCGGGATCCAGAAGCGGCGCCGTCAGATATGAAAAGTCCCCTCGAAGCCAGGCCGGCTCAGGCACTCGCGCGGCGCGCGTTATCGACTGTCTGATGCGCATTCCCCAATATTGGGCATGGAAATAGGATCCGTCCCTCAGCCGGCCGCCAAAATCGGTTCCAAAGAAGTGATATTTGAACGGCGGAATCGGCCGATCCGGAGGATCAAAAAAATTCCGCGCATTGAATTGATCATTGCGAAGGAAGTAGTGCAGGTCGCCATGGAAAGCGTCCTGGCCGGCAGGCAGCGCGTCGTCGATGCCGGTGGCGTCGCCAAGTTCTGCTGAAAACTCGGGCGCCTCGCCCGTTGCCGCGGCCACCGATGAACTGGTAAAGACATTTCCGGAAGCAGCCACCCATTGTTGCCCGGAACCCTCGGCGATTCCGCTGACATTCACGCCGCCGCGCAATCCAAACAACCGGTCGGATCTGGGCAGGCCTTCGCGAGCAGCCGGCTCCGCGCTCCCCTGCGCGTCCAGGACTGCATCGAGTTGAAGTTCGATCTGTTCCAGATCATTCGAATCGCCCGGGAGAAGCGGGATCTCGAACTCGTAAACGTCGTCGCTCTCGGAAAGCTGGACGCTCGTGGTCCGCACCGTACGGTAACCAGCCTGGCGAATTTCGAGGTAAAACCGGCCCGAGACTTCCAGCTGGAACGTGCCGCGTTCGTCCGACGCGGTGTTGATGACTCGGCCATTGTCTGTCATGACGCGTACCTGCGCACGCGGTACCGGCATTCCCGTTGAATCGGTGACTCGGCCAGTGAGAGTCGGAACTAATGCGAGAAGCAGAGAGAGAACGAGACCAGACATAGGTTAGAGAGACATTTTAGTTTGATGGCAGTATCACACCATTACCGCCTTGGCCGTCAGAATATTGTCGATTCCCCGGACCTTCTCGATGACCTCGTTTGGGACAGGGTTGTCCACCAGAACAAGGGCCAGCGCCTTGCCGCCCAGGCATTCGCGGCCAAGGTGCATTCCGGCGATGTTCACATCGGCCTGCCCCAGGATGGTACCGATCTTTCCAATAACGCCCGGCGTATCGTTGTTTGTGAAATAGATCATGGCGCCCCGGGGAACAACCTCGAGTGCATAGCCGTCCACGTTCACGATCCTGGGAAGTTTGTCGATGAACACTGTCCCCGATGCCCTGTGCAGGTCCGTGTCGGTCTTCAATTCAATCGTGAGCAGACTGGTGTAATTTTCGGGCGCCGGAACCCTGGTTTCTTCAACCTTGATGCCGCGCAATGCCACCAGGTGCATTGCATTGATAAGGTTCACACCCGCCTGCAGCACTGGCGATAACAGCCGGCGCATGATGACCGACGTCAGATACCTGAGGTTCATTTCACAGATTTCGCCCGAATAACGGATGGAAACGCTTTGCATGCGTCCGTCGGAAATCTGGCTGATGAAACTCGCCAGTCTTGTGGCCAGATCGACGAAATGCTGATAGCCCTCCACCTGTCCCGCTTCCAACTGCGGAAAATTCAGGGCGCCGCTCACCACGTTTTTGAGCAGGTAGTCGGAGACCTGCCGGCAGATGTCCTCGGAAACCTTGCGCTGGGCCTCCACGGTCGATGCCCCCAGATGGGGTGTTGCGATGAAATTGTCCAGCTTGAGCAAGGGCGACTCGGTATTGGGTTCCGTCTCGAAAACGTCGAATGCCGCGCCTGCGACCTTGCCGCTCTTAAGGGCGTCGTGTAAGTCCTGTTCGTTGATGATCCCGCCTCGCGCGCAGTTCAAAAGGCGAACGCCATCCTTCATTTTCGCGATCGTCGTCTTGTTGATCAGGCCGCGCGTCGCATCCGTAAGGGGCGAGTGGACAGTGATGAAGTCCGCACGTTCCAAAATCTGGCCGATATCCACGAGCGTCAGCCCGGTCGACAGTTGCGCGTCCGGACTGATGTAGGGATCGTACGCGATGACGTTCATCCCCATGGCCTGGCACTTCCGGGCGACTTCACTGCCGATGCGTCCGAGACCGACTACTCCCAGCGTCTTGCCCGTCAACTCCACGCCCTTGAACTTGCTCTTCTCCCATTTGCCGTGTCTCAGCGTCTCGACCGCCTGGGGAATGTTTCTCGCCATGGCAAACAACATGGCGATGGTGTGCTCAGCCGTCGTCGTCGTGGAACCACCCGGCGAATTCATCACGAGGATTCCGTGTTCGGTGGCGGCATCAATATCGACGTTGTCGACGCCTACGCCTGCCCGGCCGACCACCTTCAGCTGTTTCGCCTTAGACAGCACTTCGCGATCGATGGTGGTGCCGCTGCGGACGATGACGCCATCCGCTTCGGGAATGAGCTCGAGCAATCGCTCGCGCGAAATCTTGTCGTGGACGATTGGGGTAATGGAATTTGTGCGCTGGATTACTTCAAGACCAGCAGGATCGATACCGTCGAGTAAAAGGACTTTAAGTGATGACATGTAATGATTAACCGCGAAAGACGCGAATTCCTAAAGGTTGTCTACAAAGGTCTTAATACGTTCCAGTGCGGATTCAATATTGGATAAAGAATTGGCAAACGAAAATCGAAGATAGCCCTCGCCATAGTCTCCGAAAGCTGTTCCCGGCAGACACGCGACGCCGGCCTCATTGAGCAGACGATCGGCCACTTCCTTGCTGGACATGCCCAGGCCGCTCACATTTGGGAAAAGATAGAACGCACCCGCCGGCCGAAGGCAACGAATGCCCTTGATCTTGTTCAAGCCATCGACGAAAACGTCGCGGCGCTTGTGGAATTCACGGACCATCGATTGAACGGCCACTCCGGTTTCTTCCGTGAATGCCTCGATACCGGCCAATTGGGTAAATGTCGCCGTGCTCGAAACACTCGTGTTGACGAAGAGCTCGACGGCCTTGAAAAGATCCGCGGGGACTACTCCATAGCCCAACCGCCAACCCGTCATCGCCGTCGTCTTTGAAAATCCATTGACCATCAGCAGCCGGTTCAGAATGCCGGGGACGTCCAGCGTGCTCGCCGGGCGCTCCGCGTAAAATATCTTCGAATAGATTTCATCCGAAAGAATCAGAAGGTCATGCTCTTCGGCGAGCTTAAACAACCCCTGAATGTCTTCAAGTTGGAGTACGCCGCCGGTCGGGTTCTGCGGCGAGTTTATGACGAACATTTTGGTCCGGGGCGTGACCTTGAGGGCGACTTCATCCAGATCGAATCGAAATCCCTTCGACTCCTCGAGCCTCACGGCAACCGGGGTTGCGCCCGCAATTCGTATGGCAGCCTCGTAAGCGGGATAAGCCGGCGCCGGATAGATGACCTCGTCGCCGGGATCCACGACTGAAAGAATCATCGAGAAGATCATCATCTTCGCCCCCGGCGTAATGATGATTGTCGAAGGATCAATCTTGTTGGGGTACCTGCCGGACAACTCACCAGCGATGCGCTGCCGGAGTTCCCAAATCCCGGCAACCGGCGCATAGTGCGTCGCCCCCTTCTTCAGCCAATCGACGCCGGCATTTACGATGGGACTCGGCGTATCAAAGTCGGGCTCGCCGATTTCAAGGTGAACGACGCTTCGGCCCTGCCGCTCCAACTCGTTGGCCCGCGCCAAAGTCTCGAAGGCAGCCTCGCCGGAGATGCCGGACATCCTGCCGGCCATTCTGCTTCTATGAATTTTCATTATCTTAAAGACCTTCAACTCTCAACGACGTGAAAGTATATCATTCGAATCCGGAGGTATCCGACAGTGGAAGAACGATGGGTGCGGGTTGCCACGCTGGACAGCCTTGCCTCGGAAGGCATTGGCTTTCCCGTTAAAGCCGATGGCCTGAACCTTGCCCTCTTCCGTTGGGACGATCAGATCCACGCTCTCGAAGACCTCTGCCCACACCTGGGTTTCCCCTTAAGCGAAGGCATCATGCAGAACGGCGAAGTTATCTGCAGCTGGCACGGCTGGCATGTCCGGCTCGAAGACGGAACCTGCCGCCGTCAACGCGAGCGGGCTAAAGTATACGCCTGCGACATCCGCGGCAATGAAGTGTGGGTCAAGGTTTAGCGGGGCTGCCCTGCCGCGCCTCCGGCGCTGAAATTCTCGTTGCGACCGCGTTTTAACCCTCATCCGGCCCTTCGGGCCACCTTCTCCCGAGGGGAGAAGGACACATTTAGAGGAGTTTATCCCTCTCCTTTCGGGAGAGGGTGCCGCGAAGCGGCGGGTGAGGGCCTTCGAACGCGTTACGAATAATCGAGAAGCGCGTTACAATGCTTCTCCATGAACGGCGCGTTATTGGGAGTAATGCTTTTTCTGATACAGGCTCCCGCCATTTCCCCCAGCATCAACTTTTTTTCCATTAAGCAGGACGTCGAGATAGGTTCCGAGTCATCGACAGAAGCCGAAAAAACTCTTCCGATCGTCCGCGACGCTGCCCTCAACGGCTATTTCCGAAGCCTCGGCCAGCGGCTATCGCAACGTTCGACACCGAGACTTCCGCACCGTTTCCGGATTGTGAATCGCAAGGAAATCAATTCGGTGGGATTTCCAGGCGGTTCAATTTACATCCATCGCGGCCTCATCGAGATGGCGGAAAGCGAAAGTGAACTCGCTTCCCTTCTCGCGCACGAAATTGGACACATCGCCGCCCGTCATGGCACGGCCCAGCTTTCCCGCCAATTGCTGGTTCAGGCGCCGATGTCTATCTCGACCGGGGTTCCCACACAGGACGGATGGAAAGACCAGCTCATGAAGCTCGGCATCTCCTTTGGAGCAAACGCCTCCTTCGTCCGATACAACCGGGACCAGGAACTTGAAGCCAACGTTATCGCAGTCCGCCTGCTGATCGAGGCTCGCCTCGACCCCCACGCCCTGCCGACGATGCTTCAGAAGATCAATGATCTCCGGAATGCGGAGGGCATTCGGCTTCCGTCTTTCGTCTTTAATCATCCCTTGACGGACGGTCCTTCCGAGGAGCTGGAAAACGCAATAGCGGAGTTGAGCAAGGGGCCCGTACGCGACCGCAGGACAGCGGAGTTCGCAAGTTTCCGTTCAGGATTGCAGAGGCTGGCTATGCCGGCAGAGAAAGAAACACCAAAGGACCCGGCGGACGAGACAGCCGGCGAAACGCTGCCCAATGTCTACGCACACCCCGAAGAATTTTACCGATTGAGCTATCCGGCAGACTGGCAGGTTACTCGAACCGGGCCCAATGGCGCCATCATCGCTCCGGCTGACGGGATTCAAAACTCGGCTGCAGGCGACGATCTGACCCGCGGCGTCATGTTCGATATGTTCCCGATTCCGGAACGGCCGATGACTCTCGATCAGGCGACCAACCGTGTCATCGTTTTTCTCAGACAACGCAATCAGTCTTTGCGGGCCGTTCCCGGAGCACAGGCGGTTTTGCTGATGGAGGACCAGCCGGGATTGCGAACCGTCATGCTGGCGAAATCGAGCGTGACCGATTCGCCGGAAGTGATCTGGCTGGTCACGCGAATTTATTACCAGACTCTTTTTTACATGGTGTTTGTCGCGCCCGAAGACGAATTCCCCGGGGTTCAGCCGATCTTCGAACAGATCATACAAAGCACACGGCTGCGGTAGGAGCTAAGGCTTCTCCATTTTTCGGCAACCCGAAGAACCCGCCACGATAACGCACTGCGCAACGCCTGCGAAAATTCCGGAATCGACAACACCGGTCAACGCCTTGATACGGCGCTCCAGTTCGGCCGGCTGAGAGATCGCGCCGTGCTTCCAGTCGAGAATCAGGTTCCCATTGTCGGACACGAAGGGCTTCCCGTCCTTCTCTCGAATCCGGGCCTGGCCGCCCCAGCTTTCAAGCTGTGCGGCAACGAGGTCCACAGCAAGCGGAATGGCTTCCACGGGAATAACGGTGCGGGCGCCGAGACGATCGACGAGTTTGCTTTCGTCCACGACAATGATCACCCGCTTCGAGGCGTGTGCGACGACCTTCTCGCGAACCAGCGCGCCACCCAGGCCCTTGATCAGGTCGAGTTCCGGCGAAACTTCGTCGGCGCCATCGACGGTGACGTCGATCTTCGGGTTCTTCTTGAAATCGGTAAGAGGAACTCCCACTTCAGCGGCAAGATGCTGTGACGCCTCCGAAGTCGGAATTCCCACAACTGTCAGGCCGTTTCGCACCTTCGCGCCGAGTTCACGAATGAAGTGCGACGCCGTCGAGCCCGTGCCGAGCCCGACAACCATTCCGGAACGAATTTCTTCGAGCGCAACAAGGGCAGCCTGCCGTTTGAGATCGTCACTCATTTGGGTTGTTAGTCGAAATAATCGGTTACGCGCAACAGGTCGTCTTCTTCGCGGATGAGCAGCCGGTGCTGACAGTAGCTAAGCTGCTCGAGATCTCGAACCGTGTCGGACACGACGAGGGTTTCTTCGGGCCGGGATCCCAGCGCCTGCAGGGCCACATCCGCGTGAGCCTTCTTCGAAATCGGACTCGCGAAATCGCCGGAAACCCGGATATGAACTTCAGGACCTTCGACAAGGTCATTGGCGTAAATTGTCAGGGGCTGCCATCCGCAATGGGCCTGGATTTTGCGGGCCACATACTGAAAGCCCGAGGAAATAATCACGGACGGAATGCCGGCATCCATCAGGCCCCGCACAATGACCGGCACGTGCCGGTTCCAGTCGATTTCATCGAGGAACGACTCGATCTCCCGCACGGAGCGTCCATTCCACAGGCTCGTGTCGCGCCGACAGAACTCCTCATAGGTAATCGTCCCGGAGAGCCATTCATCAAGATATGCGCATGCGGTGCTCTCCCAGAGACCAAGACGCTCATGAACGTACCGCCACGGACTCGGAACCTTTGTGAGCGTTCCATCGAGATCGAATATGACCGCTGAAATCATTCCCGGGCTAACCTCGACTGTGAACCAGATTCAGAAACTCGTTGCGCGTGTTCTGGTCGTCCTTGAATGCGCCGAGCATCGAACTCGTAACGGCAACCGAGTTTTGCTTCTCGACGCCGCGCATGATCATGCACAGATGCCTAGCTTCTATAACCACCGCTACGCCTTTTGGTTTGATTTTGGTATTGATGATTTCCGCGATCTCGGTCGTCAGCCGCTCCTGCACCTGCAAGCGCTTCGCGTACATGTCGACCAGCCGCGGGATCTTGCTGAGGCCGACGATCTTGCCATTCGGGATGTACGCCACGTGGCACTTTCCAAAAAAAGGCAGGAGGTGGTGCTCGCAAAGACTGAATACCTCGATGTCCTTGACGATTACCATTTCATCGTAAGCGACATCGAACAGGGCGCCGTTCAATATCTGGTCAGGATTCTTACTGTAACCGCCGGTCAAATACCGCAGCGCGCTATCCACGCGTTTCGGTGTGTTCCGGAGGCCGTCACGGCTGGGATCTTCGCCGATGGCGGCGAGAATACTGCGAATCTGTTCAATCATTCAAACATTCCATCACAAAACGGGATTATAGCAAGGTTCGGTCAGCCCCTTGTCGGTAGCAAGTAGAAATGTCCGGTTTTTGTAGCAAGTGATCTGTCCGGTTTTGTTGTTTTAAGTTCATCGCCGCCGTGCCTGTGGAAATGTGCGAAACCCAGCAGGGTTTTGCACATTTCCATCAGGCTGCCTTCTTCTTTCT
>CAMBFR010000008.1 GCA_945865815.1 Candidatus Sulfopaludibacter sp. SbA3
GATCTTCATGGCCCGCTCCCAAGCTCGGGCCGGATATAACGCCATCCGCTCTTAACCTCCAGTGCGGATGTGACGTTACGTCGACCCTGCCCTTCAGACCGGACATTTCATTTGCTACAGGCACCGGACAGATCATGTGCTACCGACAGCCAATAAATTCGACTCTAGCACGCTGTGTTATAATCCCGCACTATGTTTGGTCTAGACCGCAGACAGCAGTTCCTTTTGCTGATCTTTCTCGGTTTGATTTTCGCTGCCGCTCAGTATGGCCCTCCTTATTTCTATGCTTATCAGTTCAACGATTTCATCCGGCAGGAAGTGAAATTCGCGGTTTCCGCAAGAAAAACGACGAACGATGTCCGGGCGAATATCGCGAAGAAGGCCTTGGAGTTCAATATTCCGATCACCGCACGCGATATAAAAATCACCCGCCGAGGTCCTGCATTCATCGTGGATATCGAGTACCGGTTTCCGATCAACCTCCGAGTGTATCAGCACGAATTGGTTTTCCATTCGAACGAGACCGGGGAAATTTTCGAAGATGCTTCCCGTTGAACGCGGGATCGAGATCGTCCTGTCCCTCGCAAAAGAGAAGAATCGCGAGGATCGGATGGCTGCCGAATTTGTTCCCCTTCGCGATTCCATTTCCCGAATCCTGAGAGAGGACGTCTGCTGCGACGCGGATTCTCCGCCGTTCGACAAGTCCGTTCGCGACGGCTTCGCTGTTCGTTCCGAGGATGTGACCGCAATTCCCGCGACCCTGAAAGTCATTGGAGAGTCGCGCGCCGGCGCCGGCGCGTCCGTGGAAGTGCGCCGGGGCGAGTGTTGCGAAATCATGACCGGCGCTCCGCTTCCAAAGGGCGCGGACGCGGTGGTCATGGTCGAACATACCGAAAGGCCGGCGGCGGACTCGGTGCGCGTTCTCAAGACGGTACGCGAAAACGAAGGACTGCTTCGCAGGGCGGCGGAGGCGCGCGAGGGAGAACGTGTGCTCGAGGCGGGCCGCCGGATCGGCCTTGCCGATCTCGGGCTGCTGGCAACGGTGGGGAAGGCGGCCGTTAAGGTCTCTCAGAAACCGCAGGTCGCAATTATCGCGACCGGCGACGAACTGGTCGAGGTTCAGGAAAGGCCGCAACCCGCCCAAATCCGCAACAGCAACAGCTACACACTCTATGCGCAGGCCCTGGAGGCTGGTGCTTCTCCAATGCTCTATGGCATAGCGCGCGACAATCTGGACGATCTCCGGAACAAGATCCGAAAGGGATTGGAACACGACGTTCTCATCGTGTCCGGCGGCGTCTCCATGGGGAAGTACGATCTGGTCGAGAATGTGTTTGCCGAATGCGGTGTTCAGGTGCTCTTCGACAAGATTGCAATGAAGCCCGGGAAGCCAACCGTATTTGGGTACCACGAAAGAGCATATGTCTTTGGGTTGCCAGGTAATCCGGTTTCGACGATTGTCTCGTTTCATATGTTCGTGCGCCCTCTCATCCGCAGTCTCCTGAAGGCCCGCGAGATTCAGCCGGAAATTCTCGACGCCCGTCTGGAAACACCGGCCAAATGCGATCCGGCGCGTGAATCGATTGTGCCGGCCCATGTAAGATTCGAGGGAGGCGGGTATTGGATATCCTCGGCGGTGTGGAAGGGTTCGTCGGATCTGGTCGGGCTTGCCCGGGCCAATGCGTTGATAATGATTCCGCGGCGCGAAGGAACACTGCAGGCTGGCGAGACCGCGCGATTCCTTGCTCTGGAATAATCTGAAATAAAACGGAGTGACTGGTGGCATCTGGAAAGCAGCAACTGACTCACGTTGATCGGCGGGGCCGCGCGCGGATGGTGGACGTTACCGCAAAGGGCGAAACTACAAGAGCCGCGAGAGCCGAGGCTTTGGTCGAAATGTCGGCTGCCACCGTGAAACTTCTTCGCGAGCATCGAATCCCGAAGGGCGATCCCCTGGAGGTGGCGCGAATCGCGGGAATACAGGCGGCGAAAAAGACATCGGACCTGATTCCGCTGTGCCATCCGATCGCTCTGACGCACGTCGAGGTGGTTATTGAAGTCACTAAGACGGGTGCGAGAATCGAGGCAATTGCGAGAACGAAGGCGGAAACCGGCGTGGAGATGGAGGCCCTGGTGGCGGCTTCCGTCGCGGCGCTCACCGTCTACGACATGTGCAAGGCCGTCGAGAAAGGCATTTCGATCGGACCGGTCCGGCTTCTTGAGAAACTTGGAGGCAAGAGTGGCCGGTGGACCCGGGGTGACCGCCAATGAGCTTGGGCCGCGCTCTCGTACTGACGATTAGCGATTCGGCCGCCGCCCGAAAGCGCGAAGACCTGTCTGGCCCGGAGGCTGGCCGCATTTTGACGGAAGCCGGTTTCGATGTCAGCGGTGTTGAGGTTTTGCCGGACGAGCGGTTCGATATAGAATCGCGGCTTCGCCGGGCCTGCGAGGAAGGTTTCGTCCTTGTGGTGACTACCGGAGGGACGGGTCTTTCGCCTCGCGACACGACACCGGAGGCGACGCTGGCGGTCATCGAGCGGGCAGTTCCGGGGATACCCGAACTGATGCGTCTGGAAAGTTTCAAGGTTACTTCCAGAGCGGCCCTGTCCCGGGCGGTTGCAGGAATTCGCCGGTCGACCTTAATAATCAACTTGCCTGGAAGCGTCAAGGGCGTGCGAGAATGTCTGGGCGCGGTGCAGCCGATCCTGCCGCATGCGGTTGCGACTTTGAACCGATCGTCGCTTGGTTGCGGCGAGTAAGGAAAGATAGGGGACCATGGAGCAAAACGTCTTAGCCGGTTACATACCGATTTTCCTCTTCATGGGGTTGACGCTTCTGTTTCCGATTGTGACGCTGCTGGCGGCCCGCCTGATTCGGCCGCAGACAGGGGGCGCGGGAAAACTGGCGCCGTATGAGTGCGGTGTCGACCCGGACTCCGATGCGCGGCAGCGTTATGCGATTCGTTACTACGTCGTCGCGATTTTGTTCGTCATATTTGACGTTGAGACCGTTTTCCTTTTTCCCTGGGCGATCAATTTCAACCGACTGGCGCTGTTTGGATTGATCGAGATGCTCGTATTCCTGGGAATTCTGATCGTTGGATACGTTTGGATTATCAAGAAGGGCGCTCTCGACTGGGCATAGGAGACTCAAAGAATGCCGGCTTGGATTGAAGATCGGTTCGAAAAAAACATCGTTACGACAACGGTCGATTTCGTCTTCAACTGGGCGCGCAAATCGGCGCTTTGGCCCATGACGTTTGGGCTCGCCTGCTGCGCCATTGAGATGATGGCGACCGGCGCCTCCAGATTCGACATGGATCGCTTCGGCGCCGGCATCTTCAGGCCCAGCCCCCGGCAGTCGGATCTTATTATTGTTGCCGGCACTGTCACGCTGAAGATGGCTCCCATCGTCCGCCGTGTGTATGACCAGATGCCGGACCCGAAGTGGGTCATTTCGATGGGCGCCTGTTCCAACGTCGGCGGCCCGTTTGACACCTACTCGGTCTTGCAGGGCGTGGACCACGTGATTCCGGTGGACGTCTATGTTCCGGGCTGCCCTCCGCGTCCCGAGGCACTGCTGTATGGTCTGATGCGCCTGCAGGACAAGATCGATCGAATGACGATCGCAAAGAAACCCACCGAAGTCCGACTCGACGACGTGAAAAACGATGAGCGAATTGCCCGCGCCGCGAAAGAAGAGATGGACCGCATCGGAATGAAGATTTAGGGCTGCCGGGACCTTCGCGCCCACAGGTGGACTGAAGGCGATGTCTCTCATCGAACACCTTCGAAGCAAGATTCAGCAATCGGGACCGATTCCGTTTTCTGAATACATGGAAGAGGTCCTGTACCACCCCCGCTTTGGTTACTACTCTTCCTTGAGATTGCCGATCGGCGCGGAGGGCGACTACTACACGTCCTCCGACCTGGATCCCATATTCGGGAAGCTTCTCGCCAAAAAATTCGAAAGCATGGCTGAAGGATCGGACTCGTTCACGCTCGTCGAGCTTGGGGCGGGGAAGGGATCACTTGCGCGCCATATCCTGGAGGAACGGCGGTTTCCCTACCTCATCCTCGAACGGAGCGCTGCGATGCGCGAACATCAGCGCGAGTTATTGAAAGACTTCGACGTTCGATGGATCGAGGATCTGCCTCGGAAGCTAACCGGGTGCATTTTTTCGAACGAGTTTTTCGACGCCCTTCCCGTTCATCGGATTCGCCGCCGGGATGGCGTGTTGAAGGAGTTGTACGTGAGCGGCGAATTCGAGGAGATTGAAGGTGACCTGCGGCAGCCCATCGAGTTGCCCCTCAAGGAAGGCCAGACGGCCGACGTCAACCTCGAAGCGCGAGCATGGATTCGCCGGATTGCGGCAAGTCTCGATCGGGGCTACCACCTTGCGATCGACTATGGGTACCTGCACGACGAGTTCTACGCCCAGCCGCACGGCACATTGATGTGTTACCGGCGCCACCAGGCCGAGGAAAACCCCTACGCTCATATCGGCGAACAGGACATGACAGCGCACGTCAATTTTTCAGACCTTATGGATGAAGGCATTCGCGCAGAGCTCCCGACGGAAAATTTCCAGACGCAGATGAATTTCCTGATCGAACTGGGAATTCTCGACCGGATGCAGCAACTTGCAACTGCCGCCGACGCGGCATCACTCCAGCGCCTGTTGCGGATCAAGAAACTCATTTTGCCCGGGAATATGGGCGAACGTTTCAAGGTTTTGGTGCAGAGAAAGGGCACGTAGCTGCGGCTATTTTTCTGACCGTAATTACTAATGGTTGCGCTAAGATGCTACGTTGCGCAACGGGGGTGGGCCGGGCCGTTGACAGGTTCGGATCGATATGGTTCAATCCACCGTTTTGCATTCGCTCGTCATTAACTTTCAGCTTTCCCGGGACTTTATTTGAGTGGAAAACGAAAAAGAGAATCAGGGGACCGAAAAACCGGGCGATCCCGCTCAACCAGCCTCGTCGGCTCAACCAAGCCAGCCGGCGCAATCGGCAGACGAAGCGAAAGCCGCGGCGCCAAAACCTCCTCCTCCGCCTCCTCCTGCGAAGCCGGCAGCGCCTGCGGCTCCTCCGAAGCCGAAAGGCCCCGTCCAGGAGCCCTGGTCCCATCCATTAGTGGACGCGATCAAGGAGAAATTCGGTGGCGAGTTTGTAAAGGCGTACAGCTTTCTGGGGCAGAATCAGATTGAAGTGAAGAAGGACCGTATCGTCGAGATCGTGACCTTCCTTCGCGACAATCCGATTGTTCCGTTCGATTACATGGCGGACGAGACGGCCGTTCACTGGCCCAAGGAAGAGCAGTTCGAGATCGTTTATATCCTCTACTCCTTCGCGAAGAACGAGTACCTCCGCCTGAAAACGCGAATCAAGGAATGGGAGGACATCGAGAGTGTCTTTGCGGTGTGGCCAACGGCAGACTGGCTGGAGCGCGAGGTCTACGACATGTTTGGTGTCCAATACAGGAACCATCCGGATCTGCGGCGGATTCTGCTGCCTGAGGATTGGGTGGGTTTCCCGCTGCGCAAGGATTACAACATCCGGTTGCAGGATGTGGAGTGGGTCCGAAAGCATCTTGGCATCGACTCGGGACAAAAGTACTACGTAAGCGAAGCCAGGCACGAGAGCCCGGATTACATAACCCCGACCGATTAGGGAATCATGTCCACCAAAGAAACATTATTTGATGCGAATGAAATAACCGTAAGCATGGGGCCGCAGCACCCTTCCACGCATGGGGTGCTTCAGGTGAAGCTGAAACTCGATGGCGAAAGAGTTATCGACGCGAATTGCGTTATCGGCTACCTCCATCGCGGGGTCGAAAAGCTCGGCGAAGCCCAGACGTATGGCCAGTTCGTGCCTACTCTCGACCGCATGGACTACATTGCTGCGGTTTCGAATTGTCTCGGCTATTGCGAGACCATCGAGAAACTGCTCGGCATCACGGCGCCCCCGCGGGCCCAGTACATTCGCGTCATCCTGACCGAGTTGAATCGTATTTCCAGCCACCTGCTTTGGCTCGGCACGCACGCGCTCGACATCGGCGCGATGACCGTCTTCCTTTACGCCTTCCGCGAGCGCGAAGAAATCCTGAAGATCTTCGAGAACTATTGCGGCGCCCGTTTGACGACGCATGTGTTTCGCATCGGCGGAACCCAGTACGAACTCTATGACGGGTTCGAGGCCCAGGTCCGCGCCTTTGTCAAAGACTTCCCCTCGAAGATCGCGGAATACGAAACGCTTCTGACCGAAAACCGGATCTGGATCAGCCGGACTCGGGGTGTCGGAGTGATCTCGGCAAAGGATGCGATTGCGATGGGAGTCACGGGACCTTGCCTGCGGGGTTCCGGCGTGGAGTGGGATCTTCGCAAGGCGAAGCCGTACGCGGCTTATGCGGACTTCCAGTTCGACATTCCTACCGGCGCGACGGGTGATACCTATGACCGTTATATGGTCCGCATGGAGGAGATGCGGCAGTCCTGCCGCATTGTCGGCCAGGCCGTTGAAAAGATTCCGGACGGACCTCTGATGGCCAAGCTCTCCAAGATCATTAAGCCGCCCGTGGGCGACATCTATCATTCGATCGAAGCTCCCAAGGGTGAACTCGGGTATTACATCGTCAGCGATGGAACGACGCAGGCCTATCGCGCGCGAGTGCGGCCGCCGTCTTTTGTCAATCTGCAGGCGCTGCGGCGCATGGTCACCGGGCTCATGGTGGCGGACGTGGTGGCGATCATCGGAACTTTGGATATCGTTTTGGGTGAGATAGACCGCTAATGGAATTTGCGATCAATTACGTCATTCTTCCGCTCGTCAAAATAGGCATCATCCTGGCAGTGCTTCCCCTGCTGGTCGCCGCCATCACGCTTGCCGAGCGCAAGGTTATCGCGTTCATGCAGGTGCGGCTGGGGCCGATGCGGGTCGGTCCGTGGGGGTTGCTTCAACCCATCGCGGATCCCATCAAGCTGCTGCTGAAGGAAGACATCATTCCGGCGCGGGCGGACAAATGGGTTTTTGTGGCGGCGCCGATCATCACGCTGATTCCGGCGTTTATTGTTTTTGCCGTCATTCCGTTTGGTCCGACGATCAACGTTTTAGGTACGCCCGTCACCCTTTACGTCACGGACCTGAACATCGGCGTCCTTTACGTGCTTTCGATTTCGTCGATCGGCGTGCTGGGTATCATTCTGGCCGGCTGGGCGTCGAACAGCAAATACCCGCTGCTTGGGGCATTGCGGTCGGCCGCGCAGATGGTGAGTTACGAAGTGGCTCTGGGCTTCTCCATCATGGGCGTGCTCATGCTGTCGGAAACGCTCAGTCTGGTCGGCATAGTCGAAGCGCAGCGAAGTTCAGGCCTCTGGTACGTGTTTCTCCAGCCGGTCGCGTTCGTTCTTTTCTTTATCTGCGGTGTCGCGGAAACGAACCGGGCGCCTTTCGATTTGCCGGAAGCCGAGTCGGAACTGGTTGCCGGTTTCCACACCGAGTACAGCGGTTTCAGGTTCTCCCTGTTCTTTCTGGCTGAATACGCCAACATGATTACCGTGTCGGCGATGGCCGTGACACTCTTTCTGGGCGGGTGGCTCAGACCTTTTCCGAATGTTGAGGCGCTGGCGTTTCTGGACCTCATTCCCGGAATTCTGTGGTTCGCGATCAAAGTGGTTGTATTCCTTTATTTCTATATGTGGTTCCGAGCCAGTTGGCCGCGGTACCGGTATGATCAGCTCATGAAAGTCGGGTGGCAGTTCCTGTTGCCGCTCGCGATTGCGAACGTCATCGTGACCGCAATCCTGGCCTTGATATTCAGGGGATAACAATGAAGGTCCAACGTCCGGAACTGTCTCTGTTGAAAAAGATTTTTCTTGTCGACCTGTTCAAGGGGCTGGCGCTGACGTTCTCGTACCAGCGCCCCTCGGCGAACTACACAGAGCAGTATCCGAAGGCGCGGCCCAAGGTCGCCGAACGGTTCCGGGGCGCGCCGCGGCTGAACAACGATCCCGATAACGGCGAGACTCTCTGCATAGCATGCAATCTGTGCGCGCTTGCGTGCCCGGAGCATTGCATCGAGGTGGGTTGGGAGCGAACCGAGGCCGGCAAGAAAGCGCTCACTACATACACCTTCGATATGTCGCGCTGCATGTTCTGCGGATTGTGCGAAGACGCCTGTCCCACGCCGTGCCTGGAACTCACGCAGGATTTCGAGCTCAGCCTGTACGAACGGCGTGACATGAAATGGGACCGGCAAAAATTGGAAGAGGGCAACCAGCCGGTTGTTTATACGAGGTAGAATGCTGGAACTCGCTCTCTTTTACATTTTCGGAACGATCGCTGTTGTATCCGCGATTCTCGTCATCACGCAGCATAACGTCGTTCATAGCGCAATTTTCCTTGCGGGCACGCTGCTGTCGGTAGCCGGTATTTTTCTCGCGCTCAACGCCGAATTTCTCGCCGGTGTCCAGGTCATTGTGTATGTCGGCGGAATCCTCGTCCTGTTTGTATTCGTGATCATGCTTATCGCGGTGGAACGTTCGACGTTCGAACGCCAGTTCAATCGGCAGTGGAAGATAGCCCTGATAACTTCCGCAATCCTGATCGGTGAGCTGGTTTATGTGGTGTATCAGGGGCGGGATACGTTTGTCCTGGCCGAGCCGGCCGTGCCGCTGGTTCAGGGCGCCGCTGGAAATTCACAGCAGGTGGGTATGGGTTTGTATACGACATACCTTCTGCCGTTTGAGATTGCGTCGATTCTGTTGCTGGTTGCCATTGTCGGCGCCGTCGTGCTGGCAAAGAAGAAAACGCAGACCGAGTAGAGGAGACAGCCGGAGTGGTTGCAACACATCATTATCTATTTCTCGCCGCGGCTCTTTTTACGATCGGCGTGATCGGCGTCTTGACGCGCCGCAACATCATGATCGTCCTCATGTCGATTGAGTTGATGATGAATGCGGTCAACATCAACCTGATTGCATTCTCAAATCACCTGCAGCAGGTTAACGGGCAGATTTTCGCCATCTTTGTCATAACTGTCGCCGCGGCGGAAGCCGCGGTGGGTCTCGGGATCGTGATCGCGATGTTCAAGAACAAGGAAACGATGAACATCAACGAGATCGACCTCATGAAGTGGTAGACGAATGAATTTTCTGGATCTCATCTGGCTGATACCGCTGTTTCCTGTCGTTGGCTTCCTGGTCAATGGCCTCATCGGAAAGCGCCTTCCGAAGTCTGTCGTTGGCATCATTGGCGCCGGCGCAGTTCTTGTATCTTTCATCTTTTCGGCCGGCGCGGTATTGCAGCTGGCCCAGCTTCCGGCCGAGGAGCGGTCACACACCGTCAGGTTGTACCAGTGGTTCGATGCAGGCGCGGCCCAAACGCTTGGCGGGCAAATGGCTCGTTTCCAGGTCGACTTTGGATTCCTGCTGGACCCCTTGTCGTCCGTGATGATCCTCGTCGTCACCGGTATCGGATTCCTGATCCATGTGTATTCCACCGGCTACATGCATGAAGAAGACGGTTTCTACCGGTTCTTTGCGTACCTGAACCTCTTCATGTTTTCGATGCTCACGCTCGTTCTGGGAAGCAACTATCTGATGATGTTCATCGGATGGGAAGGTGTCGGCCTGTGCTCCTATCTGCTCATCGGATACTACTTCCACAAGAAGAGCGCGGGCGACGCGGCAAAGAAGGCTTTCGTTGTCAATCGCGTGGGCGACTGGGGTCTCTCGATCGGCATCATGCTGATTTTTGTCTCGTTCGGCACGATCGAATTTACGGCTGTCGGAGAAGCCGTCCGCGAAGGACTGGCTGCCGGCAGCTTTAGCGTCAGCGATCCGCTGTTCATCGGAATAGCCCTGGCTCTGTTTGTCGGCGCCACAGGCAAGTCGGCTCAGCTTCCTCTGTATGTCTGGTTGCCGGACGCCATGGAAGGGCCGACGCCGGTCAGTGCGCTTATCCACGCCGCGACGATGGTTACGGCCGGCGTTTATATGGTCGCGCGGAGCAACTTCATTTTCCAGATGGCGCCCGAGGCGATGGCCGTGGTCGCGGTGATTGGCGCCCTGACTGCGCTCTTTGCGGCTTCGATCGGTCTTGTCCAGAACGACATCAAGCGCGTGCTGGCCTATTCGACCGTCAGCCAGCTCGGATACATGTTCCTGGCCCTTGGCGTTGGCGCGTTTGCAGCCGGCGTCTTCCATCTCATGACGCACGCATTTTTCAAGGCGCTGTTGTTTCTTGGATCGGGAAGTGTGATCCATGCGATGCATCACGAGCAGGACATGCGCAAGATGGGCGCGCTGAAGAACAAGATTCCGATAACGTTCAAGACGATGGCAATCGGAACGCTGGCCATCGCAGGAATTCCGGGGCTTGCGGGTTTCTTCTCGAAGGACGAGATTCTCTGGAAAGCGTTTTCAAACCCGCAGGGGCACGTGATCCTGTGGCTGCTCGGTGTGGTGGTCGCCGGAATGACGGCCTTCTACATGTTCCGGCTGTTGTTCATGACGTTTTATGGCGAGTCGCGTGTGGATCATCACGTGGAGCACCACATTCATGAATCCCCAAAGTCCATGACGATTCCGCTGATGGTTCTGGCAGCGGGCTCGGTCGTTTCCGGCTACCTGGGCATTCCGCTGTGGCTGGGAGGCACGAACGCTTTCGAACACTGGCTGGAGCCCGTATTCGAGCCGTTGCCTATAACGCAGGCTGCAATCGTCGAGCATAGCCATGCTTTCGAGGCGGGAATGGCTGCATTGTCCGTGATGGTGGCGCTGGCCGGAATCTATCTGGCCTACCGAAAGTACTACAAGACAAGTTACCGTGCGGAAACGGAAGTTGCTTCGTATGGCGCGGCGTACCCGGTGTTGCAGAACAAGTACTACGTGGATGAGCTTTACGATGGGCTTTTCGTCAACCGGGTTAAGGACGCGGGCGTCGGGCTCTGGAAATTCGACGCGAAACTGGTCGATGGCGCCGTCAACGGCTCTGCGTCGCTTACGGTAACCGGCGCGAACGGATCGAACTGGTGGGACCGCTGGATCGTCGATGGGATTGTCCGGTTTATCGGCGGCTTCATCAAGACCGCGAGCTGGCCCATCCGCTTGATTGAGACCGGATACACGCAGAACTACGCGCTTGTGATGGTTCTTGGCGTCTTGATTATCATTGGCTACGCCCTGTGGGGCGGCCAGTAATTCGCAATTTGGAGTTTCTTAATGGACTTCTTTCGTCAGCACATCCTGACCATCGTGGCATTCTGGCCGGTCGCAGGGGTGATCGTTCTCGTCTTTCTCAATAAAGAGAACAAGACCCTGATTCGCTGGTGGGCCAATTTTGTCGCCTTTGCGGGTTTTGTGATCTCCCTTCCGATATGGTTCTGGTTCGATTTTGAGAATTCCGACCAGATGCAGTTCATCCAGAAGGTGCCATGGATCCAGAACCTCGGTGTGGAGTACCACGTGGGCATCGACGGCATTTCGCTTCTGCTTGTCATGCTGACGACCTTGCTCGGGCCGCTTGCTCTTCTCTCCTCGTGGGATGCAATCGACAATCGGCTCAAAGAGTATTACGCGTTTCTGCTCATGTTGCAGACCGGCATGATCGGCGTGTTCATCTCGCTCGATTTCTTCCTCTTCTATGTTTTCTGGGAAGTCATGCTCGTGCCGATGTACTTCCTGATCGGCGTATGGGGCGGGTCACGGAAACTGTATGCCGCCATCAAGTTCTTCCTGTACACGCTATTCGGCTCGGTGCTGCTGCTTCTGGGAATTCTGGCACTGTACTTCGCCTACCCGGGCATGGCTGCCCAGCAGCCGTCGCTCGCGGCCGAATTCGGCACTGCACATACGTTCAACGTGCTGGCATTCCAGGCCATGGGTTCGTTCCTGCCGGCGGGTCTGCAATGGTGGATCTTCCTGGCGTTCTTCGTGGGTTTCGCGATCAAGGTTCCGATGTTCCCGTTCCATACGTGGTTGCCCGATGCTCACGTCGAGGCCCCGACCGCGGGCTCGGTGATTCTGGCCGGCGTTCTTCTGAAGATGGGGACATACGGATTCCTGCGGTTCAGCCTCCCGATGCTGCCGGAAGGCACGAAGGCGTTTATCCCGCTCATGATTACGCTGTCGATTGTCGGTATCGTCTATGGCGCGCTGGTGGCGATGATGCAGCCGGATATGAAGAAGCTTGTGGCCTATTCCTCGGTGAGTCATATGGGATTCGTCACATTGGGAATGTTCGCCCTCAATCCGAACGGCTTGAACGGCAGCATCATTCAGCAGATCAACCACGGAATTTCCACGGGCGCGCTGTTCTTGATCGTCGGCATGATTTACGAGCGCCGGCACACGCGCGAAATTTCCCAGTTCGGTGGAATTTCACACGTCATGCCGGTGTTTGCAGTGGTTTTCCTGATCATGACGATGTCGTCGATCGGTCTGCCGCTGTTGAACGGGTTCATCGGTGAGTTCACGATTCTCATGGGCGCGCTTCAGGCGAACCTGTGGTACGCCATCGCTGCCGGTTCGGGCATCGTGCTTGGTGCGGCCTACATGCTTTGGCTTTATCAGCGGACGATGTTTGGCACGCTGGACAACCCGGCCAATCAGAAGCTCCTCGACATGAATTTCCGCGAAATCGTGACGGTCGCGCCGCTCATCATCATGGCGTTCTGGATCGGTCTTTATCCGGCGCCGTTTTTCAAGGCTGTAGAGAAGCCGGTGAACAAGATCGTCCTGAAGGTGCGTCCCGACTTCTTCCAGGGAGCGCCGCAGCTTAATGCCGGACAGCCGGCCGTCCCTGCGCAAGGAGACGCCCGATAATGGATCAGTTCTTTCAGATTCAGGACATCGGCGCGATTGCGCCGGAGCTCGAGATGGCCATCTTTGGAATGATCCTGCTGGTCGCTGATCTGCTGATTGAGCAAAAAAGAAAGCTTGGCTGGATCGCGCTCGTCGGGATCGGGTGTTCGGCATCGTTTCTGGTGCTGCAGCGCCTTCGCGACGTGGACGTTTCCGCCTACGGCGGCATGCTCGTTGTCGACCCGTTTTCCGCATTCTTCAAGTTCATTTTCCTGCTGGGCGCCGCGCTGTCGATCGCCATTTCCCTGAAATACCTCGATATCGAGCGCGAGAACCACGGTGAGTACTACGCTCTCATATTGTTTGCCACGATGGGCATGATGTTCATGGCCAGCGCAGTCGACCTGGTGACGCTCTACATCGGCCTTGAAACGATGGCGATTGCGACATACGTGCTGGTCGGCTTTTTGCGGAACAATCAGCGTTCGAACGAAGCGTCAATAAAATATTTCCTGCTCGGGGCGTTCTCGTCGGGAATCCTGCTGTACGGCATGTCGCTGCTGTACGGGATATCGGGATCGACGAAGTTTGTCGAAATTGCCGAAGCGCTTTCCCGCCGCCCATTGACAGATCCGATCTCGCTTATGGCGATGATCACCCTCCTTGCCGGCATGTTCTTCAAGATTGCCGCCGTTCCGTTCCACCAGTGGACACCCGATGCATATGAAGGTGCGCCAACGTCGATCACGGCATATATGTCCGTAGCCGTAAAGGCGGCATCGTTTGCCATGATGGTGCGCGTTTTCATGGTCGCGATTTATCCACTTCGTCCCGAATGGGTTCCGATCATGTCCGTCGTCTGCGTTCTGACGATGACGCTGGGAAATATCGCGGCAATTACTCAGTCCAATATCAAGCGTCTGCTCGCCTATTCGTCGATCTCGCACGCGGGCTACATTCTTCTTGGCCTGATAGCGGGCAACGAAACAGGGCTTGTTGCCATACCGATGTATCTTCTGATCTACACCTTTACGAATATCGGCGTCTGGGCCGTGGTGGTGGCGCTGCGCCGGAAGGACGTGATCGGCGAACACGTCGACGACATGAGCGGCCTGTTCTTCAAGCATCCGGTTTCGGCAATTTTGATGCTGATCTTCTTGCTTTCCCTGGCCGGCATCCCGCCCACCGCGGGCTTCATAGCGAAATACTTTCTCTTTGCGGCCGCCATTGAAACAGGTCACAACGTGCTTGCGGTGATCGCCGTGCTGAATGCCGCGATCTCGATCTATTTTTACTTCCGCATCGTTGTTGCGATGTTCATGCGCGAGGCAACAGAGAAGACGGGGCTGGTCTATTCACCAGGAGTCTTGACTGCCCTGGGCGTGGCTATTCTGTTCACAATCTTCATTGGAATTTATCCCGACCCGCTTATCACGATGGCTCGGCAAGCTGTCGTCATGGCTTTTTAGTCCAACAAGAAAGGGCTGCACCATGAGAATGTTTGTGTTTCTGCTTACGTTGATGCTTACGTCGTGTGCCGCGGACCAGCCGCCGGCCCCCGAGGTCCCCGCCGGGCCTGCGTTACTTGCCGATCTTGGCAAGCAACTGTTTTTTGATAAACGCCTTTCCGGCGCAGGGCAGATGTCGTGCGAGACGTGCCATTTGCCCGAGAAAGGCTGGACCGACGGCCTGGCCTTGTCGACGAGGGCCGATGGAACCGTGAATACACGCCATACTCCGACGCTCTACAACGTGTCGGTCTACCAGCAGTACTACTGGGATGGCCGTGCAGCGACGCTCGAGGCCCAGATCCTGGCAGCCTGGAGAGGTCAGATGGGCGGCAATCCGGAAATGGCGGCTGCCGCTCTCGATGCGATTCCACTGTACAAGGCAAGCTTTGAAAGGCTGGCTGGCGGCCCGCCGTCGCAGGAACGCATCGTGAATGCCCTGGCCGCTTTCGTTCGAACCCTCGAATCGAAAGATTCACCGTGGGATCGCTACGAGGCGAATGATCGGACGGCCGTGTCCGCGGATGCCATTGCCGGCTTCGATATCTACAGCACGAAGGGACAGTGCACGCTGTGCCACCTCCCTCCGAACCAGACGGATGCGATGTTCCACAACGTCGGAATCGGGTTCGATAAACCCATGCCCGATCAGGGCCGCGGGGGTTTCCTGACAACCCAGTTAACCCAGCAGAACGGCGGGACGCCGGAACAGCAGGCGGAAGCAAAAGCGATGGCGGGCGCGTTCAAAACGC
The DNA here is from genome assembly GCA_945865815.1 of Candidatus Sulfopaludibacter sp. SbA3. GTDB lineage: Bacteria > Acidobacteriota > Terriglobia > 20CM-2-55-15 > 20CM-2-55-15 > CAMBFR01. The sequence goes on from CAMBFR010000008.1 coordinate 15,069, forward strand.
CGACGCTGCGAAGCATTACGGAAACCGCGCCTTACTTCCACGACGGCCGTTCAGCGACCCTGGAGGAGGCTGTGGACCTGGTGTTGGCGGGAGGAATCCGGAATCCCAATCTGGATGCAAAGCTGAAGCCTGCCACGCTGACTCCGGAAGAGCGAGGCCAGTTGCTCGCATTCCTGCGCGCGCTCACTCCTGCCGCGCAGCCGTTCGAGCGCCCCACGCTGCCGTAAGGTTCGCTGTGGGCGCGGGGCTTCAGCCCTGTGCCCACAGGTAGACTCCACAAAAAGAAGGGGGGAGCGTTACGCTCCCCCCTTCTTTTTTGATCCTTCTGCCGGCTTCGTCTACGTCGAACTCTTCACTTCCGAGAACCGGATGGCGTTGATCGTCCGGGCGCCGACCTTGTACCTTACGAAGCGAAAACCCTTGGTGTCGTAGGAATACTCGGTGGACATGTCATCGGCGTTCTCTTCCATGGCTTCTTCCATGCCGAACGCGTCCCGCATTGCCGCTTCGCTGCCGTTTGTAAGGGCGCGCGCGATTTTTGCGTCTTTGACGCCGGTGAGAAACTGCGTAACCTCAATCTTCCGGGCCTTTCCCGTAAGCTTGAACGTGTAGATCACGATGCCGCCGCCTTTGTAGGCGGTGATGTAATCATCAGCGCCAGTGCGGGTATTGGTGAGTTCGCCAAGGCTCTTTTCGACATTGCGCGTAACGTCTCCCAGTTTGATGCCGAGCACGGTGATGTTCCGGCTCGTCCATTCCGGCTGGGTGGTGATATCGTCCTTGGTGAGTTCATACATCGTAACCTGTTCGACAGGCGCTGGAGGCGGCGGTGCAGCCTCGGGAGTGGGAGCTGGCTCCGGCGGGGCGCCGCAACCGGCCAGGCCAAAAATCAGCATGCTGACAAGAGCAAGCATTCGTACCCTGTGTGACATCGAGGTCCTCCTAGTCGATCTTACTTACGCGGGAACGAAGCCCGCGGCTACATATCGGTCAGAATTAAACTGGATTGAGTAGAGCAATAGAGTTTTGAAACCGCGTAATTCGGGCAAATTATATACCATCCGAAAAGTGCATGAATAGTGGAAAAGACGACAAACGCCAATCATTTCAGCAGTTGGGCCTGTTAAGCGCCGGACTGTTGTTTCCCGTCTCCATTGTCATCGGTTATGGCATGGGCTATTTCCTCGACAGGTGGCTCGGTACGTCGTTCCTTAAGATCATTTTCCTGCTGTTCGGGATTGCCGCTGGTTTTGTGAGTTTTTTTCGAACCATTTCGCAGATCGGGAAGGACCAAGACTCGAAATGACGACTGACGCGTGGTTCGATGGTCTCGACCGGAGGCTCGACCGCTCCAGCCTCATCCTGACTGTGGCCGCGATTCCAGCCGCTCTCTACTTCTATTCGCTACAGGCCGCGCTCAGCATTGGGATTGGTGCAGGCCTGTCCTACGTCAATTTCCACTGGCTGAAACAGGGAGTCGACTTTCTCATTCTGAAGGGAGCACAGGGCGGAGGCGGACGCAGCGTATTGTTTCGCTTTGTTGCCCGCTACGGTTTGATAGCGTTGTTTCTGTATGTTACGATTCGTAGTTCGTTGCTGCAGTTGGTTTTCGTCTTTGTCGGTCTGCTCGTATACGTAGCCGCAATTCTTATCGAATGCGTTTCTGAGGTCTGTCGAGTCTTAATCGGGGATTATCGGAATGGAAGAACATGAATCAGGATTAGTGACGTGGCTGAACGCCGTCCTGCCCGGCCCAACAATCCCGGCACACGTCGTCATGGAGACCGTCGTTCTGCTGGCGATCATCGTCATATTCAGCATTTTGCGTACCCGGCTCTCGGTCGAAGCGCCGGGCAAAATCCAGCAGGCTTTTGAGCTCTTTGTGGAATTTCTAAAGGAACAGCTCGAGGCCAACATCGGTCACGACGGCCACAAATACCTTAATATCATCGGAACTTTCGCCATCTTTATCGTCTTTGCGAATCTGCTTGGCCTCATTCCCGGATTCATTTCACCTACAAGCAATGTGAACGTGCCGGCAGGCTGCGCCATCGTGGTGTTTCTGTACTATCAGTACCAGGGAATGAAGAAGCAGGGTGTCTTCAAGTACCTGAAGCACTTCATGGGACCTGTGCCGTTGCTGGCGCCGTTGATGATCCCGATCGAGGTCATCGGACACGTCGCGCGGCCCGCCACGCTGACGATCCGGCTTTTTGCCAACATCATGGCCGAAGAACTCGTGATCACGATTTTCTTTGGAATCGTGCCGCTGCTCGTACCGTTGCCGTTTATGGCATTCGCGATCTTTGGCGGACTGCTTCAGGCATTTATTTTCTGTACGCTGACGATGGTTTACCTCGGCGGCGCTGTCGCTACCGAGGAACACTAACCGCTGCATGCGTGAGGCCGGCTGTAAGGGGTTGCCGGCAACCACCTCCGTGCGGCATTCATTTCATAGGAGAGTAACCGTGAGAAAACTGCATTTCGCTTTGTTGATGACGTTTGTCATTCTGATGTTCACCACGCCCGTATTCGCCCAGGCTGAGGGCGGGGGAATGGTCCACGCCGACTGGGTCGTGATCAGCGCCGGCTTCGCGATGGCGATCGCTTCGTCCGTCTGCGGTCTGGCGCAGGGCAAGGCCATCTCCGCCGCCTGCGAAGGCCTGGCCCGCAATCCCGGCGCCGCCCCGGCAATCCGCTTCGCGCTTCTGCTCGGCCTGGCGCTGATCGAATCCCTCGCCATCTACACACTGGTTGTCATCTTTGTGAAGGTCGCGTAAGAGAAGGTCGCGTAAGAGATTGTGGGGAATTGTGGGGACAGACTCCGAATTCCAGAAAGAATTCGGAGTCTGTCCCCACAATTCTTCGGCGCAAGCGATACACCGTGCTTCACAGGCCATTGGTGCTAAAGCTAAAGTAACCCTAGTTAGCACATGTCGCCGAACAATGGCATGGAGCCGACGGCGCAGAAAACGCGCCGCAGCTCATACCCAGGCTGTTATGCCGATGAGAGGCATCTCGGTACAGCGTAGAATTGTCGCGTGGGTTACAACTTTGAGTGGGATTCGAAGAAGGCCGAAGCGAACCGCAAGAAGCACGGCGTATCCTTTGAAGAAGGTGTCACTGCGTTCGGCGATCCTCTGTAGATGAACATGCCCGATCCCGACCATTCGCAATCTGAGCAGCGATTCATCGTAATAGGGCTGTCGGACAGATATCGACTGCTGATTGTTTGCTACGCTGAAATAGAAGAGAAGACTCGAATCATCAGTGCACGTCAAGCGACGCGTTCTGAAAGAAAACGTTATGAAGAAGGGTAAAACCAAAACCGGCACGCGGGGCGACGAAGACACGATGCGTGCAGAATATGATTTCTCTAAGGCAGTCCGCGGTGTCACCGCCGCTCGATATGCTGAAGGAACCAATGTGGTGTTGCTGGATCCCGATGTCGCAGAGCTCTTTCCAAATGCTCGCGCCGTCAACGAGGCACTGCGGACTTTCGCGCGTCTCACCAAGCCGGTTTCTCGGACCCGGGTCCGCAAAACAGCGAACGGTATAACCCGCCGATAAACCCGCCGCCGCTGCGGGCGCTGACGCGTCCTGCAGCGGTTCCCTCGCTTCGCTCGGCGCGACTCCCCGCTTGTTCGTTTGGGTTACCTGATGCGATTACTTACCTCAGGGCGTTAACCGCCGCCGAAACTGTCCAATCGAGGAATCGTGTGGGGAGGATGCCGAGATACAGCGTGCCGGCGATCGTGATCGCCAGGGCCAGTTTCAGTGGCCCGGTGGTGCGGACGTCGGCAAATTCTTCATTGGGATCGCGCATATACATCTGCACGATTACATACAGGTAGTAATAGAAGGAAACCACCGTCGTGATCACGCCGATAACAGCCAGCCAGATCAGCCCGGATTGAACAGCCGCCTTAAAGATGAAAAATTTACCGGCAAATCCTGCCGTGCCGGGCACCCCTGCGAGCGAAAGCATAAAGAGAGATAGAACGGCGGCCAGTCCCGGCCGTTTCGAGGCGAGGCCGGCGTAGTCGTTCAGATTGACCAGTTTGTCTTCGGAGCGGCTCAACATGGTGACGACCGCGAACGCGCCAAGATTCGTCACGCTGTACGCCAGGGTATAGAAAAGAACTGCCGAGACGCCATGCTCCGATCCCGCCGCCACTGCCACGGCGATGTATCCGGCATGAGCTATTGAAGAGTAGGCCAGCATCCGCTTGATGTTCGGCTGGACCAGCGCGATGACATTGCCGATCAGCATCGTGAGCGCCGCCACAATCCAGAACACCGATGTCCATCGATCTTCCAGCGTCGGAAACGCGGTCATGAAGATGCGCAACAGCACCGCAAAGCCTGCGGCCTTGGGTCCCACGGACATGAAACCGGTAACCGGAGTCGGCGCGCCCTCGTACACGTCGGGCGCCCACACGTGAAATGGCGCCACCGCCACTTTGAAGCAAAGCCCGATAAGCATCAGCGCGGCGGCCAGGGAAACAAGGCTCGTCTGAGGATCGCCGGACCTCAATGAGTCCGCTATTACGATTAGATTCGTGCTCCCCGTCGCGCCAAATATCAACGCCACGCCATACAGGAAGAAAGCCGACGAAAATGAGCCCAGCAGGAAGTATTTCATCGCGGATTCGTTGGACTTCAGGTCCGTGCGGCGGAATCCGGCCAATACATACGTCGCAATGGAAAGAATCTCGAGGCCGAGGAACACCATGATCAGTTCATTCGAACCCGCCATCATCATCATGCCGACTGTCGCGAAAAGAAGCAGCGCGTAGTACTCGGTGTGATGGATACCCTCGCGCTGAAGAAAGTTCATCGAGGTCAGAATGGTTATGGCGGCGATCAGAATAAAAAGAAAGTGGAAGAAAATACTGTAGCTGTCGACGATCCACAGGTTGGTATACCACTGGCCGGCCTGGCGACTCATCGGCGCCAGGGCCAGCATTGCGGCGATCGTCCCGGCGATCGCAAGCCATCCGAGCCAGGACTTCTTCGCGTCCGAAACGAACGGTTCCGCCACCATGATCGCGATGCCAAAAAGCGACAGCATGATTGCCGGGAGTATTGCGCCGAGGTTGACTACCGGAATATTCATCTACTGTTCTGATCCGCAACCTGCACGTCGCGCGATTGCACCTGATTGATAAGTTTCGCCACGGACGCGTCCATGGGACGCAGGAAATGATTCGAATACATCCCCATCCAAACGATGAGGGCGAGCAAGGGAACCAGCATCGCGTACTCGCGGCGGTTCATATCGCGCAACGTCTGGTTCGGTTCATGCGTTACTTCGCCCCAGAAGGTCCGTTGGTACATCCATAACATGTAGACCGCGGACAGGATCACGCCGAGGGCGGCAAACACCGCAAAGCTGCGGCTCACGCCAAATGTTCCCAGCAGGATCAGAAACTCGCCGACGAACCCATTCAGGCCGGGCAGCCCGATCGACGAAAGGGTGACGATGAGGAAGAACGCGGCATAGACCGGCATTTTGTGCGCAAGGCCGCCAAAATCGTCGATCAGGCGCGTGTGGCGCCGTTCGTAGATCATGCCCACCAGCAGGAACAGGGCGCCCGTGGACACGCCATGACTGAGCATCTGATAGATGGCGCCTTCCATTCCCTGGGTCGTGAAGCTGAAAATACCCAGAACGATGAAGCCGAGATGGCTCACCGAGGAATACGCGACCAGCTTCTTCAAGTCCGGCTGCACCATCGCCACCAGGGCGCCGTAGATGATGCCCGCAACCGCCAGAAAGGAAATCATGGGTGCGAATAACTGGCTCTGATGCGGAAACAAGGGCAGGCTGAACCGAACGAGGCCGTAGGTCCCCATTTTCAGCAGAACGCCCGCCAGCAGAACGGATCCTGCCGTCGGCGCTTCGACGTGGGCATCGGGAAGCCAGGTGTGAAACGGGAACAACGGCACCTTGATCGCAAAGGCCAGGAAGAACGCTAGGAAGAGCGCTCTTTCCATTCCAGGCGCAATGACGAGGCTGTTCGACGCCAGGGCCGCCATGATCTGGGGATAACTGAACGTGAATGTTCCCGTGGCGCTGCCGTGCAGGAAATACAGGGCGATGATCGCCACCAGCATCAGCACCGACCCGATCATCGTGTACAAGACGAATTTCATCGCGGCGTAGATCCGCCGTTCTCCGCCCCAAACGCCGATCAGGAAATACATCGGCACCAGCATCACTTCCCAGAAAACGTAAAACAGGAACAGATCGAGCGACACAAACACGCCGATCATGCCGGTTTCCAGGAGCAACATGAAAATGAAGTATTCCTTTGCCCGGCTTGCGATCGACCAGGATGCCAGCATTGCCAGCGGTGTCAGGACGGTGGCCAGCAGAACGAGGTAGAGGCTGATTCCGTCGACTCCCAGTTCGTAGTTGACGCCCAGCGAAGGAATCCATGGCACGTTAACGGCGAACTGGAATTCCGCAACGCTCGAATCGAAATAAGTGACCAGGTGCAGCGAGAAGACGAAGGTCAGGAGCGTAATGATGAAGGCAAACGACCGGATCGACCGGACGTGCGCACGGTTGAAGAACAGGATCAGCACCGCGCCGGCGGCCGGCGTGAAGGCAATGATGGTCAGAATGTTCGCTGTAATGACGTCCATCTATCTTTCACTTGTTGGCACGGGGCTGAAGCCCCGCGCCCGCAGGCGTACCGCACTCATCTCAAAAACCACACAACAAAGAGCACGCCGCCAAAAAGAATCCATCCGGCATACGTGCGAACGTACCCGGTTTGCATATGTCTGAATCCGCTCCCAGCCGCCCGCACAACCTGACCGGTTGCATTCACGGTGCCGTCAATGATGCCCTCGTCGACGAACTTCCACAGAAATTCGCGCGACCACCGCAGAATGGGCTTGACCACCGCGACGTTGTAAACCTCGTCGACGTAGTACTTGTTCACCAGAATCGCGTACATCGCATGAGCGCTCGAAGCGAGTCTGGCCGGCAAATCCGGACGCGCGACGTAAAACAGGTACGCTGTGCCCATTCCTCCAAAAGCCACGGCCACCGATACCAGCATCAAGATCAGTTCTGCTGATGACTCTGCGGCTTCCTCGCCTCCCAGAAACACTTCGATGTTGTTGTGCCCGCCCAGGGCGGCCGGGATGCCCACGTATCCGGCAATGATCGAGAAAATGGCCAGGATCGCCAACGGGACCAGCATCGAAGCCGGCGACTCATGCACGTGGTGGACGTCGTGTTCGGTGTACTGCGGTTTTCCAAAGAAAGTGAGAATCACGAGGCGGAACGTGTAAAAGGATGTGAATCCGGCCGTGATGATCCCCGCCGTCCAGAGCAGCTTTCCGTAGTTCTCGCTGTTCCAGGCCGCCCACAGGATCGCATCCTTGCTGAAGAATCCGGCAAGCCCGGGAATTCCCGAAATGGCCAGCGCGCCTATAAGGAACGTCCGGAACGTCCACGGCATATGGTGGCGCAGGCCGCCCATTTTTCGAATGTCCTGCAGGCCGCCCATGCCGTGAATCACGCTGCCCGCGCCGAGGAAGAGCAACGCCTTGAAGAAGGCGTGGGTCATCAGATGGAAAACGCCGGCCGCGTATGCGCCCACGCCGCACGCCATGAACATGTAACCCAGTTGGCTGACTGTGGAATATGCGAGAACCCGCTTGATGTCGGTTTGCACCAGTCCGATCGACGCGGCAAAAAGCGCGGTAAAGGTTCCTATAACGGCAACGACAAGCAACGCGCCCGGAGCATGGTCGAAAAGAGCAGCGGAGCGCGCCACCATGTAAACGCCGGCCGTCACCATGGTTGCCGCGTGAATCAGCGCGCTCACCGGCGTTGGGCCTTCCATCGCGTCGGGTAGCCAGACGTAAAGCGGAATCTGGGCGGACTTGCCGGCCGCTCCGATAAACAGCAGCAGGCATATCGTTGTCACAACGCCGACCGTCCCGAGCGTTTCGACAGGGAAGAGCGTCGCATCTTCAATCCGCGAAAAGACCGCCTGGAAATTCACACTGTCAAAGGTCCAGAAGATAAGTATCGTGGCGATAATGAATCCAAAATCGCCGATGCGATTTACGATGAACGCCTTCTTGCCTGCGTCCGCAGCCGACTTCTTGAAGAACCAGAATCCGATCAGGAGATAAGAGCAGAGCCCGACGCCCTCCCAGCCGACGAACATCAGCAGGTAGTTGTTAGCCAGCACCAGCGTGAGCATCGAAAACATGAACAGGTTCAGGTAGGCGAAGTACCGGTAAAAACCGGGTTCGTGGGTCATGTAGCCGGCTGAATAAATGTGAATCAGGAGGCCCACGCCGGTAACGATCAGGATCATCAGTCCGGAGAGGTGGTCCAGCAGAAAGCCGAATTCTGCCTGAAACCTTCCGGCCTGTATCCAGGTGAAGTAGTTCTGTACGACCGGGAGTTCCGCTTCCGGCAACTGCAGCATCTGCACGAATGCGGCCAGCGAAATGAGAAATGATCCGGCCACGGATCCCGCGGCTATTCCGGCCACGGCCTGTTTAGGCAGGCGTTTCCCGAAGACGCCATTGATGACGGCGCCCAGCAGAGGGAGAATCGGAATAAGCCAGAGGAGTCTCACCATTTCAACAAATTACTGCGATCGACGTTCAAGGTTTCACGATTCCGGTACATGGCGATAACCAGCGCCAGTCCGACCGCGGCTTCGGCCGCCGCGACCACCAGGACAAAAAACACGAAGACCTGTCCGCTGATCTGGCCTCGCTGGCTGGAAAACGCAACGAACGTCAGGTTGACCGCGTTCAACATGATCTCCACAGAGAGCAGCAGCGCAATGATGTTGCGCTTGATAAAGAAGCCCAGGACTCCGATCACGAACAACACGGCGGCGAGAATGAGATACCAGTTGAGCGGGATCATAGGTCCTTCTTCGCGAACACAACCGCGCCCATTAAAGCAATCAGTATCAAAAGCGATGTGGCTTCGAACGGCAGCAGGTAGTCGGTAAACAGGCTGCGGCCGATCAACTCGGGGGTTCCTGCCATCTGCGCTTCCACGATGTCTTGCCGCTCGACGTTCCACAGCGTTATGACGGTCAGGAACAGAAAGAACAGGCCCAAGGGAATGCCCAGGAACTTCAGCCAGCGAAGCCTGTCGGCGCCGTCTTCGTCCTCGGGCAGATTGAGCAGCATGATGACAAATACGAACAGCACCATGATGGCGCCCGCATAGACAATTACCTGGATGACGGCCAGGAAATCCGCGCGTAACAGGATGAACAGCCCCGACATGGACGACAGCAGTACGATCAGTGAAAGGGCGCTGTAGAGGACGTGCTTCTGGACCAGCACATTGATCGCTGCGCCCACTGCCAATGCCGCAAAGAAGAAAAACAGAATCTCGATCATGAAATCGCCACAATCAAGCTGGTTATCAAAATGTTTGCCAGCGCCAGGGGAAGCAGGACCTTCCAGCTGAATTTCATCAACTGGTCGTATCGAAACCGCGGAAGCGTCGAGCGCAGCAAAACGTAAAAGAAGATGAAAACGGAAATCTTGCCAACGAACCAGATCGTCGGCAGCACCATTCGAAGCCAATCCGGACCGAACGCCGGTCCCGTCCAGCCACCCAGGAACAGTATGGTTGCCAGCGCCGAAACCGTGAGCATGTTCGCGTACTCGGCCAGCATGAACATGGCGAACTTCATCGAGCTGTATTCGGTGTGCCAGCCCCCCACCAATTCCTGTTCCGACTCGGCGAGATCGAACGGCAGCCTGTTGGTCTCGGCGATGGCGCTGACCACGTAGATGACGAACGCAACCGGCTGCAGAAAAATATTCCAGCGCGGGATGAATCCGAACCATGTGCCTTGCTGTGCTGTTACAAGTTCTCCGAGGCTGAGCGTGTTGGCGATCATCAGCACGCCGACGACGGACAGCGTCAGGCTCAATTCGTAGCTGATCATCTGCGCCGAGGACCGCATGGCCCCCATCAACGGATATTTGGAGTTTGAGGCCCAGCCTCCAAGCACGATGCCGTACACGCCCAGAGAGGTGATCGCAAAGATGAAGAGCAGGCCAACGCTGAGATCGGCGACCTGCAGCCGGGGGCCAAACGGTATGACCGAGAATGAAAGCAGGGCGGGGATCAGCGCGACAATCGGCGCCAGTATGAAGAGGAACTTGTTCGCCTGTGTCGGAATGATGTCTTCCTTGAACAGGAATTTCAGGCCGTCGGCGATCGGCTGAAGCAGGCCAAACGGGCCGACTCGCGTCGGACCCGGCCGCATCTGGACGCGTGCCATGACTTTGCGCTCAAGCCATGTCAGGTATGCGAGCGATCCCATCACGCCACCGAAAATGCCGACGATTTTCGCCATCATCAGCAGGAATTCGGGGCTTATTAAATACTCGATCATGCGCGCTTTCGCAGGCCGTCGATGATTTCTTCGACCTTCCTGACGTCGAGGTCTTCGTAGAACTCGCCATTGATCTGCATTGCAGGCGCCGTGGTACAGGAACCAAGGCATTCGAACTCGATTGCCGAGAACAGGCCGTCGGCCGTGATTTCGCCGAATCGAACGCCGAGCTTGCGTTGGACGCAGGCTTCGATTTCATCCGAGCCGCGCAGCATGCACGCCAGGTTGGTACAGATCATGATGTGATACCTGCCCACCGGATTGCGGTGAAGAAGCGTGTAAAACGACATGATCGACTCGACCTCCGAAGCGCTGAGGTCGAGGTACTTCGCCACGTATTCGACGGTCTCGGGCTTGACGTATCCGTGCTCTTTCTGAGCAACGAGCAGCATCGGGATCAGCGCCGATCGCTTGTGGGGATAAAGGGAAGCCAGATGTTTGAATTTGGACTCTGTTTCTTGAGAAAACATCATGAATTTGGAGCTTCGGAACTTACCTTTCCCACTCCAGCGCGCCTTTTTTCCAAACGTAGATATATCCCGCCAGAATGGCGGCTATGAATAGCAACATTTCCAGAAAGCCGAAGATTCGGAGATCGCGATAAACAACGGCCCATGGAAAGAGGAAAACAGCCTCTATGTCGAACAACAGGAACAGCATGGCCACAAGATAGAACTTAACCGAAAATCGCTCGCGCGCGGTTCCGGTGGGTTGCATGCCGCATTCGTAGGGGGCAAGCTTTCTGGAATTGGGCTTCTTGACGCCCATAACGTAGGACATGACCACGGACACGACAGCGAACCCGGTGACGAGTATCAGAAAAACCAGAACTGGAGCCCAGTCTTGAAGCATCTTGTGTCCGTAACCTGTTGTCGGCAGTGCGCGAACTACACAAAACTGTGACTATAGACAGCCTGTCCTCCGGCTGTCAATGCTACAATCCCTGCCATGGCGATCGAAATTCGTCTGAATGGTGAGAATCAACGCCTGCCGGACTCCTTGAGCATCCTCCAGCTTCTCGAACACCTCGATTTGCCCAAAGACCTGATCGCCGTCGAGCGGAACCGGACGATCGTGCCCAAAGACCAGTGGGAAACAGTCGCGGTGAGTTCAGGCGATGAGTTGGAAATCGTCCACTTTGTCGGCGGCGGTGAAGAGACTGAAGAAAAAGACGCCTTCGTGATTGCGGGGCGCGAATTCAAGTCTCGATTAATTGTCGGAACAGGGAAGTACTCGACGAATCAGGTGATGGCCGAGGCGCACAGGCGCTCCGGAGCCGACATGGTCACTGTGGCGGTCCGGCGCGTGGATCTCAAGGCCCCGCGGGGCGAGTCTCTCCTCGATTACATCGATCGCGAAAAGTTCATGATCCTGCCCAATACCGCCGCTTGCTACAACGTGGACGATGCGGTGCGAACCGCGCGCCTGGGCCGTGAAGCCGGACTTTCGAACTGGGTCAAACTGGAAGTCATCGGCGACGAAAAGACCCTCTTTCCCGACACGATCGCCCTGATCGAGGCCACGAAAATTCTGGTCAAGGAAGGATTCATCGTCCTGCCTTACACGACCGACGATCTCATCATTGCGCGGAAACTCATCGAAGCCGGCGCAGCGGCCATCATGCCGCTGGGCGCGCCGATCGGCTCCGGCATGGGAATTCAGAACATTGCCGGCATTCGAATTCTTCGCGAGATGATCACGGAGGTTCCATTGATTGTGGATGCCGGAGTCGGAACAGCTTCGGATGCCGCGATCGCAATGGAACTCGGCGCCGATGGCGTCCTTATGAATACCGCTATCGCCGGCGCCAAAGACCCCGGCGCCATGGCCGAGGCGATGAACTTTGCCGTGAGAGCAGGGCGCCTGGCCTACAAATCCGGCCGCATTCCCCGCAAACTCTACGCAACCGCCTCGTCACCGCTGGATGGGTTGATTCGCTGAAATTGGTTCACGACGCTCCAGATATGACGGTGTCCAACTGGTAGGCACTACGGCGCTATGAGGGGCATATAAACGTCAGGTGGGCGAGCCGCACTCTTACGATCCATTCCGCACATATCCAACTGCCGCCCTGGTTACCAGCGATCAGCAGGCCACACTTCCGCCTGTGACCAATCCAGATTTGGCATTTGTACGAAGCACGTAATCCGGGCTCAGTCTTCCGCGGTTATCGAGTCCATCTGAATCGTCCCGGTTCTGGCGTCGAGCGTGCCTGCGACAGTCACCTTTTTCCCGGCGAACTTTTCAGGCGTCTGCTGGTCGCTTAGCGTGTAGGCGTTCTTGCCGTCATACAGGACATACCTGGCGGCATGTGCGGCGACGCAGGCAATGGTGCACTCGGCGCCTGTCGGTCCCATTTGCATTCGGGAATGATCGGCTTCGTCGCACATGCTGTCGGTAATGGCGCCGGTGAACCTCTGCTTTCCCTGGGCGCCGGCCAGGGTTCCCACTAGCAGAAGACTAAAGATCAGAGGCTTCATGACGGCCTTTAGTGGCCCGGCGTCATGATGTGGGCCGCCGACGTGCCCGCATACATGATCCACGCGCCGCCCTGCCTGCCATTGTCGGGAAGGCCCAGTGACTGCGTGGTGGCGCCCGGCACGGAGGTCGTCGTGTGCATCCGAGCTTGCGCCTGGTCGGGACCGCTCAGGTTGATGAACACCGATCCGAATTCGGGCTTCACCCAGGTTCCCGCCTTATCGGCAGCTTCGAATGCCGCCTGAACCGCAGCCTTGTCGCCGCTCGTCTCAATCTTCAGGCTCTGGGCAACCCGCGCCAGATTTGCGACGCTGGTGCACTCCACCGCGAATGGCTGCTGCCCGGGCTGTCCGGAACGGTCGTAGCAGACCAGGCGGTTGGTGCCGGTCTTCAGGGTTTCGTACGTGAAGTCCGGTTTCCATTTGATGACCGTAGCCGCTTCCTTCATCTGACGCGGGGCGGCGAGCAAGGCTTTCTCAATCGTTTCCGCAGGCGTTTGGGCGAACACGCTGGCCGAAAGGGCCAGTATGCTGAGAACGGCAGTTATCATACGTTTCATTGGTTGACCTCCAGTTCATGTCCGGCATGATGCTACACCCGTAAGCGCCGAACTGTAAAACATCCTCAACGGCCGCGCGGCAGGAAATCTTCTTTCACGGGTGGATGAATCTTCAGGTCGATGACGAGCCACAGCATCTTTGCGTAACGCAACGACCACGTTCCGGTGAGAACCGCTACGGAAACCATGACGGACAGCGTCACCGCCGGCGACGTAATTCCAAAGCCGTATCTCATGAGCGGCCAGGAGCCGAGCGAGGCGGCGACTGTTGCGGCATACCCTATGACCACGTGGGGCAGGAAGTATCCGGACTCCCGCATGAAGAAGAAACCGCAGGCGGGGCAGCGTTCCGGGGTATCGAAGAGACTCTTGAAAATCTTCACGCGATCGCAAACCGGACACCGAAGTGCGAGAAAACCACCGAGAGTCATTATAATGATTGTATGCCGGATAACAGTTTTGACGTTGTTTCGATAGTAGACCTGCCTGAAGTCCTGAATGCCATCCAGCAGGCCCGAAAAGAAGTACAAACCCGGTTCGATCTGAAGGACAGCAAGTCCGAGATCGAGCTCAACGAGAAGGACAAGAAGTTGGTTATCCTGAGCATCGATGACTACAAGCTCAAAGCCGTCGTCGAGATCCTTCAGCAGAAGCTGGCGAAGCGCAAAGTGCCGCTGAAGAATTTTGTTTACGGGACCATCACGCCTGCCGCCGGATCCTTTGCCCGGCAGGAGATTACGATTCAGTCCGGGATTCCCATTGAGAAATGCAAAGAGATCGTCAAGAAGATCAAGGACAACAAGCTTAAGGCGCAGGCCTCGATCCAGAGCGATCTCGTTCGCGTCAGCGCGAAGAGCCGCGATGTGCTGCAGGAAGTGATCCAGCTTTTAAGGCAATCGGATTTCGGTGTGGAACTGCAGTTTACAAACTACAGGACGTTTTAATCTCAAATCCTGAAATCCGAAAGTTCCAATTGGACGGACCGCGTCCCGGAACCGCACGCGCACGTGAAACGGGAGCTGCCGAAAGCCAGTTGACCAATCTGATATTTCGGATTTCAGAATTTGAGATGCAGGGCTCGTCCAATCTCAAAACTCCCCCCTCTGTTTGCGGCTAACTGTGCGCATCATCCTTCTCAATCCCATATGCCTTCATCTTCCGATAAAGGTAGCTTCTCTCCAGCCCCAGCATGCGGGCGGTCTGCGAGATGTTCCAGTTATTCTCTTTGAGTTTTGCCACGATGTACTCGCGCTCGAACTGGGCGCGGCCCTGCTGGAGCGTCGATGCGCGCGCCGGGGCGGAGCTGTTGGGCATGGCAAGGTCATTCACCTGGATCGCCGGGTGTTGCACCATGATCACGAGCCGCTCGACTTCGTTCCTGAGTTCGCGGACATTGCCCGGCCAGGAGTAGTCGACCATCAGGTCCAGCGCCTCGGAGGAGAACTCTTTCGGGCCGCGGCCGTGTTCGGCCGAAAAGACGCCCATGAAGTAGCTCGCCAGGACTGGAATGTCCTCGCGCCGTTCGCGCAACGGCGGAACGACAAAGGGAATGACATTCAAACGATAGAACAAGTCCTCACGGAATCGCCCAGCCGCTATTTCGCTTTGAAGCTGTTTGTTCGTTGCGGCGATGACTCGCACGTCAACCCGTACCGCCGCGGGCGCGCCAATCGGCTGAAAGCTCTGGTCCTCGACGGCGCGCAGCACCTTCGCCTGGGTTTTCAGACTCATGTCTGCGATCTCGTCAAGGAAGAGCGTGCCGCCGTCCGCCAGTTCGAACTTGCCTTTCTTGTTTTCGTTGGCGCCTGTAAACGAACCCTTCGTATGCCCGAAGAGCTCGCTTTCAATGAGCTCTTCCGGAATTGCGGCGCAGTTCACCTCGACAAACGGTTCCGCCGATCTGTCGCTGAGAAAATGAATGTTCCGGCTTACCAGTTCCTTGCCGGTTCCGCTCTCGCCGTAGATCAGGACCCGGCTGTTTGTTGGAGCGACAATACTGATTTGTTTTCGAAGCGCCTTGATCGGGATGCTTTCCCCAACGATGTGGAAGCGTTCCTCGAGTTGGTGGCGGAGCATTTCATTGGTCTGTTTCAGCCGCCGTTGCGAGAGCGCGTTACGCGAAATCAAAAGCGTATGTTCCAGCGACAGGGGCTTTTCGATGAAGTCATATGCGCCGAGTTTGGTGGCGCTGACGGCGGTGGCGATAGTCGCGTGTCCGGAAATCATGACGACGTGCGTATTCGGCCACTTCGCGCGCAACTGGCGCAGTGTCTCGAGGCCGTCGATGCCGGGCAGCCAGATATCGAGCAGGACGAGGTCGTAGGCGTCCCCTTCCATCTTCCGGAGGCATTCTTCGCCGGAGGTAGCGGCTTCCGCGACAAAACCTTCGTCCTCGAAAACGCCCTTCAGCGACTGCCGGATACCGGGCTCGTCATCGACAATGAGGATTCTTGGCATACTGGTAATTCAATCATGAAGCGGGTGCCCACAGGCGAGTTCGGCTCCACTCCGATGTAGCCGCCATGGTCGGCCACGATCCGGCTCGCAATCGCGAGGCCCAGGCCGGTGCCATTCTTTCTGGTCGAGAAGTAGGGGCTGAACAGGCGCTCTCGGTCTTCGGGAGCGATGCCGCGTCCTGTATCCGACATCGTCAACCGGGCCATCGTACCATCGCGTGTGAGTTCGCAGCTGATCCTTAATTCCTGAATCGACTCACCGGCGAGAGCTTCGAGCGCATTGTCGATCAGATTGACAAGCACGCGTTTCATTTGAAGCGGATCCATGAGAATGGGGGGCAGCGTCTCGGGCAGGTCCAGCGTCACACTGACGCTGTTGAGGCGGTCTTCATAGAGGGCCAGGGTCTTGCTTATCAGTTCGTGCATGCTGTTGGGCACCCGCGAAACCGCAGGCAGGCGGGCGAAACGCACGAATTCATCGACAAGGTTCTTGAGGCTGGATACTTCGAGAACGATGGCTTCGACGCATTCGTCGATCACCTTGACGATCCGTGGGTTGGCAGCAGGCAAACGCACGACATTTCTGGATATGCGTTCGGCCGAAAGCTGGATAGGCGTCAGAGGATTCTTGATTTCGTGCGCCAGGCGCCGCGCCACTTCGCGCCATGTGCTCGCTTTTTGCGCGCGCACAACCTCTGTGAGGTCTTCAACGACCAGAACGAAGCCGCCTGCTGTCAGGCGAGTGGCGGTCACGGCGCTGTGGGCGGGCCTTCCGGGCGTTACGAATGCAATTTCGCGCATTGTGGAATTCGCTCCGGCGTTTTCCAGCAGCTCGCGGATGGCCTCGAGGTCTTCACCGCTGAAAATCTGGCCGAGCGTGGTTGCCTGTTCCGCCGAAAACATTGCGGCTGCCGCGCGATTGATCTTATTCACATGGAGATCGGCATCCATCGAGATAACGCCGGTGGGAACGCTCTCAAGAATGATTTCCATGTAGCGCCTGCGCGCATCCAGTTCTCGCGTGGTGCCTTGAAGCTGTTCGGCCATGTCGTTAAACAGCCGGACGAGCATTCCCAATTCGTCTTCAGCCTTGATATCGACGCGGTGGTCCAGGTTGCCGGCGGATATTTCCCGCGTAGCTACAGACAACGCTTCAATCGGCACGGTGATGCGCTTCGAAAGGAACAGACCGATCCAGACGGCGGCGAAAAGGGCGAGGACCGTCATCAGAAGCAGAATGTAGACGTAGGTGTCGCGGTACGCCTTGCGGTTCTGGACGAGTTCGCCGTAATTGGCGCGCTGCGCCGCGATTGCGGCGTTCAATTCCAGCAGCCGTGCAGGCGGCTCAAAGACCGCGGCAAGGATGCCGCCCTGGTCCGTGCGCCTCGCATTTACCCAGTACGGCGCCGTGCTGATAAGCACTTCCTTCCGGGTTCCCATGCTTTCCAGGATCTCGTTGGCCAGGCGATCCTGCACGATTTCCGGATCTGCCGAGGAGTTGGTCACCCTGCCTTCGGTATCGATGACCATCAGGGCCTTTAACTGGAAATTGCGGCGGGCGGTTTCCAGGTCCTGCCGGGGATCCATGGCCAGGTGGTTGAGGATGCCGCGGCCGATCTGCTCATGTTCCAGCTGCCACTGCCTGGTTATTTCAGAGGCCGTAAGAAAGGCCTGGTCCGCCGGCACGCTGAACCACTTGTCGATGCTTCGATTGACCAGGCCGAATGCGAATAGGAAAAGCAGTGTTGCCGGCACCAGGGTGAGCGAGATCAGGGAGACCAGAAGGCTTGTCTTGAACTGAGAACCCGGTTTCCGTTGTTTGCGTTCGACCCAGACCTTTATCAGCGTCCTGGAGAGCACGAAGCCGAACACCAGAAGGACAAGGAAGATGAACGTCGAAAGCGCATAGAGCAGAAGAATCTGGTCCGGCTCCGACGGACTGATGAACGGGTTGAGGTTGAAGGCTGCCTGCACAAACACGAGCAGCGCGAGCGCGAGGAGGAATCCTCCGGCTACATAGAGTTTGGTAGTCTTTGCCGCTGCCTTCATCCCGGCAATTATGGTACTTTGTGCCTCGTAAACCGTAATGTTTTGTTCGCAATTTTTCCGTCCCGGTAATAAAAATACGGTCCGAAATCCATCTCGCCAGAGAGGTTGTATATGCCGATTTGGAGTTTCAAGGGAACGAATCGCCAGGGAGAAGTCGTATCCGGTGAACGCGCTGCAGATAACAAGGCGGCCCTGGTCATGGCGTTGCGGCGCGAACAGATCTTCCTGATGGATGCGGAAGAGAAAAAGGCTGGAAGCTGGAAGAACATCGAGTTCGGTGGGAATCCGACACAAAAAGACCTGGCCGTGTTCACCCGGCAGTTTTCGGTCATGATCGACTCCGGTGTGCCATTGGTCCAGTGTCTGCAGATTCTGGGCGAAACGCAGGAGAACCCGAAGTTTAAGGCCACGATCAGCGGCGTCCTTAAAGACGTCGAGTCCGGAAATAACCTCGCTGCCTCCATGAAATCCAACGGCGGTATCTTCGATGACCTTTACTGCAATATGGTGGCGGCCGGCGAGGCCGGCGGTATTCTCGACACTATTTTCCAGCGCCTGTCGGTTTACATCGAAAAGGCAGTGAGATTGCAGGCTGCCGTGAAATCGGCAATGGTCTACCCGATCGCGGTCGTGTTCATTGCCACCAGCGTGATCACATTGATTTTGTGGAAAGTCGTCCCCGCGTTCACGGAACTCTTTAACAGCATGAACGTGGATCTGCCGTTGCCAACACGCATCGTTATCGGTGCGAGTTCCTTTGTGGGCAATTTCGGCCTCTTTATCATCATCGGTTTCTTCGTTTTGGCCGCCATGTTCCGTTCGTACTACAAGACTACGATGGGCCGCTATAACGTCGACAAGATCATCCTGAAGGCGCCGATTTTCGGGCCTCTGATGCGAAAGATCGCGGTGGCCCGCTTTACCCGGACGATGGCCACGCTGATTGCCAGCGGAGTACCGATTCTCGATGCGCTGGAGATCACGGCCCGCACGGCAGGCAATGCGGTGATTGAAGAGGCGATTATCAAGGTGAAGGATGCCATTACACAGGGCCTCACGATTGTCGAACCGCTGAAGGAGTCCAAGGTTTTTCCGAACATGGTGGTTTCAATGATCGGCGTTGGCGAACAGGCCGGCGCATTGGAAACGATGCTGACGAAGATCGCGGATTTCTATGAAGAAGAGGTGGACGTGGCGGTTGGCGACCTGATGACTGCAATGGAACCCGCAATGATCGTCGTGCTGGGTGTGACCGTCGGAGGCATCGTCATTTCGATGTACCTGCCCATCTTCTCTCTCGTCGGCCAATTGAGTAAATAGACAGGAATGGACAGAAGACGCTGGCTTCTTCGTTTGATCTACATTCGAGTCGCCGTTTTTTCTGTTTTTGTCACTGCCGAACTCTTCGCCCGCCGCGCGGATTCTTCTGTAGACATGCTGGTTCTGCTGGGCGCCGTGTACGCGCTGTCCGCCTGCTGGTTCACGCTGCTGAAATTCAACAAAGCGTACGTCGTTCAGTCATACGCCCAGATAGCGGTTGATCTGTTGCTGATCACATGGACCGTAAATCGCACGGGCGGCGTCGACAGCTATTTTTCGCCCCTGTACTTCCTGGAAATCGTCATGTCGAGCATCCTGCTCCAGCGGCGGGGAGCCTTCGTTGCGGCGACGGCGGCATCGCTGATTCACTTTGTCCATATGGACCTGGCGTACTTCGGGTTGATTCCGTCTACGACCGCCTCCTGGCCCGATTTGACCACGCTGCAGTACATGATCAGCCTGAACACCTTCGGTTTCTGTTCCGTCGCATTTCTATCGAACTCCCTCTCCGAACGCCTGAGAAGCGCCGGCGCACAACTGGAAAAATCGACCGGGCAGGTCGCGTATCTGCGAGATTTCAGCGACCGCATTGTCGAAAGCCTCGGCAGCGGATTGATAACCAGCGATCTGGAAGGCCGCATTTATCTTTTCAATCGTGCCGCGGAGGGCATTACAGGCCGCCGTACGGACGAGGCCTTGCGCATGACCATGTGGGAAATGTTTCCTGGAATGTCTCCGAGCGTCAGCTCGCCCCGGTTCGAGCTGACCACCACGCGGCGCGATGGCAGAGAGACGTTCCTGCGTTTTTCGGTAGCGCCGGTCATGATCGACGAAAAGAAGACGGCCGGATACGTCTGGTGTTTCGAAGACCTGACCGGTCTGCGATCTCTT
This sequence comes from Candidatus Sulfopaludibacter sp. SbA3, assembly GCA_945865815.1. Taxonomy (GTDB): domain Bacteria; phylum Acidobacteriota; class Terriglobia; order 20CM-2-55-15; family 20CM-2-55-15; genus CAMBFR01. The sequence continues at coordinate 35,237 of CAMBFR010000008.1, forward strand.
GAACAGCAGATGCAGCAGAAAGAGCAGATGGCGGCGTTGGGAGCCATGTCTGCCGGCATTGCGCACGAGATCCGGAATCCCCTGGCATCGATTACGGGTTCATTTCAGTTGCTCAAGTCCGAGTTGCGTCTCAGTTCGGACCAGCAGCAGCTTGTGGACATCATCTCGCGCGAGGCGGACCGGCTCAATCGCACGATCACGGACTTTCTCGCTTATGCCCGCCCGCCGGCGCCCAGATCCAGCGCGGTCGATCTTTCAAAGCTTATCTCTGAGACCGTCCGGCTCATGCGCAACAGTTCTGAAGTGAAACCGTCGCACAACATCGAGACCCGCCTCTCGCAGGTCACGGCGGACGTCGACGAAAGCATGATGCGTCAGGTGTTCTATAATCTGGCGTCCAACGCATTCAAGGCGATGCCCGAAGGCGGAACGCTGAACATCATTCTTGAAAGGCAGAACGGGAGCGTTCAGATTCGGTTCGAAGATACCGGAATCGGGCTTTCTCGAGAGGACATGAAGAAACTGTTCGTGCCGTTCCATTCCTCTTTCCGGAACGGAACCGGCCTGGGACTACCTATCGTGTATCAGATTGTAAGCGCCCATAACGGCGTGATTTCGGTCAAGTCGCGCAAGGGCTCCGGCACCGCTTTCATTATTGATCTGTGATGGCACAAAGCACGCGCGCAAGAATACTCATCGTCGATGACGAGCGGTCGATTCGCGAACTGCTCGAAATTTTCCTCAAGAAGGAAGGTTTTGCCGTGGTTGCCGCGGCCACAGGCGCAGACGGACTAGCCCTGGCGAAAGCGACCGAATTCGATCTTATTATTTCGGACATTAAAATGCCCGACATCAGCGGCATCGATCTCCTGCGCGACGTACGCGCCGCCAACTTCACCGGCCAGTTCATCCTTCTCACCGCTTTTGCAACCGCCGAGACCGCGATCCAGGCGCTCAAGATGGGGGCGTTTGACTACATTCTCAAGACCGAGAACTTCATGGAGGAGTTGAAGCTGGTTGTCTACGGCGCACTCGAGGACCGGCGCCTGCGTGAAGAAAACAGGTATCTGCGGCGAGAGTTCCGCAAGCAGCACGGCATGGGCAACCTCATCGGAAAGAGCCGCAGCATGCAGGAACTCTTCAAGATGATTGAGCTGGTGAGTTCCACCACCAGCACAGTCCTTATTACAGGCGAGAGCGGCACCGGAAAAGAGCTCGTGGCGAAGGCGATTCACCTGAATAGCCCGCGAGCCGATGAATCGTTCGTTTCCGTAAACTGCGGCGCGTTTACGGAGACCCTTCTGGAGAGCGAACTGTTTGGGTACGTCAAAGGCTCATTTACAGGCGCGGCATCGAACAAGAAGGGACTGTTTGAGGTTGCCGACAAAGGGACGATTTTCCTGGACGAAATCGGCGATACCGGCATGGCGATGCAGGTGAAGCTTCTGCGAGTGCTGCAGGAGCGCACGATCCGCCGCGTCGGCGGCTCCGAAGAGATCCCGATCGATGTGCGCATTATCGCCGCCACCAATCGAGAGCTTCCGGCGATGGTTGCGGAGAATGAGTTCCGCGAGGACCTCTTCTACCGAATCAGCGTATTTCCGATCGAGCTGCCACCGTTACGCCATCGTCCCGACGACATTCCGCTTCTCGCCAATTTCTTTCTCTCGCGTCTGAACGCGACCATGGGACGCCGGATCGACAGGCTGTCGGACGACGCTCTCAAAAAACTTGAAGGCTACGAATGGCCGGGCAACGTTCGCGAACTGGAAAACGCAATGGAGCGCGCCTTCATCCTTGAAACCGGCGACGAGCTTTCCGCGCGGCATCTGCCGGAAAGCGTTTCCAGCGGCAACCGCAATCGAGCGGTTGCGGACCTTCCTCCGGAGGGATTCGATCTCGAAGCCTACGTGGAAGGCGTCCAGAAAAGTTATCTTCAGGAAGCGCTGCGCAGGACGAATGGCGTCCAGGTGAAGGCCGCCGAGCTGTTGGGCATGTCCTACCGGTCTTTCCGCCACTACATGCAGAAGTACGACGTTTCCTGAGTACGCCAGAACATGAAAGAAACAGCCCGCATCGACAATCTGCTCCAATGCGCATTTGAGGGAAACGCCTGGCACGGACCTGCGGTGAGGGAAGTGCTTGCCGGGGTCACTGCAAAAGACGCCATCTCAAAGCCGATAGCGAGCGCGCATAGCATCTGGGAACTGGTTCTTCACATCGCGGCATGGTCGGAAATTGTGCGGCGGCGCGTCGCGGGGGAGCAATTCGTCGTGACGGCTGAAATGGACTGGCCTGCTGTAACGTCGGCTGACGAATCCGCCTGGAATATCGCAAAGGACATTCTGGAAAGGGCGCAGGCCTCGCTGCGGCAGGTTGTCGCTGCCTTGCCGGAATCGCGGCTCGACGAAATCCCCTTTAAGGACGGGCCGTCGGTGTACGTTCTCCTTCACGGCGTGATCCAGCATCACATCTATCATGCGGGCCAGATCGCGATGCTGAAGAAGGCCCTGTAGCCAGGGGTCCATGTCGTTCAGTGATCCTGCCCTGGCGCGTTAACATATCAAAATCAAGATTAATGCGAGGTTAGGATGAGAAACTGGATTTTCCTGCTACTGTTCAGCGCGTTCCTGGCCGGATGCCAGGAACCGGCCCCGCCGGCGGCTACCGAGCCTGCTGCTGCGCCTGCAACTTCGGAGGCCGCGCCGCCGGAGACAACGGAATTTACGCTCAAAGGCCAGGTCGTCAGTGTGGATGCGGCCCAGAAAAGCGCGACCATTAACCACGAAAAGATCGAAGGCTTCATGGAAGCCATGACCATGCCGTATCCGGTACCCGAAGACGGCGACCTGCAAAAGTTGAAGCCGGGCGAGACGATAACCGCAAAAGTGTCTTACATTCGTGCGGAGTCCAAATATTGGCTCACCAACGTCGAGGTTGAGCCGAAGTAAGGCTCAAGAGGAGAATCACAATGAAACGCTCACTGGTGCTCGGAAGCATCGTTTTCGCCGGATTGATCCTTGCGCTGTTTGTGAATGCACAGCAGGCGCCGCTGGGCACAATCCAGAAGGTTGCGGACAACCTCTATATGATTCCCGGAGGCGGCGGGAACACGGCAGTCTATGTTGCGGCCAATGGCGTAGTGCTGGTGGATACCAAGCTGGCCAATAACGGCCAGGGGATTCTCGACCAGGTGAAATCGGTTACGCCGAAACCGATCACCCACATCATCAACACTCATACTCATGGTGACCACAACGGCAGCAACGAATTTTTCCCCGCCAACGTGGAGATCGTTGCTCACGAGAACACGGCGGCCAGCATGGCCAGGATGCCGGCGTTCCAGGACGCGAAGAAGTTCGCTCTTCCCGACAGGTCGTTCAACGACAAGCTGACACTGCTTACCGGAAGAGATGCCATTGACCTCTACTATTTCGGCCGCGCGCATACCAACGGTGACGCCTTCGTGGTGTTCCGCGCGCTGCGCGCCATGCATTCAGGAGATGCATTTGCGCAGAAGGGAACTCCTCTTCTGGATGCCAACAATGGAGGCAGCGGCGTGGCGATCGTGGACACGATGGCGAAGGCTGCGGCCGGCATCAAGGATGTGGATACTGTCATTCCCGGTCACAGCACGCTGATGAAATGGTCCGACTTCGTGGAATTTGGCGAGTTCAACCGCGCGTTCCTCGATGCGGCGCGCGCCGCGCAACGCGCCGGCAGGACTCCGGAACAGGCCGCGGCTGAACTCAAGCTGCCTGAAAAATTCAAGGATTACGGCTTGGCGCGCGCAGGCGCGAACATGACCGCCATTTTTGCCGAGCTATCTCGTGCGGAGCTATCTCGATAGATTCGGATTGCGCAGCCGGTAAAGGACATGCCGGCGAAGGCGATGTCCTTCCGGCAGCCGGGGATGATCGAAATCCTCGGCGGGATCGTGAGTCATGCCGAGCTTTTCCATCATTCGGCGGGACGCGATATTCTGGGGAGCCGTGAACGAGACGAGCGCGTCGATACCCAGGCTTTCGAAAGCAAACCGGATCACTTCACGCGAGCCCTCCGTCGCAAGGCCCTGGTTCCAATAAGGCACACCCAGCCTCCATCCGATTTCAACGCAGGGCGTAAAGTGCGCCTGAAACGTGGCGACGTGCAGGCCAATGAAGCCGATGAGCTTTGCGCCCTCCTTCAACTCGGCTGCAAAGAGGCCAAAGCCGTGGTTGTCGAAATGGGCTTCGGTTCGGTCCACGAATTGATCGCTTTCCTCGCGAGTGAGGCATTTCGGGAAGAATTCCATGACGCGCGGGTCCGCGTTCATTTCCGCGAACGGTTCGCGGTCGGCTTGTTTCCACCGTCGAAGCAGCAGGCGATCAGTTTCGAGCATTCCCAGATTCTGAGGCTTCGGCGCCGGTGTTGTCCATAGCGGCATCGATCCGTTTCCGGCCGGTGACGGACCATGGGACGGCCGTTCGTTTATTGTGACAAGATGACCAGATATGACCATAATGGGTCATGCGAACCGCCAAGATTGCCGAATTGAAAGCCAACCTGAGCGCCTACCTGGCGGAGGTTCGCAAAGGCGAAACCGTTGTTGTATGTGACCGGGCGACGCCCATCGCGCGCCTTGTGCCGTTCGATGAAACTGATGATTTGACGATATTGAGCGCTGTCGATTCTTCCCGCGAGATCCGAAAGATCAAGGCGCCTAAGCTGCAGAAAGCGGTCGACATCGACAAGTATCTGGCCGAATCACGAACGGACAAATGATCGTTTATCTGGACAGCAGCGTTATCCTCCGTGTTCTCCTGGGTCAAAAAAATACCTGGAAGGAGTGGGGACAGTGGGACCATGCCTACTCGAGTTCGCTGTTGCACCTGGAATCCCGGCGTGTAATCGATCGTCTACGCTTGGAGTCTGTATTGGACGACCACGGCGTGGCGCACATTGGCGCAGAACTTCGTCGCATTGAGCGGGCAATCAGCCGAGTCGCCCTCAGCCGGTCCGTTTTCGATCGCGCCGCGATGGCCATGCCAACGGTCGTGAAAACCCTCGACGCCATCCACCTGGCCACCGGCCTCCTGGTCCGTGAACGGCTTCACCAGGATCTCATCTTCGTCACACACGATGCCCAGCAGGCTACTGCCGCCCGTTCGCTCGGTTTCGAATGCGTAAGCTAGAAAGCAGTTTGTGATCACCAGCGTGCCGCGGAGGGGGCTATCCTCAATGCCACTTCACGTAAAAAAGGACACTGTTCGCCTTAAGGACAAGGCTGATGCCCTGATGCTGAAGGAGCGGTTCGGTCTGACAGACGAGAAGGAAGGGTAGATGCCACTGAGAAAGTTCCGCACCGCCGAAGAATTGAATCAACCGATCTGGCGGCGCGCGGGCGGCTCTGCGCTCTCTCGCGCAATCGCCGCCGTGTGGAACTTTGGGTGCCGAACCCGTCCTCGAACGATTCCGCCCGGCGTCAGAAAATTTCGATCCATCACCGAGATGAAAGACCACCGGTCCGATGGCGGCAGAGGCGAATAGCGAACGGCCACTGGCTCAGTTCAAGGAAGGCGGGTTAAGCGCAACATATTGGATCCACCTCGCTGGAACTCGAACGGGACGGGGATCACTTCCGCTGTTGCAAAAATGTCTCATACTCTTCCGCGTTCCGGCCCCATGGGCAAATCACACCTCCGAGGTCAAAATCGGATGGCATCTCAGCACTTCATGATTCTTCGGATTTCGCTTTGGTCTTCCGCGGAGGGTAAAGACCAGTCCTTTGCGTAGTGAAAGATGCCGTGCACGGATTCCGACCCGAAACGATCGTCGATAATTTCGAGATGATCTCCCGTCACCAGCGCCGGATGGCAAACGCCGCAGGCGCGGCATAACTGCAGCAGTTCCTTGCGCAGCGTGGTCACGTAATTGGCGAAGCGGGCGGCCTTCAGCTCGGGATCAAGCCCGCGCATCAGCCATTTGTTCTGGGTCGCCACGCCGGTGGGGCAGCGGCCTGTGTGGCATCGCTGGGCCTGGATGCATCCGATGGACATCATCGCTTCGCGTCCGACGTTGATCATGTCGCAGCCGAGGGCGAAGGCGAAGAGCGCGTTTTCGGGAAAACCGAGCTTGCCCGATCCGATGAACATCACGTTGTGATGCATGCCGCTCCTCGCAAACTCGCTGAAGACGCGGCCCATGCCCTGCTTGAATGGGAGAGCGACGTGATTGGAAAAAACCAGGGGCGCCGCGCCGGTGCCTCCTTCGCCGCCGTCGATCGTGATGAAGTCCACGCCGCGTCCCGTCGTATTCATCTGGTGCGCAAGCTCGCGCCAGAAAGCCTGCTCGCCGACGGCGGACTTGATGCCGACCGGCAGGCCCGTGGCATCGGCAAGGCGTTCGACAAAATCGAGCAGGCTGTCCACGTCGCTGAACGCCGAGTGGCTCGATGGGCTGATGCAGTCCTTGCCCATGGGAACGCCGCGCATTTTTGCAATCTCCGGCGTGACCTTGGCCGCGGGAAGAACGCCACCGAGTCCGGGCTTCGCGCCCTGGCTTAACTTGATCTCGATCGCGCGGACGGGGCTCCCAGCCACTGTTTCGAGAAAGCGGTCCATCGAAAAACTGCCGTCCGGATTCCGGCAACCAAAGTATCCGGTGCCGATCTGCCAGATGATTTCTCCACCGCTCCGGTGGTAGGACGAAACACCGCCTTCGCCCGTGTTCTGGAGGCAGCCCGCAATCTTCGCCCCGCGATTGATGGCCTCAATGGCGCGCGCGCTCAACGAGCCAAAGCTCATCGCCGACGAATTGACAACCGAAGCCGGACGGAAGGCCTTCGCCCGCCCGCGATAGCCGCCCAGGATCTTCGCCGCCGGAAGCGAGTAGTTCGGGTCGTAACCGGGCTCACCAGGATGGGGCGAGTTCAGCGGAAAGGTCGCGTGCTTGATCACCAGATAGTTGGGCGAGAGTTCGACTTCGTTGTCGGTTCCGAAGCCGAAGTAGTTGTTCTGCCGCTTCGATGAGGCGTAGATCCAGCTTCGCTGGTCCCGGCTGAAGGGGCGCTCTTCGTTGTTGTTCGTGACGATGTACTGGCGCAACTCCGGACCCACCGCCTCAAAGATGTAGCGGAAGTGGCCAATGATGGGGAAGTTTCGAAGGACCGCGTGCTTGCGCTGGATGAGGTCGTAAATGACAACACACGCGATAAGGAACAGGCCAACAGCTATCCACATGGCCGTCATTGTAGGGTAAGCGCGGAACAGACGATAAAGAATGCTGACGGCGGTTCCGGATTCCGGCCCTCATTGACTGCAGGGGCGGTCCATGGCCGCCCCTGCAGTCAGAAGCATCCAACCACGCAGTTGCCGGTGCTATGGAACTCCATTGTCATGCCGCTCAAGGGTACGTAGACAGGTACGCTCCTCCGGCGAGACGCGCGCATGGGACCCTGTTCCAGGATTTCAATGAAACGGGCCGTGCGGGTGCCGGCGATTGCGCTTCCGTTTTGCGTAGCGGCCTCATTTGCGTGTGAGGGGATTACCGCAACCGCACCGATAAGGTCGGTGACGGCGTAGGCGGCCTCCTCCGGTCCGGTGGTGAAGTTGTCGCCAATGTTAATGACGACGAGTTTGGCCCCGTACAGCCCCCGGACAACGCTCCTCATCTCGTCTGCCAGTCCCGTGTCCCCCGAGAGGTAAACACTTAAACCATTCGTAAATGACACGACGAACCCATTTGCGGGACCGACGTAAGCCCCGAGACCGTTCTCCGCGAGGATTGTCCGAAGGGAGGCGGAAAGGTAGGCGTTGGGGAGATCGTTCGGATGTTCCGCGTTTACCGTGGCGATCTGAACGCCCTGGTTCGCCGAAGTGTGGCGAACAGTCCGTTTGGAGCCAATACCCATGCCGGCGGTGCATGGCGCCGTCCGGGGAACGGTAAACTCGTTCGTCAATTCCGCTGTCGGACAGCCTGCGGTGTTTGCTCCGCGTACAACCGTCGTCATTCTTCCGAGAAATCCGGCCAGCCCTGGACCGGCAAGGATGGCGGAGTTTTTGGCCGCCGCTATTTCCGCTGTATTTGTATTTGGCGCAGGGGCCGATGCCGATGTGCCGCAGCTGCCCGAGCCCGAGTTGGGATCCTGGTCAGCCGGTTGCTGCCCATATGGTCGCTGTGCGCGTGGGAAACCAAAATCACGTGCACCTCGCCAAGGCGGGAATCCGTTCCGCCGGCGACGGTGTTGCCGGGGTCATAAAGGATACGTACGCCGGTTGGGTCTTCAAACAGAAGCGCGCGATCCTGGCCGCAAAATTCTCCGGTGCGCGAGCCAAGGGGAGTGACCTTCACGTTCTGGGCCTCGGCCACAAGCGAGGTTGCGAACAAGGAAATTGTGAAAAAGAATGGAACGAGAACATTCGCCTTCATGTTGTCTCCTTGGGGGTGAGGCGCAAATAGTACAATCCGCACGCCCTATGAAGGTAATGTTTCTTATTCCTCACATCTCCGATGGCGGCGCGGAGAGGATTCTTTCGGAACTCTCGCAGAATCTCAGCGTGACCGAGCAGGTGCTGGTCGTCTTCGAGGAGAAGGCCGGATATCCATTTAAAGGCAGGTTGCTGTCACTGGATATGCCGATTGAGCGCGGGTCCGTCCTTAAGCGGGCGCGCGGCCTGATTCGAAGGGCGTGGAAGCTGCGGCGCATTCTTCGCGAGGAGCGGCCCGACACGGTCGTCAGCTTCATGGGAGAAGCGAACATCCTGAACAGTCTGCTGGCGCCGAATCCCATTGTGACCGTCCACAATCACCTTTCGAGTCTCGCCGAACTGACGCGCGCCGGCGCCGCCGGCAAATTGGCGAAGATCCGGCTGTGGTTTGAAGAGCTCGCGGCTGAAGCCTTGATTCGATCCCTGTATCGGCGGGCGAGGGTCGTCGCGGTGTCCGAGATCATCAGGAAGGAAATGATCGAGCGTTTTCGTGTGCCCGAACGCCAGGTTGTTGTCATACCCAATGCGATCAACACCGGCGAGATCCGGGCGAAAGCGTCCGAGCCGGCGGCGTGCCCATGGAAACCGGGAATACCCGTCATTGTTACCGCAGGCCGGCTCACGCTGCAGAAAGGGCAGTGGCGCCTGATCCGCGCATTTGCGGAGGTGCGCAAAACCGTTCCGTGTCAGCTCGCGATTCTGGGGACCGGAGAACTGGAAAGCGAGCTGAAATCTCTTGCGAGGAGCCTGGGCGTCGAGGCGGATGTGTACTTCCTGGGCTGGCAGGAGAATCCATGGAAATTCATGGCCAGGGCCGACGTCTTTGTCCTGCCATCCATATCCGAAGGTTTTGGGCTTGTGATATTGGAGGCCATGGCATGTGGCGTTCCGGTAATCGCAACAGATTGTCCGGGCGCCGCGCGTGAGATCCTGTTTCCGGAGTATGGCGTACTGGTACCACCTCTGGACCTTCTTACAAAGAACGTGGATCAGTTGTCAGGGGCCATCCTGCGAATGCTGCAGGATGGGGAGGCGCGGCAACGTTACGTCACGGCAGGTTTCGAGAGAGTGCGCCATTTCGAGTACCCGGCGTTCGTTGAGAAGTACCAGCGCTTGATCGAGAAGACTGCCGGGATGTAATCGGCTGGACAACTTGCCTTGTGGGCGCGGGGCGTCAGCCCCGTACAAAGTCCAGAAAATGTCTGTTGATCCCGGCACGGGGCTGAAGCTCCGCGCCCGATCAGCTATCGGCTTCCAGCGAGCACCACATTCCTGACGAAAGATTCAGGCAATCTTCAGATGCGGATCTCGGACTGATCGGTTTATCCTTGTGAGCCCTTCAACGCGACCCTCACGCTCCGTTACCGGTTCCAGTAAGGCGAGGTTCCAATGAATGTTCGAAAGCTGCTCGACTGGCGCAAACTGCTGATCTATTCCCATCGATGGATGGGAATCGCGTTTGGTCTGCTGTTCTTCTCCTGGTTCGTTTCCGGAATCGCGTTCATGTACTGGGGAATGCCGGTGCTCAGCGCTGAAGAACGGCTGGCGCATCAGGATAACGTGGACCTGTCGACTGCAACACTCTCTCCCATTGAAGCGGCCGACAGAGCCAGCGTTCTGCCGGGCGGATTGCGCATCGAGATGCGCGGCAATCGTCCGGTCTATCGGATTTCCGGATTCCCGGTGTACGCCGACACCGGCGAGCCGGTGCAAGCCGTAGCCGATGATCTGAAGGCGTTGGAGATCATTCGCCGCTGGGCTCCCGAACATGCTTCCACCGTACGGTACGACGCGTATCTGGAAGATTCCGACCAGTGGACTCTACAGGGCGCACAGCGCAACCAAATGCCACTGCATCGCATTGCCCTCGACGATGAAGCGGACACGTACTACTACGTGGCGGCCGATACCGGCGAAATTGCGATGAAAACGGACCGCGTGAGCCGCTTCAAGGGATTCTGGAGCGGAGTGCTGCACTGGGTTTATTTCGTTCCGCTTCGAAAGCAAGGCTACTGGTGGAATCAGTTCATCATCTGGGGCTCCTTTGTCGGTGCGATCATGTGTCTCACGGGACTGTTCGTGGGCATTTGGCGATTGTCCCCCAGCCGCCGGTTCCGGCAAAAAGGTGAGAATTCGTTTACGCCTTATGCGGGATTGATGCGCTGGCACCACTACACGGGCCTGGTGTTTGGACTTCTCAGTTTCACCTTTGTGATCAGCGGCGCATTTTCCGTCAATCCATTCGGCATGTTTTCGGGAACACCGATGACTCCCGGGCAGCGGGAAGTGGTCACCGGACCCCCGAAGGGGCTGGAACTTGTCACGCTTGAAGCATTGAGGTCGGGAGTTGCGGCAATCAACCAGTCCTTTCCTGTAAAAGAAATAAATCTGATGCAGTTCCGGGGAGAGCAGTACCTCACAGCCAATCGGCCGCTCTCGGTAACGGAGCATCGGATGGTCTGGTTGGAGCATCCCGAGAAGGGAACGTTCACGAAGTTCCATGAGGACATCATGATGGACATTGCAAACGAGGCGATGGCCGGCGTTCCCATGGAAGACGCCACCTGGCTGACGGAGTATGACAACTACTGGCGCAGCCGCGACGGCTCACGCGCGCTTCCCGTGCTTCGCGTTCGATATCTGGATCCCGGCCGCACCTGGTTGTATCTGGATCCAAACCGCGGAACCATGTCCAAGCAGGAGTGGATCACCCGCGTCGACCGCTGGGCATACGCCGCGCTGCACGAATTCGATTTCCCGTGGCTCTACAACCAGCGTCCGCTCTGGGACATTGTGCTGATTCTGGTGAGCATTGGCGGAGCGGCCCTCAGTTTCACGACGCTATGGCCGATGTGCAAGCGGCTCGCCCGCCATGGCCGCCGTTTCATCAATGTATTCCGCCCATCGCGCGCTCCGCGCCGGGTGGGACGCGTGGAGGCCGACTGACACTGTCTGTGGGCGCGGGGCTTCAGCCCCGTGCCAAACTCCAACAGGAACTCTTCTTTTTGAACTTTGCACGGGGCTGAAGAGCCTGTCCGAGTAATGGAAGGGACCGGAGTTGGTCAAGAAGTGGGTAAAACGGAAGGCATGAGCAAAACATTTCGAGAATGGAATGTCGAACAGCCGACGATGTTTCCAGCGGCTGTGCTGGATTGGGTGCCGACGGAGCACTTGGCCCATTTCATAAGAAATCTGGTTCTAGAGCAGCTGAATCTGTCGAAGATTGTGAGTGCCTACAGCGAGGATAGAGGGTATCCGCCCTATCATCCGGCGATGATGACGGCAGTAATACTGTATGCGTATAGCCAAGGCATTTATGCCTCGCGACGGATCGCGAAAGCTTGTGAGCAGCGAGTGGATTTCATGGCGATCACGGGGATGCAACAGCCGGACTTTCGAACGATCAACGATTTTCGGAAGCGACATATCGGGGCATTGGGGGAGATGTTCGGGCAAGTATTGAAACTTTGCCAGAAGGCGGGAATGGTGAAGTTGGCGCACGTGGCATTGGATGGGACACGGATAGCGGGCAACGCATCGAAGGCACAGACGATGAAGTACGAGCGGATGAAAAAGAGCGAACAGGAACTGGCCGAAGAAGTGGCCGGATGGTTCCGAGAAGCCGAACGTCAGGATGCTGAAGAGGACGCCCAATACGGGGCAGACCGACGGGGCGATGAATTGCCGGACTGGGTTGCGGATAAGCAGAAGCGATTGGAAAAGATCCGTCAGGCGAAGGCGGAGTTGGAAGCCGAAGCCCAGGCCGAGGCGGAGCAGAAGAAGGCCGAGGACCAGAACAAGCCCGCCCCGAACCGGGTGCGGAACCCGATTCCCGACGAGCCACCGGATGGGGCCAAGCGGAATCTCACCGACGGCGATAGCCGATTATTGAAAACAGCGAATGGCTACGTTCAAGGCTACAACGCACAAGCGGCCGTGGACGGAGACAGTCAAGTCATCGTGGCGCAAATGGTGACCAACGAGCGCAATGATTTGAAACATTTAATTCCAGTCGTGGAGCAGATTGAGGCCAACACGGAAGATAGCGTCAGGGAAATTTCAGCCGACAGCGGCTATTACTCGGAACAGAATCTGGAACAACTGGAGCAGAGAGCGGTCCGGGTCTACATGGCAACCGGGGGCCGAAACAAGGACGGCTCCTGGCGCGGCACGGTGGGACCCTTAGGACAACAGATGCGGTCGCGCATTACGAGAGGCCGAAAGCGATCCCGGTATCGGCTTCGAGCGCAGACGGTGGAGCCGGTTTTTGGAATCATCAAAAGCGCCCGGGGATTCCGGCAGTTTCTCCTGCGCGGCATGAATAAAGTTCGCGGGGAATGGAGCCTGCTGTGTACCGTCCATAATATTTTGAAGTTGGCCCACCAGATGGGATGAAATCCGGACCTGACAAGGTCCCTTTGAACCTTGCCGAGGTGGTTTCATCCGCATTCGGTTCGGCAATCCGAGATTCTTAGGCGCAGGACCACGCGCTCCACACAGCGAGAGTGCAGCCGCCGCGGCGTGGGATCCATTACTCGGACAGGCTCTGAAGCCCCGCGCCCACTGATAGAACTAATCCTCCGCATGCGGCTGCCGCTGCTTCAGTGTGTGGTAAGAAGCCGGCTTGATGGCTGGCATCGAATCAGAGACGCATGGTTACCCGATCGACGCCCACGAATTCCGGGGCCGGACGGATCGAGGTCGTGTGGCGAGGATCCCGGACGGTTACAATCAGTCGACGCTCAACCTTTCGATTCGCCGAGACATAACCTTGCAAACGAACGGAGCGTGGTTAGGCCGTCGGCCTGTTCTTTTCGAGGATCTCAAGAACCTGCGCTTTCCACTTATGGAAGGGGTGGTCGGGATCGTCACTAGGCCACTTCGCTTCCTGCATATCTTTCTGGCAACTTCCACATTTCTTCGACGACGTATCCCACGGCACTTTCCAATCGTAAACTCCGAAGAGTCCTTGCGGACTGCACGATGGGCACGTGACCATGACCCAGCGATATGGTTTCTCTCCGCTCGTCTCGTATGCGTACCCGGTCAGCTCCTGAGCAAAACCACAGAACTTGCATACACGGTACTTACGGTTTACGTCAGCGCGTGGCTCAAATCGAGGACTGTAAAAGCCGATAGTCTTGCAGTTGGGACACGGCAGAAGGCCACCGAACGCGAAGTAGCTGTTGCCAGTCCAGAATGCCGGCGCAGGATTTGCTTTGTCGAAATCCGTTTCCTGCTGCCACGTCTGCTCGGTGTATTCGCTCATCGATACGTCTCGCGGTATTGCGTCAGTCCTTATACTCCCTCAGGTATGGCCGAATCCGCATCGTAGGTTTATCGGGCGGCTCGATTCCTTCGGGCCGCTTGTAGAGGTGCTTCGCTTTTTCGAGTTCTTCGTGTAGGTCGATCAAGACGCTGAAGCGCAAAGCTCCCCAGATGGTGATCCAGTAGCGAACGACCTTCGGAGTTTCGGCGGCGAAGATCCGCTTAATTTGGCAGCCCGGACCGAAATCGATGCTCTTCACTCCAGTCACCATGGCTTCCGGGAAAACTACTTCTGCGTTCGCGATAAACGTGCAAACGGTGTACGGAGGTTCAACGAATCTATTGTTGATGCGGTACTCGCAGCCGCGGACGATCTTCTCCGCCATCAGTGACAATCCCGCGTAGGGAATCAGAATCGATCGCGGTGATTCGACACCTTCAGGCGGCCCGAGGCCCGGTATCTTTCCGGGTTTGTCCTCAAGTTCTTCGGTCCGAACCAACTCCGAGCGGATCTTTTTGAGCGTCGCTTCGCGACGCCGTTTCTCTTCGTCCGAGAGTCCCTCTGCATCGAGCCCCATGGTCCGCAGCGCCTTCGCCGCGAGACCAGCCGCCGCGTCGGACTTCGAGTCTACGCAAAAGATCATCCTGAGAAAGAGGTCGTGTTCGAGCTGCCCGAATGCGCGATTGCATTTCGGACAGCTCGGCGCGGTCCACCGCTGGACAGTCTTAGGCGTCGTATCCGGATACCAGGACTTCGGGAACACATGATCCAGTTCTGGAGAGTCAGTCTCGCTCAGGCAATGGATGCATCGTGCGAGGGCAACGGCTGTTTGAGACATATCGGTTAATTTCCGGCATCTATTTTCCGACTCGCTCAGACAGGAAATCAACAGCGTTTCAAGGGGAGTAAATTTTCGTTTCTCAGGACCACTTCTGTCCTTCAGCGTGCCTATAAAATAAATAGTTCTGAATCTCGGAATCGCGCAGAACTTGCAGTCGCGCCGCTCGACCGGCCTACCTCTGACAGGATGTTCTCCAAGCACGCTCTGAAAAGATTAAGGAAATTTCCATGGCTACGAAAGACGCGCGCAGCGCGAAAACAGGTCAGTACGTTAAACCGGGCTATGCCAAAACCCACAAAAGCACAACCGTGGTAGAAACAAGACCGGCACCCAAAAAGAAGTAGATCGACCTCCCTCCTTAAACAGCCTTCTTCGCTAAAGCCCTCGCAGTTTGAGGGCTTTTCCCTTTTTTGTGATCTCCTCGCACGGGGACCCATGCTGTCCTAAAGGTGCCGGAGTATCAAAGTGGGTTGCCCTAACCCTTTTTGTTAATATCTTCCGGCCCAAGTTAGGAAGGTCACGATGATTGCCGAACGTGAAGTAACGACACTTCTGCCGGTCTCGCACGCAAAACCGAAAGCTGTCTCTCTTTTCTCCGGGGGCGGAGGAATGGATCTCGGCGTGTCAGATGCCGGTTTCGAAGTTCTTGTCAGTATCGAGCGCGATCCGCACTGCTGTGAAACGCTGCGCTCTCGGGTTGAGCAGTGCAATTCCACTACGCAAATTATGGAGCAAGATATCCGTGAGGTTGACCCGAATATCTTGCGCGAAAGTTTGGGCCTCGATCCAGGCGATTTAGATCTCCTCTTCGGGGGCCCTCCCTGTCAGGCTTTCTCTCAAATCGGAAAGCGGTTGAGCCTCGACGACGAGCGGGGCATGTTGCTCTTCGAAATGGTTCGCTTTGCCGAAACCTTCCGGCCGAGAGCGATTCTGATCGAACAGGTGAAGGGATTGCTGAACGCCCCGGACGAAGGCGGTGTTCCCGGTAGCGTGCTCTCTGAACTTATGGGAAGGATGAAAAAGTTGGGTTATACACCAACCCTTCAGGTCATCAACTCGGCAGACTACGGCGTTCCTCAATTTCGAAAGCGGGTGTTCATCGTAGCTACCCGAGGGAAAAAGCGATTTGAGTTTCCTCGTCCGACGCACGGAATTCCTGAAGCCCTTCCTCTACTTGGTATACAACCGTATGTGACCGTAGGCGATGTTCTCAAGGGACTCACCCGCCCTGCCTATCGGAAAGAATCGGCGATCCCAAATCACATTGACGTTACGCCCGACCGTGACCGGGGACGAATCCAGGGCGTACCGGAGGGCTCTCACTTGGCTAAGGAGCTGCATCTTCCGGTCGAACAGCGTTGCCGATTGGGGAAGAAGGACACTACGAAATACCGACGGCTCTCTCGAAGCGAGCCATCGTTGACTCTTCGATGCGGGGAAATCTTTTTTCACCCGACGCTGGACAGGTATCTCACGCCGCGCGAGTATCTCCGCATTCACGGGTATCCCGACGACTATTTGTTGAAGGGGCCCGTTCGAAGCAGGTCTGGCACGGTTCGCAATTTGGATCAGCATCGCCAAGTCGCGAATTCGGTTCCTCCGCCAGTCGCCAAAGTTCTGGCGGAATCCATACGGGAGTTCTTGCGTGCCGAGGCTCTTTGAGGTTTTTGGCTTCCGTCTTTCTGACAAGTCGGCGGAAGCCAACTCGCACCGCCTGAATGCTCGGTGCCCATTCATGGGCCAAGATTGCGACGGCGGAGGCAACCGGTATCTTTCCTCAGTCAACTTCACGACGAACGCCGCTCTTCAGAGACTCTTCAAAGGCCGGGAAGGTGTTCCCGCCGGAGTTTGCTCCATTCAAATGACTCTGGATGGACCGCCGTGGATTGTATGTCCTCGAAGGCTTCTCGTTCTCGGCAGACAAGCTGACGACTCTCGCGTGTATCAGCGCAAGTCCGAAGAGCATGTGCTCTCGCTACTGGAATACAAGAAGGGCACGAGACTCGGTGTTTGGCCCGAGGTCAAGATGAAGTACACCGGGACGGTGAACGGCCTTCAGAAGTCTTTCGACTACACGTTCGATTACGTCGTGATGCCAGTGGGTCGGGCAAGCGACGAACAGATAGCGGAGGCGACGGGGAAGACGTGGTCCGAGATGCGGACGGTCATGCGGCGGTCCGGCTACCAGATCTCCGAGGAGGGTACTCATCAGTATGTCGAAGACGGTCCGATCGGCATTCCGCACGTCATCGAGATCATGACGTCCAGCACATCGGGCGGCAACAAGACGAAAAGGACCACGATTCCAATGGCGTTCGAAGACGCGGTTCTCGGGCGTCCGCATGCGGCTCCTGGAATCAACTATCGCCAAGTGTGGGCGAGGATGGTGAGCCAACTCATCGTCAAATCGGAGATCACTCTCGCATGGGGTGGAAAAACGCTCTGGATCGTTCAGGACGTCCTTGTCGATTACATCACGAGCTCGACCGCGCTCAATATCCGCGACTTCCTTGCGAAACGAACGTCGGAAGTGAACATGCTTAGTTTTTCCTACGGCAAGAAGGTCGGCGCGCCGGACGGCGTAATCGAACTGAGCGATGAAAGGCTGTATTCCGGTCCGATGGGATCGGGCAAGCGGGAGAAGCCGAGCTTTAAGGACATGATCCGCGCTCCGATTTGCCCGCCCCTCTCCCGTCTTGTTCTATTGTTGTCCAGGCGAACTCCATCAACTATTCTCATCGCTCCGTAGGTTCACATGGACAACGTAGACGCTGCAACGCGGTCCGCGGTAATGGCGAAGGTCCGTTCTCGCGGCAACCGTTCCACTGAAAGCAGGCTTCGCGCGTATCTCGTCCGGACCGGTGTGTCGGGTTGGATTCTCCACTCTTCGAAAGTGCTCGGCTGTCCAGACTTCATCTTTCGAGATCCGCGCGTCGCCGTTTTCGTGGATGGGTGCTTCTGGCACGGTTGCCCTGATTGTTTGCGGCTCCCGAAATCGAACGCAGAGTACTGGCGTCGCAAGGTCTCTGGAAACCAAGCCCGCGACCGGGCCGTAACCACACAGTTGCGTCAGCAAGGATGGCGGGTCCTCCGGTTTTGGGAGCACGACGTAAAAGCTAGACCTTTGAAAGTGCTTAGGAAGATCCTTCGCTGCGTTTGATGTGTGTGTAACCTGTGAACAAGTGGCGTGGGGGCGGGGGATAACGTCAGAGTAATTTCGGCTGGGGGCTTCGGATTCTCCACGGCATCCCCCTGTGTTTTCCCCAAGTCTATCCACAGGCAGTCCCCGCATATAACCTAGCGAGACCGGGCTTTTCTCCAGAAACGGGCCTTCTCTACTACCTCTAATTCTTTAATACTATTGGTTACAGAGAGTATGTAGGGGAGGACTCAAAAGTCACTTCCAGAGTTTCCGGACATCCTCTTCGAGCTTCGCCTGGAGATCCTTCACCCAATGCCGTAGTGTTTCGCCGTGATACGGCTCGACGCATGCCCCAGCAGCACCGACACCGTTTCGAGATCCACGCCCTTCTTCTCCAGAGGTTTCTTGTGTGTAAAGCGCGGCGAATAACACGCACATGGCGCGTATGGCAAATCTACTTCGGGATGCCGATGCGGACGCGGCGGAGGCGCTCGAGCACGATCTCTTTGGCCTCATGATTGTAGGCGGCGGCAGACAGCGCGCCGATGAGGCAGGCGACGAGCAAGGCGATGAAGATCTTCGCCGCGTCAAGTCCCCACGAAAGCATCTCGAGGTCGCCAAGCACCCAGAAAACGTTGAAGCTCGCCCAGAAGGCGACAGCGCCGGAGACTAAAAGCGAGGCTGCCGTCTTCTCGCTGTAACGGACGATCGCCACGCAGGTGAGAATCGTCGGGACGGTAAGAACCGCTGCGGGCACGTTCGCGCGAAAGAACCAGGAAATATCGAGCGAGCCCAGCACACCGTATTCAGCGTTTCGAAAAACGCGAGTCTGCGGGCGGTGTGAATATGGTCCATGGATGAGCCTCCTCAATGGAAGCCGAGTCTACTCTGAATGTGCCTTTGCTCGCCGGATGATTTCTTCCTCGGAAACGTCTTCTACGTGACATGCCAGCCACCAGCTACTGCCGCCGGGGTCTTTCACGGCGGCGCTGCGATCGCCGTAGAACGTGGTCTGCGGTTCCCGCACGGACACTCCGCCGGCTGTCAGGGCGCGCCGATACACGGCGTCAACATCATCGACATACATGTGAAGATTCGCCGGCATGGGTTCGGCAGGCGAGTCACCGAGTTCGATCATCGAATCGCCGATTCGAACTACCGCGTGCATGATCTTGCCGTCGGGCCCCTTGAATGGATCGCCGACTTGGTTCGCGTCAAATGCCCTGGTCAGGAACTCAATGACTCCGGCCGCGCCGTTGACCACCAGATAAGGTGTGACAGTGTGAAAGCCTTCAGGCCGTTTTTGGATTGGATTTGACATGTTTCCTCCTGTTCAAGTTTTCTGGAATCTACAGGGAAGAGGACCGGACGTATTGTAAGAAATTGACCTCAGTCAGGAATGCGAACGTGATTGGGGAAAGACGTTCGCAATCCCAGGTACTGTGTGGGAGTGAGCCCGCAGAACTCTCGAAAATCGTGAATGAGGTGGGCCTGGTCGAAGTAACCCAGAGAAATTCCCAGGTCGACCCAATCCACGTCCGTCTGCTGCCGAACAGCCTGAATGACCCTGCGAAATCGATAGAGGCGATGGAACCGTTTCGGCGTCAGGCCGACCTCGTTCCGGAATAGTTCGATGAAGTGTCGGTGGCTGTAGCCGGTCTTGTCCGCGACTTCAGCCGTGGAACCATACGGGCCCGTGAGGAATGCTCGCATTGCAAACGTCACGGCGGGATGACTATGGAACTCCTTCCGGATCAGTTGCAGCAGCCACTGTTCGATGACGCGAAATTTTCCCTGTCCCGTCGGTGTCTCGTGCAGCAAGCCGAGTACTTGCTGAGCCTCATCTTCGCGGCAAAGATCGCCGAGAGAAATCCCGCGATCCTGCAGTTCGGCTACAGGAAATTGGAGAAGGGGAAAGGCTCCACCGGGCTTGAAGTGGATACCAAGCAGTTCCTGGTTGGACGTGGTTTGAATGACGACAGAGCGCGTCCGCGGGCCGTAGATTCCCGAATCGGATGTCCGCGCACTGTCGAGTCGAATGATCAGGTCCACGGTGCCCGTGGGCAGCACGCGCTCCTTCGCGTTCGATACTTCGTGGCCTCGGAAGTACCAGAACAACGAGACAAATTCGGAAAGCGGCGGTCCCGGGACGTAATGCATTCGAGCCTTAATACCTCATCCAGAGAACAACCGCAAATTCGTCAACATCACGAGTGAAAATTCCGTGACGTTGACGTATGGACTGACGGCCAAAGGGGCCTGTTTTGCCTTGACTTGATGAAATCGCACATATAGTTTCCTGACCACTCGGAGGATCACGTCAATGAAGGATCTGAGGATGAAAAAAACGGCGCTGGTGGCCATGGTTGTGCTCATCTGTTCCGTCCCGATGCTCGCCCATCACGGCACGAACATTTCTTATGATTCATCGAAACCCATAACCCTGAAAGCCGTCATGACGGATTTCCGCTATACCAACCCGCATCCGCAGATGTTTTTCGACGTGACCGACGAAACCGGAAAGGTTACAAAGTGGGCTGCCGAAGTGGCGCCGACTCCGTTCACCCTTCAACAGAACGGGTGGAACAAGTCGCGCTCCGTCGAAGCCCTGAAACCGGGTACGAAGGTGACGCTGACGCTGGGCCCCTCGCGGGCTGGATCGCCCGTTGGTCTTCTGATCAAGGCTGTCAATGAGAACGGCGAGGAAATTCTGTCCGGCAGAAACATCGAATAGGAGTTTCAATGCGACGAGCCTTCAACAAGTCGGTCCTTCTTGCGGGTCTGCTTCTGGTGTTCGTATCGTTGACTTTCGCGCAGGGAAAGGTGACGAACTGGGGCGGTCAGGCCGAAGGACCTGACGCAAAGTTACCCGCGCTCAATCCCAACGACAAGTTCGATCCGCATGATTTCTCCGGCGTGTGGAGACCTCAACGGGATCGAATGATGACCGACTGGGAATATGTTCCAAAGAGAACTGAGGCAGGCGAAAAGCTCTTCCAGAGCAGAGTCACCGGCCGGCCCGGCCCCCAGAAGGAAGCCGTCGAGCCCGCGAAGGGCAACGATCCCATCATGACGTGCAATCCGAAGGGAATTCCGCGCCTCCTGTTTTACACCGGCGGCCAGGCCGAGTTTCATCACGTGGCGGGCCGGATTCTCATGGAGTTTCAAAGCCAGGGTTCCACTCGCCACCTGTGGATGGATGGGCGGGAACTTCCGAAGCAGCCCGATGGCCGGTGGATGGGATACTCGGTCGCGCGATGGGACGGCGACACGCTCGTGGTGGACACGACCGGTTTTGACGACCGCGCGTGGCTCGACCAGTGGGGGAACGTCTACAGCGCCAATATGAAATTTCAGGAACGGTATCGCCGCTCGGACAGGGATACGATCGAAGCGGTTTACCGCATCGAGGACCCGGCGATGTACGTGAAACCCTGGGTGAGCACGACAAAACAATGGAGGCGGCAGGCGGGCGAGCTTCGTGAAGAATTGTGCGCTCCAATGGACGAGATCTTCTTCAATGAATCCGTGCGCGATCCCGCGGCGGGCATCTTTAAATAGAGCGAACAAGGTCAGGAGAAACCATGGGAACGCGAGCAAGATTTACACTGCTGTTCACGGCGCTCTTTTTGATCGGCTCAGCCGCTGATGCGATGGCAGCCATGGCCCAGGAAAGGGGTGCCGGCCAGCGGGGCCAGCGTGGTCAGGGCGGCGGCCGCGGGCAGCAGGCTCCGCCAGCGCCGGCGCATCATCCGGAAGCCCGGTTTGACGTCGAAACCACGACTGCCGGCCCGGTCAAGATCACACCATTGACGCACGCAAGTCTGCGCCTGGAATTTGCCGGAAAGATCATCGATATCGACCCGACCGGCGACTATTCATGGATGCCGAAATCGGACCTCATTCTCATTACCGATATTCATGGCGATCATCTGCAGCCCGCCAGCGTCAATGCGCTCAAAAAGCAGGGGACGGTGATCATCGCGGCGCCCGAAGTTGTAACGTCAGTTACTGAAGCCAAACCGATGGCCAATGGCGCAACGGAGAACCTGAATGCCGGTGGCACGCAGATTCGCGTCGAGGCTGTTCCCAGTTATAACCTGACCCGCGGTCCCGCGGCCGGCCAGCTTTACCACACCAAAGGCCGTGGCAATGGCTACATCGTGACGCTCGGAGGTAAAAGGATTTATATGGCCGGCGACACCGAATGTGTCCCTGAGGTCAAGGCGCTGCGGAACATCGATGTGGCCTTCCTGCCGATGAACCTGCCGTTCACACAGACGCCGGAAGAAGCGGCCGAGTGCGTCAAGGCATTCCGTCCCAAGGTTGTGTATCCGTATCACTATCGTGGTCAGGATACGAAGGTTTTCGAGAACGCTCTTCGGGGAGAAAACGGAGTCGAAGTCCGTTTGCGGGACTGGTACTAAAAATACATGCTCTGTACCCGGAAGGAGAGGTCCGGCCGACTGAAGAAATTCGTAGCGATCTCTTAAAAGAGGTTCCCATGGCGAGAAGTTTGGTGTTTGTTTATGGGGCGATCTGCTATCTGATTTTTTAAGTTCCAGTCGCCATTTGATAAAGGGGGCGAACTGGGAGGAGGAAACCAATGTCTGTAGGAAACATTTCTCGTATTGCTGCGGCAGGATTGTTGCTTTTGATTTCATTACCTCTGGAGAGTTCCGCGCAGGTGAGCGCAAGCATCGGCGGGACCGTCGCGGACTCCACGGGCGCGCTGATTCCGGGCGTGGAGGTGGCGGCGGCAAACGTCAACACGGGAATCTCCACGACGCAGCTGACCAATGAAGCCGGAGCCTACCAGATTCCCAGCCTTCAGCCTGGAACATATCGCTTGACGGCGTCGCTGCCGGGATTTCAGACGGCCACGCGCGAGAACATCCAGTTGAGCCAGGGCCAGCAGGTGCGGTTCAACTTCACGTTGCAAGTCGGTACGATCGCTACAGCGGTGGAGGTTCTTGCCGACTCGGCGACCGCTCTGGCGACGACGACGGCGTCGATCGGCGACGTGCTTCCCGACATTGAAGTGCGCAGCCTTCCGCTGGCATCCCGCAACGTGATCGACCTTGCGTTCGTTGTGGCCGGTACGGTCGGCGAAAATTTCGGCGGCTCCCGTATGAGCCAGATCAACACGACCCGCGACGGCTTGCCCACGGGCGACGGCCGGTACCTGGACTGGAACGGAGCGTATTCGGGGACGTTCACCAGCCCGGACCTCGTGGAAGAAGTGCAGGTGAATGTCACAAGCGTGGACGCGGCCGTCGGGCGGGGCTCCGGGCAGGTGCGGCTGCAGACCCGTTCGGGCACCAACGAGTTCCACGGGGCACTCTTCCACTCCAACCAGAATTCGCGACTGGCCGCCAACAACTGGTTTCAGAATCTGGTTGGAACCCCCAAAGACTTCCGTAACCGGAATCAGTTCGGCGGCCGTGTCGGCGGACCGATCATCCGGAACAAGGCATTTTTCTTCTTCCTGTTTGACGGACAGCGCTACCTCGCGAAGCAGGAGGCTATCGGGCTCGTGCTGACGCCCGAAGCGCGGCAGGGCGTCTTCCGGTTCTTAACGGAGGGCGCGCCGGGCAGGGCGGGTGGGACAAGCCGCCGCAATGGGAGTGCGTTTGCGACGACGCCGTCGGTCGGTCTGCAAGGTAACGTGCTCAGCACGGATCCCCGGACCGGCGCCCCGTTGTTTTTGAATTCGTTCAACGTGTTCAGTGACGTGAGAGATCCGTTTCGCACCCGGATTGACCCAGTCTGGGTAGGGCCGCAGTATCTGCGCCGGATGCCGGCGCCGAACGACTGGACTATCGGCGATGGCCTGAACACGGCCGGCATCCGCTGGCAGCGGCGCATAGCCGGGGAGGACGGCGCCACGGGAGACACGCAGACGGCGAACCGCAACCATTCAACCTTCCGGATCGACTATCAGTTCAACAGCAGCAACAAAGCGTCGTACTCGCTGACGCGGGAAAACAACTGGGGCGTCACGGGACAGACCGGCCTGCCGGATTATCCCGGCGGGTACTTCGGCGAGATCCGCCGCGACCCGACCTTTTCCACGGCATCGTGGACCTCCACGATTTCACCGACTATTGTGAATGAATTCCGCTGGGGCCGGAAAGTGGATACCTGGGAGGGTATGCAACCGACGGACCTGAACTGCTGTCAGGGCGGCGTCTTTGACGCCAGCAAACTTACCGCACTCGCCAAGGAAGCGTTCGAGGCGTTTCCTCAAATCGCAGGACAGCGGTTCGCGATTCTTCAGGGTATGGTGGGTCCGGGCAATACGGGGACAGGAGTTACTCCCGGACTGGGGGACTTCGCGCGGGTGAGGCAAAACCCGCGGTTCAACTCGAGCCCGCTGATGCAATTTGCCGACACGCTGAGCTGGACTCGGGGCAGCCATTCGCTCCAGGCCGGCTTCGAGGCGACATACTCCAGCAGCGGACAATACGACGCCATAAACAGCCGGCCCCAGGCAAATCTGGGCATCGGAACCGTGCCCATTCCGGGTATCACCTCCACAAATTTTCCGGGTCTGAACTCGTTCGATATCACCACGGCGCAGGAACTGCTGGCCAACCTCGCCGGCTCGATTGACACCCTTTCGCAGGACTTTTTTCTCCTGACGCCGGAACAGAAGGACTTTCTGGGATTCCAGGACGGCGCCGTTCTGAAGACCAGAAACTATCATCAGAACGACTATGCCGGTTTCTTTAAGGACAGTTGGAAGGTGACGTCCAACCTTACCTTGAACATGGGCGTGCGTTACGACATTTACGGCACACCCTATGACGATACGGGCATGGGTGTGAAGCCTATCGGCGGTCAATCCGCCCTGTTCGGCATTTCCGGAAAGGATTTCAGCGCGCGGTTTCGCCCCGGCGCCAGCGGCGGGTCGCCTACGATTATTGGGTTTGCGGGAAAGAATTCTCCGAATCCCGATACGCTGATCTATAACAACGACTTCAACAACTTTGCCCCCTCGTTCGGCTTCAGTTGGAACGTTCCGTGGTTGGCCCGGTCGACGGTCGTGCGCGGCGGCTACGGCGTCAACTATACGGGGGCGCCCACATTCCTGCAGTACTCCAGTATTATCGGCGGCGCGCCGGGATCGTCACTGTCGATCACGCAGGCGCCCGGTGTGCTGACACCGTCGCAGTACCTGGACATTGGATCGGCCTTGACGGTCTTTCCATTGCCGAAGGGCGGCCTCCGGCCGCTGCAGCCGGTCCCGGTCACGAACCGCGTCACGGGATTGCAAGGATTCGCCGACGACCGTGTGGTGCCGTACGTTCAGAACTGGAGCCTGTCGGTCCAGCACGAACTGGTAAAGAACCTGACAGTGGAGGCCCGCTATGTCGGCAGCAAAGGGACCAAGCTCCGGTCCGCCAAAGAACTCAACACGATCAATATCTTCGAGAACGGCATCCTCGATGCGTTCAACATCACGCGCGCCGGAGGCAGTGCGCCCTTGTTCGACACGATGCTCAGGGGCATCCGGATCGGAACGATCACTGTCGGACAAAACGGCAGCGGCTCGGAAGCGCTGCGGCAATTCGCGACGACCAATCAATGGATCGCCAACGGGGAAGCCGCGTCTCTGGCGAACTTTCTGAACAGCTCGTCTACGGGTACGGGCGAAGCCGGCGGCTTGTTGCGCCGGAACGGACTCCCGGAGAACTTCATCGTCGTCAACCCGCAGTTCGGCTCGCTGCAGCTTCATGGGAACGACGACAGCTCGACCTATCATTCCCTGCAGACCTCGTTAAGAAAACGTCTATCCAACGGCCTCAGCGCGGAGTTCAACCATACCTGGTCGAGAACCCTGGGCAATTCCGCTGCCGGCAACGCCAATACGGGCGACACGACCATTAGCGAACGCGATCCACGGAACCGGCAGTTGCAGAAGGGCCTGCTGATTTTCCACCGCACGCATACCTTCAAATCGCACGGCACGTGGGCGCTACCGTTCGGTCCCAACAGGGCGCTGCTGGGCGGCGCTCCGGGCTGGGTTCAGCGGATTGTTGGGGGTTGGGACGTTTCAGGAATCTTCTCCTGGAACTCCGGCCAGCCGCTGAGTATCACCTCGACACGGCGGACCCTGGACAGCCGCGGCAACATCAATACTCCGGATCTGATCGGCGTGTTACCGGACAGTCTCGGAAAGGTGCGGCGGGAGGTTGGGTTCGTCGAATTCTTCGAAGGTCTGTCCGTTCGGAGGGCGCCGGCGCCGAACTTTGGCGGAAATACGGCGGTGGCCGGCCGCTTCAGCAACAACGTCGCCGTCGACAGCGCGGGAAATATCGTTCTTCAGAATCCGCAGCCGGGCACGGCCGGAAACCTCGGATTGACGCAGTCCGGCGTTGAAGGGCCAGCCCGCCTCGGCTTCGATATGGCGCTGCAAAAGCAGACGCGGCTTACCGAGGGAACGACGTTCACAATCCGTGCGGACGCGGTCAATGTGCTGAACAGGCCGATATGGGACAACCCGAACGTCGACCTCAATTCCTCGAGTTTCGGCCGCATCACCGGCGCCCAAGGGGCACGGACCATAACGATCAACGCCCGGATCGATTTTTGACTCTGACGATTCCGGACGGGTGAAAGCCTCACCCGCCCTTCGGGCAGTGAAAATTTGGGGACATGCGGTGCACGGTTGTTCCGGACGGGTTTACCGCTTCGCAACGTGAGGATGGTCAAACTCCGATGGCCTGACTGTGTTCCGAACCCGGCGCAGCAGGTTCCAGATCCACGTTTCTCTTATTGAGTGGTGAGGCAACACGAGCGGCTCCAGGTCCGGGATCCACGCTGCGGGCAGGGAACTCTTGTATTGATTCAACAAGTGCTCGGCCCAGGATCGGCGGCCGGCCATGCTCGCGATGACGATCTGCTTCGCCTGTGCCAGGGGGGCGGACACCAGGGCCGTCTTTCGCATGAACAGGCAGTCCGCCCATGCCAGCCGCCCGTCCTTGTGCTGCCGAGAGTGCGCTGTTCGGGGCTTCCAGTATTCGGACTGAAGAGCAATCAATTCGAAGCCGCGCTCGCTCAGATACGATGCGGCTTCGTGAAACGGCGGTTCTCCGATATAGAACGGTTCAAATCGTAACTCGCACTGGATCGCGAGAACCTGGGGGAGCATTGCTTCGCAGCTTTGGATGACTTCGAAGTCGAGGCCCTCGAGATCCGTCTTCAGGAAGTCGATGGATTGGATGCCGAGATCACTCAGCAGGTCCGGAAGGCGCTTGCACTCGACTGCAGATGCGGAAACGATTTCAAAATAGCGCTCGAGCCCGTATCGCTCGATCAATTCGCGGCGCGGCTCGAGCAGCGACGAGCAAAGGCCGTAGGCGCGCTGAATAAACGTCCGAGTGCCTTCAGTCCCCGCCACCGCGCTTTGAAGGCTGTGTTTTGCCGCGTACGCGCCCCGGCTTCGCGAGGCTTTGCCCGCATCGATCTCAACCAGCGTTGTTGCGGCGCGGATCGCCGGTGGCAGCGCATAGTCCCGATCGCCGGCTGACCCGAGATTGACGACGACAAAATGTCCGCGAAGCGAGTCCGCAAGCGTTGTCATCGGCCTCCATTGAAACGGATCAGGGCCCGGCCCACGTTTCCTTTTTCGAGATCCTCGAATGCCTGGTTGATGTCTTCAAACGGGTACTCGTGCGTAATCAAAGCCTCGAGTTTTAATTTCCCTGCAAGGTACAAGTCGGCGTAGTGGGGAATATCGCGATCCGGACTGGTTTCCCCGCCCCAGGTGCCCACGATCCGTCTACCCCTGATGAGGTCGAAAGGATCGATGGAAATGCGCAGGCCGCTGGCCAGATTCCCGGCAATGATGCAAAGCCCGCCGGCATCGCGAACCGATTTAAAGGCCGTTTCCATGGTTTCCTGCCGGCCTGCCGCCTCGATGGCGTAATCGACTCCCCGCCCGCCGGTGATTTGCATGATGCCGGCCAAGGGATCTTCGCGGCCGGCATGGATTGTGTGGGTCGCGCCGAGCGTTCTCGCCTGGTCGAGTTTGTGGTCGATGACATCGATGCCGATGATTGGATTGGCGCCGCCGATTCCGGCGCCCAGCACGGCGCTCAGCCCTATTCCTCCCAATCCGAAAATCGCGATGCTTTCCAACGGTTGAATCCGCGCCGCGTTCAATACGGCGCCGGCGCCGGTGGGAATCGCGCATCCGAGCAGAGCGGCCTCCCGAAGCGGCATGCCGCCGGGAATGAGAGTGAGCCGGTTTTCCGATACGATCGTCTGCTTCATGAACGTGCTGATCGCGCCCGAATTGATGACGCCGCCGCCGCTGTCGTAGGCGTTGGAGGGAACGTCGATCCCCGTCCCCTTGATCCACGAAAGCACGACCGCATCTCCAGGCCTTACTTTCGTCACCTCCGGGCCGACGGCAACGACCGTCCCCGAGCCTTCATGTCCCAGCGTGTGGGGAAGAAAACGGTCGGGGCCCCTGCGGCCGCGCATCTCATGAAGCTGGCTGTGACACACGCCGCTGTAGGCGACATCCACGAGGATCTGGCCTCGCTGGAGCCCTCGCCCGCGCACCTCGATCAGCCGCAGGGGCTTGTTGAGCTCAAAAAGAACGGCCGCCGTTGTATTCATTTGCGTGAGATATTACGCCGATTCCGCGATGAACCAGTAGTAGTCGCCGGTGTAGCCCGCTTCCGCGAACACCTTTTTCCAGTCCTCGATGTGCATGTAAGTCAGCGCGGTCAGGTTCCACTTCAACATTCGCTCGCGCCCGGCTTCGTTTCTCCATGCGTCCATGGTGACGAAAGCGCTTCGCCGCGAAACGCGTTGGACTTCGCGTAACGCCCGCTTGCAGTCCTCGAGGGCGAGATTGTGGATCGTGTTAATCGAAATGACGAGATCGAACGATTGGTCCGCATAGGGGAGCGCCGTGGCGTTTCCCACCTGTATGAACTCCCGCATGTCCTCGATTGCGTGATCGCGGGCGTATTCGGAAATGTCGAGGCCCGCAATGGTCATGCCGGGCATGAGCAACTTGAAGTCGTGCATCATGAAACCCTTCGCGCAGCCCACATCGAGAACCGAAGCGTCCGGCTTCAGTCCGTAGTGATCGCGAAAACGGCGGACGGTCTCGGTCCAGAATCGCGGGTGATAGTTGTAGCCACCATAGCCGTGCAGGCGATCTCCATCGAAAAAATCGCGGCCAAACTCCCGTGCCACCGCCCGGTGTTCGGGAGTAATCAGCCGCGCGCGTTCGTCTATCGGCCGCTTTGCTGCTGGATAGCCGTCGAGGAGATTGATTTCCTGTCCCATGGTTCGTAAATCCGTTTTATCGATTCCGGAGGCCCGCTAGTTCAGTCCGCAACACGCGGACAATGAGCCTGAAGGTGACATGATTCCAGAACCTGCGTTCTCTCAATGCCGCATAGATGATCGGCTTTCCGAAAATCGATGACACGGCGCTCCGCCTGAACATGCCGGCGACGTCCGCGTACGGCCCTCCGAGGAGCTCCAGCATTTCGGTCAGTATTTCGATCTGGTTCTGCCATTGCTTCCTTCCTGCCGCCGAAAAAGAGTTTGGCGATATCCGAAGAGTCGCAAGCGGCTCCGGCACGTAGCAGGCGCCATACCGGAACGCCAGTACCCATGACGCGAACCAGTCGCAGTGCCACTTCAATTGCGGCAGGAGGCCGCCTGCTTCGATGAATGCGCTGCGTTTTATGATGGATGTGTGTCCGGCGATCTGAAACCGCCGCCGCTCGAGAAGCTTCGCAAGCCCTTCGGGCGTGAAACAGCAGGGCTCTGAGGAGAGCCGCAGGCGATTCTCCCGAATGGGTCCGCCCGTCTGTTCGAAAGTGACGGGATCGGAAAAGCAGAGGGCGGTTTCCGGAAACTGCTCCAGCGCCGCAATCGATTTTTCAAAGAACCCGGGCAGCACGCGGTCGTCGGCAGCCGTGCTGTAAATGTATTGGCCGGAAGCGAAATTGAACAGCACTTCGGAATTGTGAAGCGCTCCCATGTTCACGCTGTTGCGGATCAGGTGGACGTTGCTGCGATCCTTTGCAAACCGTTCAATGACGGCGACACTGTTGTCGGTGGAACCGTCGTCCACAATGATCAGCTCCGTTGGCGGGTACGATTGGGTAAGGATCGCCTCGAGTGCCTCCGGGAGGAAATGCCCGTGATTGTAATTGCTCATCGTTACCGACAACGTGGGTCTAGCCATGCGTCCTTTACATATGCCACGCGGACCGGCAACGCGTCCAGATCGCTGTAATTACCGGGAATGCGATGATGTTGACGGTCAGGTATCCCAAAGCCACGCCGGTAACGGACGAATACTTTGCGGTCAGCGCGGTGATCACTGCAGTCGCAAGGCCGCCGAAAACCGAAACCCATAAGAGCGGCTCCTTCTTATGAGCGCGAAGGTAAGCCGAAAACGGATACGTGAGAATCATGACGAACGACGCAAGCAGGAAAATGCCGGTTGGAGTGGGGGGAAGCAGACGGCCGGCGAGCGGTTGGCCGGCGGCGTTCAAAGCGTAAACACCAATCCATATGGCGGCTGTGCCTGCGGCGCCCACAGCTCCGGAACTCAGGCTCAGCCGCCGGAACAAATGGTCCATTTCGACGTAGTCTTTCCTGGCCACCAGAATTCCCAGTTGCGGCATCCGGACGGCGGTCCACGTGGCGCAAACGGCCGAAAGCGCCGATGCGAGGTTCCACGTCAGTCCCAGCCGGCCGGCATCTTCGGCGCCGTGGTAGTGGAAGACCACCGGAACGAAAAACGAAAATACGAAGTAGCCGGCGAGCCAGCTCAACGCGACCCGCCACTGCAGCGGCCAAAGCTCTTTCTTCCAGCTGATGTGCGCGCCTGCCGGCGTGCGCAGCAGGCCCAGGAAAAAATTGCGATATCTCCAGGCCAGGAAGCTCACCGCGGCAGACGCTGTGGCGACGGCGGCGATCCCCGCGGTCCACAAGCCGGCGCCAAGCAGGATGGCTGTCCACGCAGTTATGGACGTGATGATCGCTTCCAGGCAGCGGTAGCTGTAAACCTCGCGCACCTGGTTCGAGCCCTCCAGCAATGCCCAGAACGGCGTGAGCGCAAGCCGGAAGCCGGTCAACACACAGAGGAAAATCCACGGCGACTGCCACGGCTCCTGGTCCGGCGCCGAAAGAAAAAAGATGTATCCCAGAATCGAGAGCCCGATGGCCGCGATCAGGCCGCCGGCGCCGTACCAGCGTATGGCCATCCGCGCCAGTCCGGCGGCGCGGGAAAGCGCTTCAGGATCGCCCGTAATCCGCCGGTCACCGGTCAGGGACAGCCTGGCCCATTCGTGGCTCATGAACTGGATAATCACCTGGGCGAATCCCAACTCAACAAAGACCTGTAGTGCGAGCAGGCTGTTGAACGTGTAGTAATAGCCCTGCGTGGCGGGAGTGAAGCGCGTTGCGATCAGCAGTATCGTGACGGGAGCGGCCAACACCGGCCATGTCCGGCTGAGAATGCCGAATGCCACGGCCCGGTCAAGCTCGAGAAAGCCGGGGCGGGTCAATTTATTCCGTCCACGGGCCGATGAACATGTTCTTCATGAATTCGTCGCGATCCAGGAATGGGGCCATGTCTTCCAGAGGCCGTGCGGCAAAAGTGCCGTCGGGCCGTTCGACGAAACCCTGCCGCGGATCCACCTGCGAGTCCCTGGACACCATGATCTCGCAAAGCGCGGGGCCCGGTTGGCCGAGGAACGCCGTAAGACCCTGCTTCAGCTCGTTATGGCAGGAAATGCGTATGGCGGGCACTCCGTATGCTTCAGCCACTCTGCGCACGTCGGGCAAACTCATGCCGCCTTCCTTTGACGACCCTGAGAAGTTGCCGCCGAGGAATCCGGCCTGTGTGTGACGAATCGACAGGTAGCCGTCGTTATTCGTAACAAAAATCTTCACCGGAAGTTTGTGGTGAACGATGGTCTGCAGTTCCTGGATGTTGAGCTGAAGACTGCCGTCTCCACAAAGGCAGATCGTGCGGCGCTTGCCACCTGCGAAGCATGCGCCCACGCTTTCGGGCAAGCCCGAGCCCATGGCGCAAAGTCCCGAGGAGATGATCAGGCGCTGGCCGCGTTTGACGCGGAATGCCTGAAAGGCGATCTGGTTTATAGTGCCTCCTCCGTCCACGACAACGATGTCTTCAGCCGTCAATTGATCCGAGAGCAGGTCTACCAGCACATACGGATTCACGAACTGTGCCTGTTCGTACCATTGCGCCGGGATGCTGTTGTATCGGGATCTGTAACCGGCCGAGGCCTGCCGCCACTCCGCGATATCGTTAGATTGAAGCGCAGGCGCGAGCGAAACGATGTCCTGCAGGAAGGTTTTTGCATCCGAGTGAATGGCAAGCTCGACGTGCACGTTCGCGCAATCCAGTTCCGCCTTATCCACGTCGATCATCACCACTTTCGCTTCCCGCGCAAACGCCTTGAATATCGTTCCGGTGATCGGAATGGAGAGGTGTGAGCCGATGCTCAACAGGAGATCGCAGTTCTGGATCGCAAGATTTGCCCCTCGCTGGCCAAATACGCCGGGGCGGCCGATGTAGAGTTCGCTGTCGTTGGGATAGATGTCGCTGGCATTCCAGGTCGACAGAAAGGGAATGCGCGTGGCTTCGAGGAACTGAATGAATTCGGATTCGGCATGTGCCAGCCGAACGCCCATCCCCGCAAGCAGGAGCGGACGCTTTGCCTTCTCGATCAGGTCGGCGCAGCGCCGTATCTGTTCCGGTAAGGCGCGCGGCGGCGCATCCGGCAGGCCCGGCTGGAATGCGGGAAGGGAATCCGGGTCGATGGAGGCCCACTGGAAGTCGAGCGGGATATCGATCCATACCGGTCCCGGCCGCCCGGTTTGCGCAATGTGGGCCGCCTTTTCCAGCTCATACCGGATTCGCCCTGGATCCTCGATCATCACGGCGTACTTGGTGATGGGCTTCACAAGGCTGACGATATCGAGTTGTTGCGAGCCAACCTGGCGAATGGGCTTGTTGCGCGTCGTGTGAGCCAGCCGCGTCTGTCCCGATATGTAGATGCACGGAATCGAATCCAGCCACGCGGCGCACACGCCGGTGATTGCGTTTGTTCCTCCCGGCCCCGTCGTCACGAACGCCGCGCCCAGTTTGTTCCGGATCCGCGAATACGCTTCCGCGGCGTATGCGGCAGCCTGCTCATGATGGGTGAAAACGGGCTCCATCTCCGGATGCCGGTCCACCGAGTCGAAAAGGTGTACGACGGCGCCGCCGGTCAGGCCAAACACGTGCTCCACGCCATGCTGTGCAAGAAAACCGGCGATGTAATCGGAAAGTTTCACGCTGCGGGTCTCTTCCTCACGCCTGCGGCGACCGACCAGATGTAGTGGCACATCGGCGCGTAGCCGGTATGAAGCACCTCGTCGTTCATGCCGAACATGAACACGTTCTCGAAGTAGCGCTCCATCAGCTCCTTCAGGGTCTTCATGCTCTTCAGGTTGATGTGCTGGACTTCGCTGCAAGCGCTGGCATACTGCGACGCGGAAACGTTCGGCGTCCCGGTGATCAGGACGCCTTCATGCGGCAGGCAACTGATGATGTTTTCCAGGAAAACCGCCTCCCGGGCCGGATCCAGATGCTCGATGACGTCGATTGAAAACGCCGCGTCCACCTTGATGTCGGGCGCCTTGTCATTGATGTCGAAATGCATCGGGGTCACGTTGTTGAAGTGCTTTCCAAGTCGGCGCCGGATGCTCTCGATGTGCCGCTCGTCCCAGTCCAGGCAATAGACGTGGCCTGCGGCCTGCGCGATGAGCGGCAGCCCAAAACCGTCTCCGCTGCCGATTTCCATTACGGATTTTCGGCCTTCGAGCATCTTTGCGCAAAACTTGTACCGGGCCAGGACGAACGACATGTGTTTGGGGTCGTGCGTCAGGCTGTAGGAGGTCGGCGCGCCCAGCGGAATTTCCTCGTGTTCGAACTGAAAGTCGCTTCCTTCGTGGTAGAGGTCTCTTACATTCATTTTGTCGACCTGTCCTTCCAATCGTTGCCATGCCTTCGGAGTTTGTACATGTTGCTGTCGGTTGCGAGTGTTTTTGCCAGCACTTCGGATCCCCACAGGTCGTGCACGACCGAAAAATTGCGGCCGCCCGCAACGGCCCGGCCCTGGCTGCAGAGCCACCGGATTGAATCGTAAATATCATTCATGCCGGTGCCTTCCTGGGTCCTGAGAAACGCCTCCGTTTCCGCCTTCTTCTCTTTCGAAACGCGCGGATCGGAAAGAATGACATCGTGTGTTTTCGTCTTCGTCCAGCCGGGCCCGACGATAAAGACGTTCAGGTCCGGATTCTCGGCGTCGAGCAGTTCGCACATCTTGATGAGCATGATCTTCGATAGAGTGAGCGCCGAAAAGTTCTTCACCGCATTGTTCGTTCCCGGTCCGGCGAAGAGAACGACATTGGAGACGGCGTTCGATACGCGCAATGGATAAAACCCGTGCAGGACCCGCAGTTGCTCGATCGCGTTGACGTGGACGGAAAGGCTCCACTGCTCAAAGTCCGATTCGAAAAATCCGTCGAGCGGTGGCGGCCACGAGGCGCACGAGATGAATGTGTCCCATTGGAGCCCGAGCGCCCTGAACGCCACAGTCGACGAGTCGATGGTTTCTTTCTTTTCGAGATCGCAATGGAACAGGTGGCAGTCCGGAAGCCCGGTCAACTGCGGCAGTAAGCTCTTCGAGCGGTATGTTCCCGTAACGATGTAGCCATCCCGGCTGTATCGTTGCGCCAGCGCGATACCGATATCGCTCGTAATGGCGCTGAGAAAGACCACCGGCTTGTTTGAGATGCAGGATTCGTCCAAATTCACAGTCTCTCCGCCATCTTCAACTGTTCAGCAATCCGCCGGAACTCCTCCAACTCGGCCGTCCTCACGGGAATCCCTGTCTTCGATCTCACGCGATAGTGTTCCTTTTCGGGATCGTTCGCCACAAGCACGCGATCGAATCCGGGCGCGGGTGGCTGCCCGCGTAATTCCGTCAAAAGCTCCTTCATTCTCGTTTTGAACGATTGTACGTCCTGAAAACGGCTCACATCGATGGCCATGAGCACGTGTCCGATGCTTCGCTTCGCGCCGTCCGCCGGAAACATGGGAGTGATGTGACGTCCGAAGGGCATGCCGGTCAGAAGGCTGCACAGAATTTCCACCATGAGCGCCAGCCCGTATCCTTTGTATCCTCCGGACGGCGTCAGCGCCGCTGCTGCCAGAGGATCCGCAGTGGGATGCCCATCGCCGTCAACAGCCCAGCCGTCTTCGAGCGCTCGGCCGGCAATACGATACCCCATCAGCTTGTTCCAGGAAATCGCGCTCGTGGCCATATCGAGGCAGAAGGGTTCCTCGCCTTCGCAGGGAGCGGCGAAACAGATGGGATTGGTTCCCAGCGCTCGGGACTTGCCGCCAAAGGGAACGACCAGCGCATCGACGTTGGTGAAGCTCATACCGATCATGCCGCCGCGGGCCGCCGTCAGCGCGTAGACGGCAGCGGCGCCAAAGTGCGACGAGTTCCGAACGGCCGTGCATCCCATGCCGGAGTCGCGAGCCATTTCCATGCTCTTACCGATGGCTGCCGCCGCCGCTGCCGTTCCGTACGTATTGTCGGCATCGAGAAGGGCGGTGGTGGGTGAAGTCTGGTTGAACTGAAACCGGGGCGACAGGTTGATGCGGCCCGCCAGGGCTTCGTCGATGTAGTGGGGCATCAACCGGATTCCGTGCGAGTCCACGCCCCGGAGGGAAGCTTCAATCAGGGCATGAATCGTGGGCTCGGAAATATCTTCCGGGCATTCGATTCTGCTGAACGCTTCGCGGAAGAACGAAGCGATGTTTGTGTCGCTGACGTGGACGACGGCGCTCATCCCTGGCCAAGAACCTTGAGAGTCGCCTTCATGAATGCCGCGTTGTCGTTGTAGTGAGGCGAGGTAACGATGTTGCCGTCGATGACGGCCGCTTCTTCCACGTAAATCGCGCCCGCATTGACGAGGTCGTCCTTGCATCCCTTGTAACAGGTGGCGCGCTTACCGCGGAGGATGCCGGCGGAAATGAGAACCCACGGACCGTGGCAAATGCTTGCGATCGTCTTGCCGGCGGCGTGCATGGCTTTCGTGAAATTCAGGATCTCCGGCACCTGCCGCATCCGGTCCGGCGCTTCGTGACCACCGGGGATCAGCAGCAGATCGAAGTCGGTCGCCTTGAGGTCCCGCAGTTTTACGGTTGGTGTGGCGGTGCCGCCGTGCTTTCCGGTGACCGGGCCGTCGTTCGATGTGGCCACGTCGACGGAGAGTCCCGCCTCCTGGAGACGATAAAACGGATAGACGAACTCCGAGTCTTCGAATCCCGGCCCGGTGATTATTACGGCGCGTCTCATTTATTCCTTTACCCGTTCTACCTGTGGGCGCGGGGCTTCAGCCCCGTGCCAAACTCCAACAAGAACTCTTCCTTTTGAACTTTGCACGGGGCTGAAG
>CAMBFR010000009.1 GCA_945865815.1 Candidatus Sulfopaludibacter sp. SbA3
GGGGGGACGCACCCCGAATTCCTGAACTCCGGAATTCGGGGTGCGTCCCCCCAATTCATTTTTCCGCAGATCCCGAGCCCTCGGCTGGCAAAATCGGCTGGATGGCCGCTTACAAACAGTCCATTTCTTCCGAACGCACCAACCGTAACAAACCGACCCAGGCTGGCTTCGTCACGGCACCAGGTATGCTTCTTTTGAAGTAACTGTTCGCCAGTTGCGGCGTAGTGCAGAAAGAGCATCAGCGTGACCTCAATCGCCGATGGAAGAATGAGGCCGTCCTTTGACAAACGACTGGCGTAGTGAAAGGACTGGGAGATGGAGTCCGGCAGCACCTGCATATTTATGACGTGCCAGCCCGATTCGCAGTCCACGCCGGCGAAACTTTCATCCAGATACCAGGGATGGTCAAAGAACGAGGGCGGTTTCGATGGATCCGTCCCGCAGATCTTCCGTAGATTCAATATGTTAAGCCCCGATTTATCTTCGGGCGTCGGAAAACCGATGACATCCGGGGGCAGATCAACGACTCTTGTAGCGTCAAGCAGCGATTTTTCTTTGCCGGTAAACCGGTTCGGTATTCCCAGCAGGGTGAATCGCCGCTCGACTTCGGAAGCATTAAGCCAATTCTTGTGTGACATCGTCAATCCGGATGGTACGCTGAGCAAGCATGTCTTCTTTAGAGATTCCTTCAACATTCGCGACCGAGGATGTACGCCGCACCGTCCTCGATAATGGTCTGGTCGTTCTTACCAGGGAACTTCATACCTGCCCTATCGTTACCAGCATGATCTGGTACCGGGTAGGCTCTCGAAACGAGCAAATCGGCCAGACCGGGAAATCGCACTTTCTCGAGCACATGCTCTTTAAGGGCACGGACCGTTTCAAGAAAGGCGAGATTGATCTAATCACGCATAAGAATGGAGGCGGAAACAACGCGTTCACCTCGCACGACTTTACCGCCTACTACTTCAATTTTGCGTCAGATCGATGGGATATCGCGCTGGAGATTGAAGCGGATCGCATGGCCAACTGTTCTTTTGAGCCGGATGAGTTTGAAGCGGAAAAGAAGGTCGTCATCGAGGAACTGAAGTCGAGTCTCGACTCACCCTGGGGGCTTCTGTTGCAGGACGTCGATGCGGCCGCCTACAAGATTCATCCTTACCGGAATCCCATCGTCGGATGGTTGCAGGACGTTGAGCGGGCCTCGGCCAGCGAGCAGCAAGCCTACTATCGCAAGTACTACCACCCCAATAACGCCATCATGGTCCTGGCGGGGGACTTTGAGACGGAGGACGTCCTGAAAAAGGTCTCGCGGGCGTTTGGCCGGATTCCCGCCGGACCCGAACCAAACCCCATGACTCTCGAAGAGACTCTGCAGCGGGGCGAACGCCGGCTGGTCGTGCGATGGCGATCGAAGGTGCCCCGAATCGCGATTGCTTATCATGCGCCGCAGGTGGCTCACGAGGACAGCTATCCGCTCCAGATGCTTGGCGTTCTTCTGGGCGAGGGAAAGTCTTCAAGGCTGTATCAACGAATGGTCGAGCGCGATCGCTCCGTTACGTTCGTGTCGGCGGAGTATGGCGAGTCACAGGATCCCACTCTATTTCACATTCGCGCGGAAGCGCGTGGAATGCATTCGACCGATGAAATCGAGGCCAGTGTCTACGACGAGCTCGAGCGCATCGCGGAGGAAGGCGTAACCGCGCATGAACTCGATCGCGCAAAGCACCAGGTGGAAGCTCACTTCATTCTCTCGCGTGAGCGGACCCAGGATCAGGCCATGCTTCTCGGGCAGATCGAAACGATCGCGAACCTCGATTACATCCAGACTTATCTGCAGAAAATCTCCGCGGTGACTTCCGAGGACGTTGCGGATGTCTGCCAACGCTATATGAATGAGGACAACCGCACGGTGGGCCGCCTCGTCAGCGATGGAAGCGATGGATCGGAATCCGACACGGAGGACGATGAAGCCGACTGAACTTGGTCTGCGCCGCCTTTTTGAAGTCCGGCGTGAAGTCCTCGGCAATGGCCTGAAGGTGCTGATGGTCGAGAACCCGACGCAGCCCACCGTCTCCATGACTTCCAGCATTCTCGCCGGAGCGCGGTTCGAGCCGGAGGACAAGGCCGGACAGGCGCTCATGGTAAGCCGCCTCCTGGACGAAGGCACGGCCAGCAGAACCTCACTTGAAATTGCAGATGCAATCGAATCGGTTGGCGGCGCGATCGACACGGACGGGTCGTTCGAACGCATCGTGGCGTCCGCGGGGGTATTGAACAAAGACGTCGACCTGGCCCTCGAACTGCTTTCGGATTTGCTGATTCGGCCGGTATTTCCCGAAGAGTTCGTTGTCAAAGAAAAGGAACGGACGCTGGCTGAAATCACAAGCGCCAAGGATCGCCCGCAGATTGTCGCAAGCTGGGCGTTCAACGAGCTGGTCTACCAGGACCACCCGCTGCATCGCCCCACCCACGGCTATCCCGAAACCGTGGCGAAGCTCACCCGCGAAGATCTACTCGCTTTCCACGAGGCCTACTTCGCCCCGACCGACGCGATTCTTTCGATCGTCGGCGACTTTCGCGCGTCCGAGTTGATGCCGAAGATTGAAAAATATTTCGGCGGCTGGCCTGGAAAGTCGGTTACGCCTCCTGTTTATGCGAAGCCGGTGCGGCAGACTGAAAAACGGGTGAAGTACATCAACATGCCGGCCCAGCAATTGAACATCTATCTCGGACACCTGGGCGTAGAGCGGACGAATCCCGACTATTACATCCTGCAGGTTCTCGACACCATCCTCGGTGGCGGCGCGGGTTTCACGGCCCGAATACCGATGAAGCTGCGCGATGAGCTGGGCCTGGCCTACACCACGTTCGCAAGCATCACGATGACGGCCGGCCTCGATCCCGGAAAGTTCGTTTCTTTCATCAGCACATCGCCGGAGAACATGAACCTGGCGGTCGAAGGCCTGCTGAGGGAAATCCGGAGGATCATCGAGGAGCCTGTCACCAGGTCGGAGTTGCAGGATGCGATGGACTATTTGACGGGAAGTTTCGTTTTTGCCTTCGAGTCCAATTCTCAGATCGCGCGCTTCCTGCTGCATGCCGAGGTATATGGTCTCGGCTTCGATTACGCCGAGAAGTATCCGCGGCACATTCGGAGCGTTACCATTGAAGATGTGGCCAGGGTTGCAAGAAAGTACCTGGACAACAACAACTACACGCTGGTCGTCGTCGGCCCGGTCGATGAAAATGGAAACACGCTGAATGGAAAGTAGATCGATTTTCTTTGAGAAGTACAACATCACGAACCGCGACCTCGAAGCCTGTCTTTCAGAGGCGCTCTCGCGGGGGGGAGACTACGCGGATCTGTTTTTCGAATACCGCGTCAATTACATGATCGCGCTCGAGGAGCAGATCATTAAGACGGCGACCAAGGGCGTCAACATGGGTGTCGGCATCCGGGTGATCTCGGGTGAGAAGACCGGATACGCGTATTCGGACGACCTGAACCGGGAAAGCATTCTTAAGGCGGCGCGCACGGCGGCATTCATCGCGAACTCGAGCGCGCAGGGCGGCAAAGCCGGGCTGGGCTCGTCTGTGAATCGGGAGCAAAACTTCTATTCCGTTCGCAACCTCGCGACGGACCTGGAAATCGCCCAGAAAATCAGCCTGTTGTTCGAAGCCGACCGCGCGGCCCGCGCCCACGATTCGCGGATAAAGCAAGTCCAGGCCAGCTACGCCGATGAAACAAAACACGTATTGCTTGCTGCATCTGACGGGCGATGCGTATGGGACGTTCAGCCGCTTGTGCGTTTAAACGTCTCCTGCATTGCCGAAGAAAACGGGCAGCGGCAGCCGGGCTATGCCGGGGGCGGCGGAAGACGTTCACTGGATATCTTCCAGGGGGATCTGGATCCCAGGACAATCGCCACCAGCAGCGCCGCCCAGGCGATTCTTCAGTTGGGCGCCGTCGATGCTCCGGCAGGGCCGATGGAAGTGGTGCTGGGCCCCGGATGGCCGGGAATTCTGCTGCACGAAGCCATTGGCCACGGCCTCGAGGCGGACTTCAATCGAAAGAAGACTTCTGCTTTTGCGGGATTGGTCGGACAGAAGGTCGCGTCGGAGTTATGCACGGTGGTCGATGACGGAACGATTCCCTTCCGCCGCGGCTCCCTGAATATGGACGACGAAGGCAACCCCACACACAACACCGTCCTCATCGAAAAAGGCGTCTTGCAGGGGTACCTGCAGGACAAGTTGAGCTCCGGCCTGATGAAAGCGCCGCTCACCGGCAACGGACGCCGCCAAAGCTATTCCCACATTCCGATTCCGCGCATGACGAATACGTTCATGATGTCGGGCGAGTCCGTTCCCGAAGACATCATCAAGACAGTGAAGAAGGGACTTTATGCCGTGAATTTCGGAGGCGGCCAGGTGGATATTACCAGCGGCAAGTTTGTTTTCAGCACCAGCGAAGCCTACCTCATCGAAGATGGGCGGATCACCTCACCCGTAAAAGGCGCAACCCTGATCGGCGACGGTCCCACGGTGCTCCGCCGGGTAACCATGGTTGGCAACGACCTGCAGCTCGACCAGGGCGTCGGTATCTGCGGTAAGGAAGGACAGATGATTCCGGTCGGCGTCGGCATGCCCACAATCAAAATCCAGGAAATCACGGTCGGCGGAACCGAAAAATAGAAGTGATGAACGATTTGAAGCAGCGAGCGGAAGAAGTGGTTCGCCTGGCGAAAAGCGATGGCGCCAGCGCCGCCGACGTAATGATTCGCGAAGAGGATACGTTTTCGGTCACCGTTCGAATGGGCGAGGTCGAGACGCTCAAAGAGGCGATTTCGCGAGGCCTGCTGCTTCGCGTCTTCGTTGGAAAACGCACGGCAACCTCGAATACGTCCGACCTCTCGGAATCCACAATCACAAGCCTCGTCCGGGAAACCGTTGAGATGGCGAAGCTCACTTCGGAAGACCAGAGTGGCGGGCTTCCGGATCCGTCGCTGTTTGAGGCCAATTTTCCCGATCTGGATCTCGTCGACGAGGGATGGGAAACCATCACGCCTGAACAGCGAATCGACCTCGCAAAGCGCGCGGAGTCCGCGGCATTGTCGGCGAACAAAGCCATCGTCAACTCCGAAGGCGGAAATTTCGACTACGCGCGCTCAAAGACGGTTCTCGCCAACACCCTGGGTTTCACGGGCGCATATGAAGGCACAGTTTCGTCGTTATCCGTTTCGCCGATTGCGCAGGACGCCGCTGGCATGCAGCGGGATTTCTGGTTTGGCGTGGCCCGTCACCGATCCCAGTTGCCGCCGCCCGAGGAGATCGGCAGGAAAGCGGCCGAACGCACGCTGCGCCGGCTTGGGGCGCGCAGGGTTGCGACCTGCGAAGTGCCGATCATCTTCGATCCGGTAACCGCCCGCTCGTTTGTGGGCGACGTATTCAGCGCGGTTGCAGGCGATGCGATCTACCGTCGAAGCTCGTACCTCGTGGATCAACTCGGCAAGACCGTCGCGTCGCCCGAAGTAACGATCGTGGACGATGCGCGGCTTTCGCGCGGGCTCGGCTCCGCCCCGTTCGACGATGAAGGGGTTTCCACGCGCGCCAATTCGATCATCGAAAATGGTGTGCTGCAGAACTATCTCCACAGTACCTACAGCGCGCGAAAGCTCAACGCCCGGCCCACGGGCAACGGACAGAGAGTTGCTTCGGGATCGGTTGTCATTGGCCCGACAAATTTCTGCCTCAAGCCAGGCCAGGCCAGTCCGGAAGACATCATTGCGTCCACCAGGACCGGGCTCTATGTGATCGAGTTGATCGGCTCGGGCGTGAATCACGTTTCAGGCGATTACTCGCGGGGCGCGGTTGGAATCTGGATTGAGAACGGCAAGTTGGTTTACCCTGTGCACGAGATCACGATTGCCGGAAACCTGCGCGAGATGCTCAAGGATGTGGAAGCGGTCGGCAATGACCTGACATTCTTTGGGTCCATTGCAGCCCCGACCGTGAAGATTCGTAAAATGGTGGTCAGCGGAGAGTAGAGGGTTCATATGGGCGAACGGCGTTCGGCCATTATCATCGGTATCAGCGTTGTACTGGCCGTGGGAATGGTCCTGGCCTGGACACTCTCGCCACCGGCCAATGATCGGGACTCGCAGCCGCTGACGGAGGTGACCGACACATCGGCCATCCAAAGTCTCGTCCGGCTTTCGCGCGTTTCCATCGCAACAAGCGAAAACTACGTGGGCCACCGCCTCCGGCTCGTCACAGCCCAGTTGATGAACATCTCCACCGACAAGCCCATCCGCATGATCGAAGTGAAGATGACCTTCACCGACTTCGAGGGTAAGTCCATCCACGAGTACACCGGCACGGCCTTTGAACCCCGGCGCCGCCCGCTGGATCCCGGCACCGAATTTCGATTCAACTTCAGTTTT
Source organism: Candidatus Sulfopaludibacter sp. SbA3 (assembly GCA_945865815.1). Taxonomy (GTDB): domain Bacteria; phylum Acidobacteriota; class Terriglobia; order 20CM-2-55-15; family 20CM-2-55-15; genus CAMBFR01. The sequence goes on from CAMBFR010000009.1 coordinate 6,447, forward strand.
GAAAACCTGCCCCGAGAGTGGAACTACCGGATACCGATTGCAGAAGTGACGAAGGTCGGGTACTGAAACGCGTTTGTTTCTTATTCTCCGTCCACTGCGGACTCGCTGCGGCGTTTCAGACCCGCCGCTTCGATCTTCAGATAGCGGTTATTCAGTTCAGCGGTCAGTCTTGCAACCAGCGGACCGAGAAACCCTCCGAACTGCAACGACAGCGTAACGCGCGTACCACCTTCGATCGGTTCGACGAAGTGATTGCCGGCAACGCGAACTCCCGGTCCTGTGTTGATCCAGGTAAAACCGCGGCCTGGCTCAATAGCGGTCACTTTCCAGATCGCCGGCAGCAGCTTGGGCTGGCGGATTTTCGCCCGGGTTCCCACTTTCAGTGGCCCGGGCTCCAGTTGCTCGATGCCGGTCACCGAGGACGTCCACTCCGGCCACCTCTCGATATCGGTCATGATGGCGAATACCCGTTCTGGGGGCGCGGCAACGTCCACGGTGACTCTGAAGTCTCTTAGTGCCATGGCGATCTATTCTATCTGAAGGATTGCGGGTCTTACCGGCCTCATATGCAAGGGGCGGACGTGCGCCCCAACTTCATGTACAGTTCTTGAGAGAGGTGCGGAATGCGAAAGGTAATTTTCGGTGTTGCCCTTGGAATCGCGTCGACGTTGATGGCTCAACGCGGAGCAGTGACCTTTCCAGATGCCGTTACTGCGGATCCCAACCACTACTCGGTATCGTTTGAAAATGAACTGGTGCGCCTCGTCCGAGTCCGGTACGGTCCCGGCGAGAGATCGGTCATGCACCGGCATCCGGCCAGTTGCGCCATTTTTCTTACCGACCAGACCTTTGACTTCACCCTGCCTGATGGGACGACCGAACCCGCTGCGGTCCCGGCCGGCGCACTCGGTTGCAGCGATGCTAACGTTCATCTTCCTCAGAACATCGAACGCGAGGCGGCGGAAATGGTCATGGTCGAGTTCAAGAATCGCGAGAGATTCAGCGAGTAGGCAAGCCGGATTTCTCACGGGACTTGAGGCGACCTGGAGGCAAGTGCCTCTCCCGGAGGGAGAGGGACCACCACCGCTGAGTGTTACCCAATGAGTCCTTGAGAAATGCGGCTATCGGCCCAAGGACAGGCGTTCAATAAGGTAGGGCGGCAGGTCCGCGTCGCGCATCTTGGCCTGCGTCACTTCGACTGGATACTCCACGCGATAAAACTCCGCGCGGCCGTGTTCCTCGTCCCAGATGACGAAGCTGGCGCGCGGGTCGCCGTCTCGGGGCTGGCCGACGGAGCCGGGGTTTACGAAGAACTTGCTCTTTCCATCGCATCGCACGGCGGTGTATTCATCGAACTCATAGGCGGGGGCGTTCACCGAACGGCGGGCGCTATCCAGGGTAAAAACAACGGGGAAGTGGCTATGGCCGAAGAACGTGATTCGCTTTCCGGCAAGCGGAAAATTTTCGTCGGCGTCGGCCTGCGTGAAGATGTAGTGGTCTTCGTGGGTGACGGCGCCATGCACGAGCTGCGCTTCCGTGCCGATATCCATTGGACCGAGCGGCAGGCTCGTCAAGTACTCGCGATACTCGTCTGAAAGCACCGAACGGGTCCAGTACACGGCTTTCCTGGCGTGAGCGTTGAACTGGTCCGGTTCGTCGATTCCCGCGGCAACCCGATCGTGATTTCCCCGAATCGTCCGGGCATTCAGGCTTCGAAGAAGGTCGATGGCTTCCTTCGGATTCGGCCCATAACCCACGATGTCGCCGCAGCACAAAACAGCATCGTAACCCGCTTGTTTTGCCCGCTCTATGCAGGATTGGAAGGCTTCAATGTTGGAATGGATGTCACTCAGGACGAAGTAGCGCATGGTGTATGATGTTTTTCATGCGACTCCGTCAGATTGCGACTTTTTCCGTCGTGCTCGCCCTTCTGACCGCTGTCGCCGCTGGCCTTTCCGTGATTGATGATGGTCAGCCCTCGAGAACATCCGCGATTTCCGCCATGATATCACGCTTCTTCGCTGTGCTTCTCTTTGGAGGGTTCGGACTCGCAGTCGCGCGGCAGAGCCAGATGAAAGGATCGTTATTCCTGACCTCGGAAGAGTGGAGACTCACGCTGCGCGATCTACTCAACTTTGGCGTGCTTCCCGGCCTGGTTCTGGGGCTCATCAACTATCTGTTTTTTTTTGCATACCGCTATAGTCCCTTTGTAGAGCCTCGAATCCGGGACATGAACAGCATTTACGACTCTTTCATCATCTCGCTCGACAGCGGTTTGTTCGAGGAAGTCATTTTCCGGCTCTTCATCATGTCGTGCTTCCTGTTTTCATTTCGCCACCTGTACGCGAAGCTTCCGTTCGTGTGGCCGGCCCTGGTTGCCGTGATCCCGGTTGCGCTTTCCCTGGTTCTGTCTTCCCTGCTCTTCGCCATGGTCCACAACGTGTATGGCTTCACAGCAGCCTTTTTCGGAGGCGTGCTGCTCGGCCTGATCTACCTGCGAAGCGGGATCGAAAGCGCCATCGCGGCGCATTTTTTCGCGAACTTTTTCTTTTTCAGCGCTTCGTATCTATCCTGAGACATCTACAAATGAATTCAAATCATCCGGAAAATACTCACACGTTAGGATCTATTCAATGTCGGTCCCGCAGTGTGAAGGACGAGATGCGTGAGAACCTGATCCGCAAGCTGCAGGCAAAGGAGCCGATCTTTCCGGGGATCATCGGCTACGAAGAGAGTGTCGTTCCCCAGATCGTGAACGCGATCTTGTCGCGTCACAACATGATCCTTCTCGGGTTGCGTGGTCAGGCCAAGAGCCGGATCCTGCGCGGCCTGATCGATTTCCTGGACGAAACGATCCCCGTCGTCGCCGGATGCGAGATCAACGACAACCCTTTCGCTCCGATCTGCCGTCCCTGCCGCGATCTCATCGCCGAAATGGGGCCCGGGACGCCCGTCGAGTTCCGGCCGCGAGACGCCCGCTATGTCGAGAAGCTTGCGACGCCCGACGTGACGATCGCGGACATCATTGGAGACATCGATCCCATCAAGGCCGCCAGGGGCGGACACGCGATCGGCAGCGAGATGAGCGTTCACTATGGTTTGCTTCCGAGAGCAAATCGCGGAATCTTCGCCATCAACGAACTGCCGGACCTTGCCGGAAAGATCCAGGTGGGGCTTTTCAACATCATGCAGGAAGGCGACGTGCAAATTAAGGGCTACCCGGTGCGGCTGCCTTTGGATGTCGTTCTGGTGTTTTCCGCAAATCCGGAGGATTACACGGCGCGCGGAAAGATCGTGACGCCGCTGAAAGACCGGATCGGTTCGGAGATCAAGACGCACTATCCCGTCAGCATCGAACACGGCGTCGCAATTACCGATCAGGAGGCCTGGCTCGAAAGAGATTCGGGAGTGAACATCCAGGTGCCGCAGTTCATAAAGGAAGTGGTCGAGGCAATCGCGTTCCGGGCGCGCGCCGACCAGCGCGTGGACAAGAGATCGGGCGTCAGCCAGCGCCTGCCGATTTCCTGCCTCGAGAACGCGGTGAGCAATGCGGAGCGGCGCTCGATCACGACCGGCGACACGGAGACCGTCGTGCGCATCACGGACGTCTACGCCGCTCTTACGGCGATTACGGGCAAGATCGAATTGGAATATGAGGGGGAACTGAAGGGCGCCGAAACCGTTGCGCGCGACCTGATCCGGCAGGCGGTGCAGACCGTGTTCCGCCAGTATTTCTCCGGCGCGGACTTCAAGCCCGTGGTGGACTGGTTCGAGATGGGCGGCAACGTGAAGTTCTCGGATGACGAGACCGCTTCAAGCATCCTGCATCACATGGAGCAGGTGCCCGGATTGCTCGACAGCGCCGGTACGCTCGCCGCATCGCGCGAAAGCTCGCGAGGACTGAGGGCTTCCGCGGCCGAGTTCATTCTCGAAGGCCTGCACTCCATGGATAAGATCAGCCGATCTGAAGAACGCGGGTTCGCCGCGCATGAGCGCAAACCGGCACAGGATCTCTATCGCGATTACACGACGGACAGAAGTCGACATAAGAAGCCGCTGAACTAGATTCATGCCAGTAACGAAATTCACAAAATGGGTGGGGTCGCCGCTGGACGGCTTGAGCATGGAGGAATTGCTCGACCAGATTTCCGAGTTCCTTCTGCAGAGCGGATTCAACCATGGCTACTTCGACGACGGCAATCCACACAACATCGACGCGCTTCGCCAGGCGATCATCGAGAAGCTGGCGGAGATGGGACGGATTCCACAGAGCCTGCTCGAACAATGGCTGAACGATCCCACAGAAGGCGACGCGCAGAAACTCAACGAGCTTATCGACCAGGCCATCCGCCGTCTGATCGAGGAAGGCTGGATACAGGCGAGCCAATCGCAGGAAGGCCCCTCCGCCTTCGATGAGAACGGCGAAGGTTACGAAGACGACCCCGCGGGTTCGGCGCGATTCGAGCTTACGGACAAATCAATCGACTTCCTCGGATTCCGCCTGTTACGCCACCTGCTCGGCTCGCTCGGGCGGAGCAGTTTCGGCCGGCACGAAACCGCGCACTTCGCCACGGGTGTGGAAGCCTACCAGCAGCCGAAGGATTACGAGTTCGGCGACACGCTGAACCTCGACATCAGCTCGACGCTGCTGCACGCGGTGGCGCGCGAAGGCCTGGGAACGCCGATCAACCTCGAGTACTCGGACCTGAAGGTCCGGCAGGCGGAATACGAGAGCTCGTGCTCGACGGTGCTTCTGCTCGATACGAGTCACAGCATGATCCTGTATGGCGAGGATCGATTCACGCCGGCCAAGCGCGTGGCGCTCGCGCTGTCTCACCTGATCCGCACGCAGTATCCCGGAGATTCGCTGCGCCTCGTCCTGTTTCACGACTCCGCCGAGGAGGTGCCGCTGAAGGAACTCGCGCGCGTGGTGGTGGGTCCCTATCACACGAATACGTGCGAAGGCCTGCGGCTGGCTCGACGTTTATTGATGGCCGACAAGAAGGACATGCGGCAGATCATCATGATCACGGACGGCAAGCCGTCGGCGATCACTCTGCCGAATGGAAGGATCTACAAGAACGCGTTCGGTCTCGATCCGATGATCCTGGAAGAAACGTACAAGGAAGTGGCGATCTGCAGGCGGTCCGGAATCCTGATCAACACATTCATGCTGGCCAGCGATCACTACCTGGTGGACTTCGTGAAGCGTGTCACCGAAATATGCCGCGGCAAGGCATACTTCACGACTACTGTGAATCTTGGGCAATACATCCTGATGGATTACCTGAAGAAGAAAGTGGAGACCATTCATTAGGGAATTTCGAAATCGGACGAATCCTGCACCTCAAATCCGAAAGCCGAAATATCAAATTGGACTGCAGTTCTTCCCCCAAATAAAAAAGGCCCCGCGGTCTGCGGGGCCTTTACTGTTCCGGTTTACTACTTCTTTTTTTTCGCGGCCTTCTTTTTTGCCGGAGCCTTCTTCTTCGCTGCCATGTCAATCACCTCCGATCGTTTTCTCTTTGCTACTATTGCTCACCTCTTCCGGGTAAGCTTCGTGATGAATTATTTTTAAGTCATGTCGCATGAAAACACAAAGAGAAAATCACGATGCGTTGAATTTTTCTTCAAGCGCCTCACGGCCCTCTCTTAGCTTTTTCTTGAAACCTGAGACAGGTCAGGTCCGTATTGAAAGGTTGAAATGACTACCAGGAAGAAAGTGCTCATCGGAGTTTTCGCAATTGCAGCCTTCGGCTCGACGGCGGGTTACATGAGGTTCATGCAAAATCGCGGAGTCCTTGAAGTGCAGGCTGGACGTGCGTTTCAGCAGGACCTGATTCAGACGGTGACGGCAAACGGCGAGATCAAACCAAAGAAATCCGTGAACATCAGCTCGAACATGATGGGACGCATTGTGACGATGCCGGTGAAGGAAGGCGACCCGGTCCGGGAAGGCGATCTTCTGATTCGACTAGAGTCCATCCAGACCGAAGCGGATGTTCGCGCGGCGGAGGCAAACCTCGAGGCGGCGCAATCCGAGCTCGAAGGAATGGATGCGTCGATACGTTCGGCGGACGCGACGATCAATTCCGCCAGGGCGGAGGTCGCCCGATCGCAGGCGGACCTGAACCGCGCGCAGCAGAACTTCACGCGCGCGGAGCAGCTGAACAGGGACGGCCTCATTTCGAAGGAACAGTACGACAGGACAAAGGCAGAGCTCGATATCGCGGTCGCGCAGATGAACGCCAACCGCGCGCGCGTGGCCCAGAGCGAAGCGCAGGCGGCGCAGGTGCTGAAGCAGAAGGAGGGCGTGGGGCTGCGCATTACGCAGCAACGCTCGTCGCTGGTCCGCGCGCGGGACCAGTTCAGCAAGACCACGATCGTGTCGCCGCTTGAAGGCGTTATCACGTACCTGCCGGTGAACGTCGGCGAGATTGCCATCGTCGGCGTCCAGAATCAGCCCGGCACGGTCCTGATGACGATCGCCGACATGTCGGTGATCACCGCCGAAGTGAAGGTGGATGAGACCGACATCGTGAATGTGAAGGTGGGGCAGGAAGCGGAGATTCGCGTGGACGCTCTCGGCGATCGGGTTCTCATCGGCCACGTTTCGGAAGTCGGGAATACAGCGCTGACACGGTCGGGAACGTCCGCAACGAACACGCAGACGACAACCGACGAAGCCCGGGACTTCAAGGTCATCATCACTCTCGATAGTCCTCCCATCGAATTGAAGCCCGGTCTCTCCTGCACGGCCACCATCCGGACGGCGGAGCGCACGAGCGTTCTGACCATTCCGATCCAGGCATTGACCGTTCGCGAGTTTGAAGGCCCCGCGGGTCCTACAGGCCGCAAGATAGAGAAGGAAGGCGTCTACGTCATCAACAACGGTATTGCCCTGTTCCGTGAAGTGAAGACGGGAATCGTGGGAACAACCGACATCGAGGTGACGGACGGTCTCATGGAGAACGAAGAGATCGTGACGGGAAGTTTTCAGATCCTGCGCACGTTAAAGGACAACGATCGCGTTCGAACCGAAAGTCCGGAACAGTGACCGAGCCTGTCACCATGATCCGGACCGAGGATCTCTGGAAGACCTATGAGATGGGTTCCAGTGAAGAGAACAAGGTTCACGCGCTGCGGGGCGTGACGTTTGATATCCGGCGCAACGAGTACGTCGCGATCATGGGACCCTCGGGCTCGGGCAAGTCCACATTGATGAATCTCATCGGCTGCCTGGATACGCCGTCGCAGGGGCGCTACTGGTTGAACGGCAAGCTCGTGAGCGAAATGAAGGACGACGAGCTTGCGCATATCCGCAACAAGGAAATCGGTTTCGTCTTCCAGACTTTCAATCTGCTGCCCCGCTCCTCGGCCCTGCACAACGTGGAACTTCCGCTCGTCTACAGCGGCATTCCCGCGCGGGAGCGCATTGAGCGGGCCAAACATGCGCTCGCCCTGGTGGAGTTGTCGGACCGGATTCAGCATAAGCCGAACGAACTTTCGGGCGGCCAGCGGCAGCGCGTGGCGATTGCGCGGGCGCTCGTGAACAAGCCATCGATTATTCTGGCCGACGAACCGACCGGCAATCTCGACTCCCAGACCGGTATCGAGATCATGGCCTTGTTCGACAGGCTCCATGCCGAAGGCAACACGATCATTCTCGTCACACACGAAAGGGATATTGCCGCGTACGCGCATCGCATCATCAGTATTCGCGACGGTAAGATTGCGGCAGACGAGGCGGTTGACGAGAAGCTAAGGTTGCAGCGTATAGAAAGCCATTCCTAGAATCGCGTAGACGGCGAGTAGCAGCACTCCTTCCATCCAGTTCGATTCTCCATCCAGTGCGATCAGGTTCACCACGCCGACCGAGAGCACGACCGCGGCTATTTCGAAAGTTGTGAACAGGAGATCGAGAGGCCTTCCGAACAGGTAGCTCAGGAACACGAGCACAGGCGCAACAAGGAGCGCCACCTGCAGGCTGGAGCCAACGGCGATCTGGAATGCGAGATCCATCTTGTTCTTCCGCGCGACCAAAACCGCAGTGCTATGTTCGGCGGCATTTCCAACGAGCGCGACGATGAAGACGCCGACGAAGATGTCCGACATACCGAGCCGTTCGGCCGTCTGTTCCACGGCGCCAACGAGGAATTCGCTGAGCAGAGCGATAAAGGCCGTAGAGATTATCAGGATGACGGTGGCGACCCAGAGCGGCACGTGGCTCAGGCCCAGGGCCGCTTCGGATTCCGCGTCGCCTTCGCCGGTGTAGAGATGCTTGTGCGTGCGGAGCGCAAACACGAGGCTGAGGATGTAGGTAATGGCGAGGATGATCGAGATCTCCAGGCTGAGCGTCCGCTCCTGCGATTCGCGTCCTGCGCCGGCCAGTTGATGAAACAGCGCGGGCATGATGAGGGCGACGGCGCTGAGCGCCAGCAGCGTACTCGAAAGCGATGCGGCGGTCCGGTTGAATTTGAGCGTGGAGTGTTTGGCGCCGCCTGCGATGAGAGACAGTCCCAGGACAAGCAGGATGTTTCCGATAATGGAACCCGTGATCGACGCTTTCACCACCTCGTGCAGGCCGGCCCGAAGCGCAAAGATGGCGATGATCAGTTCTGCGGCATTTCCAAACGTGGCGTTCAGCAGACCCCCGATGCCGGAGCCGAGATGCTCGGCCATCCATTCGGTAGCGCGCCCCATCCAGCCGGCGAGTGGAATAATCGCGATGCCGGAGGACAGAAAAATGTACAGCGGATCGGCATGCATCAACTCGAGAACGATCGCCAGAGGAACGGCAAGAAGAAGCCAGTTCAGCATTTCAAGATCCTAAGGAAAGCATACTGACCAATTCCCGATCCGCCTCGGGAAACTGGCACTGGTTCAGTTCGGATGGAGAAACCCATCGCAGGTCGGCGACCTCGATCAACTGAGGCTCGCCCAAGAGGACTGAACAATTGAAGAAATGAAGCTGGACGGATTTCGCGGGATAGTGATGCTCGACGGTAAAGACTTCGTCGTGAACGGAAATTTCGAGTGCAAGCTCCTCCCGGATTTCCCGAACCAGGGCTTGCTGAAACGTCTCGCCTTGTTCCACCTTGCCGCCTGGAAACTCCCACAAGCCCGGCAAGTGAACGGTATCGAGGCGGCGCGTGATCAGTATCCTGCTCTCGCGGCGGATTATGGCGGCCACAACGGTGATCATCACTTCACGGCTGAGTTCTGTTCTGGCAGGTGCGTCATTCATACAGTGGAGGCCTCCAAGCCCGGCGCTCAAATATCTACTCCTCTTCGTGTGTAGCGGCAAAGCCCTTTTATAGCCTGCAACGAGAGATTCAGGTTTCCGATTCTGACGGTGTAGTATTGCGCTAATGTACGTTCCCGAGTCATTTCGAGTCGCGGATGAAGGTGAGATCGAAGCGTTCCTGCAGCAACACGCTTTTGCAACGATCGTAAGCTCTTCCCCCGCGGGCCTTCAGGCCACACACGTGCCTGTCGCCGTAAGGCGCGATGCATCCGGCCTTGTCATCGTGGGACATATCGCGAGGGCGAACTCGCATTGGGAGACGATGGACGGCCTGGTAGAGTCCCTGGCGATCTTCCACGGACCGCACCATTATGTGTCGCCATCCTGGTATGTCGATTCACCCGCCGTTCCCACCTGGAACTACGCGGTCGTTCACGCGCATGGGATGCCACGGGCAAGGCAGGACGGCGAGTTTATCGAGGGCGTTCTCGCCGATCTGGTGGAACGATATGAAGGCGGACGGGCATCGCCGTGGCGCCTCGAGAATCTGCCGCCGGACTATCGCGATCGACTCGTCGCTGCGATCGTTGGTTTCGAAATCCACGTCGTTCGACTGGAAGCAAAGTTCAAACTGGGACAGAACCGTCGTTCCGCAGATCAGACTGGAACAATCGCGGGTTTGGAAGGCGAAGGTTCTCCCGAAGCAGCCACGATGGCCGAGTTCATGCGTTCGCGCCTGAACATGCGTTGAACGGCAGTGTCCGGTATGGAATCCACGTTCGCGAAGACACGATTAACTATGCCCAAATCCCCTATTGCTCCAAAACGGCCTCATACGATCACTCAGCATGGACAGACTCGCATTGACGACTACTTCTGGATGCGCTTTCGAGAAGATCCGGAAGTCATGGCGTATCTCGCGGCGGAAAACGTCTATCTGGACGAGGTCATGCACCATACGAAGCCGCTGCAGGATCAGCTTTTCCATGAAATGAAGGCCCGCATTAAGGAAGATGACACGTCTGCACCGGAGCGGCGTGGCGATTACTTCTACTACACACGCACGGAAGCCGGACGCCAGTATCGCGTCTTCTGCCGCAAGCGTGGCTCATTGGAGGCGCCGGAAGAAATCCTGCTGGACCAGAATACGCTCGGCGAGGGTAAGGGCTTCTGCCGCGTGGGAGTGTTTGCGGCCAGCCCCGATCACCGGAAGCTGGCGTACTCCGTGGACTTTGACGGGTCGGAGAAGTGCACCATCTATATTAAGGACCTGGCTGGTGGAAGCCTCTACCCTGAAACGATTCCCAATACCTTCAGTGACCTCTTTACTAACCGCGGCGTCGCATGGGCGAATGACAGCCAAACACTCTTCTATGTGACGCTCGACGACCTGCTGCGTCCCTTCAAGGTTTACCGTCATGTTCTCGGGACAGATCCGGCGAGCGACGGCATGCTCTACCATGAAGCGGACGAAACCTTCTGGCTATCCCTCTACAAGTCACGCACGCAGGCGTACATCACTCTCCTCTCTCACTCGACGTTGACCACGGAGTGGCGGACGCTGGACGCCAATCAGCCAGACGCGGAATTTCAAGTATTTGCGCCGAGGCGCCGAGGCGTCGAGTACAGCATCGAGCACCACGGGCAACGTTTTTACGTTGTCACGAACGAGAATGCGACCAACTTCAAGCTTATGGAGACGCCCGTGCAGGCCACGTCTCCGGAAAACTGGCGCGAAGTCGTTCCGCACCGCGCGGACGTTTTCGTTGAAAGCGCGGCTGCATTTCAGGACCACCTTGTGTTGTTTGAGCGCCGGGATGGACTGAAGCAGGTTCGCGTGTCGGCGTCCGATGGGAGGACCGGCGCGCATTACGTTCCTTTTCCGGATCCCGTTTATGACGTTCGTCCCGAGGAGAATCCGGAATTCAAGACAAATATCGTGCGCTTAACCTACTCCTCGCTGATTTCGCCAAACTCCGTAATCGATTTCCATATGGAGACAAGCGAGTGGGAACTCAAGAAGCGGCAGGAAATCCCCAGCGGGTATGATCCGTCTGCTTATGTCACGGAGCGGTTGCATGCCACGGCGGCTGACGGGACGAAGGTACCGATATCGCTCGTTTACAGGAAGGGTCTCCTGAGAGATGGCCGGAATCCGGCGCTGCTCTATGGCTACGGATCATATGGCCTCAGCATGGACGCCAGTTTCAGCAGCCATCGCTTCAGCCTTGTCGATCGTGGGTTCGTGTTTGCCATCGCTCATATTCGAGGCGGATCGGAACTCGGACGGCCCTGGTATGACAATGGCAAGATGCTGAACAAGCGCAACACGTTCACGGATTTCATCGCGAGCGCGGAGTATCTGATCTCCCAGGGTTACACGTCACAAGACAAGCTGGCCATCATGGGCGGATCGGCTGGTGGCCTCCTGGTGGGCGCGTGCCTGGCGATGCGGCCGGACCTGTTCAAAGCGGTCGTTGCCAAGGTGCCGTTCGTGGATGTGATCAACACGATGAGCGATGCTTCGATTCCATTGACGACGGGAGAATACGACGAGTGGGGCAATCCGGCCGACAAGACGTACTTCGATTACATCGCATCCTATTCGCCTTATGACAACGTCCGCGCCACGAGCTATCCGGATATTCTGCTGACGACGGGCCTGAATGATCCGCGCGTGGCCTACTGGGAACCTGCGAAGTTCGCGGCCAAGCTGCGCGCCGTTAAGACGGATGGCGACCTCCTGTTGCTTAAAACCAACATGGAAGCCGGTCACGCCGGCGCTTCGGGCCGCTATGACTACCTGAAGGAAGTTGCGTTTGATTACGCCTTCCTGATCGAACGATTGATTCCACAAACGAAGACGGGGTGAACTCATGGAAAACCGATTACGCACGATCGGGGCATTTCTGGCGATCCCGCTGCTCATTGCGGTGAACTGGCTGGCGTTCGGAGTGTTCAGTGAGAAGAGCTATCTCGCATGGTACCTGCAGGCCGGCACGGTGATCAGCCTGGCCACCGGCTTTCTGGGATTGATCTGGGAGAATCTTGCGGCGCGGAAGGCATTGATCTCCGCCAACCCCGCAGAGTACTTCGGTGCGTGTCTTCAGCTCACGGGCGCGTTTTGTTATTCGCTGGGCACGCATCATCGTTCGCCAAAGGAAAAGCGGATCTCACAGAACGCCAGTCTCGAAAAGGTTTGGGACGGTGGGATGATGCTGCTACTCACGATTCCTATTATCGGAATCGTAGTGATGTGGGTCATTGTCGTGGCGCCCCTCAATTATCTGGTAACGCTGGTGAGTGGCGCGCCGGCGCGCCGCGCGTTGAACGTCCCGGTGCGGCGGGCGGTCGCGGTGGAAGACGGGCACCTGATGTCGGTGAGCGAAGGGGGCGGCGAGGCGGGCGTGCTCGGCACTCCTAACGACATCTCGTTTGGACGCAATCCGCTCGCTGTCACCCAGGCAATGAACGCCCTGGTTTTGTGGGCGCTAAGAGAGTATTGGGTTTGATCGCATGACAACCAATCCAACCTTCGACGAGAAGGCAGCTCACCGTTACTTTGCTGCAGATTGTTTCAACAAGGCATGGGCGCTGATCGAAACAGAGAACCGTACCCCGGAACAAGACGAGGAGATGATCCGGCTGAATCAGGCTTCCACGTGGCACTGGACCCAGAGGGAGGATTGCACGCCACGAAACATGTCTATCGGGTATTGGCAGGCATCGCGGATATTCGCCATCCTCGGCCGGATTGAACCGGCTCAGCGCTACGCCGAGTTGTGTCTTCAATACAGCGAGCAGGAGCCCGAAAGGCCTTTTTTTCTGGGCTATGCGTATGAAGCGTTGGCGCGGGCGGAAAAGCTGGCGGGCAATGACAGCAAGGCCCGGGAGCATGCCGCAAAGGCCTTGCGCCTGGCCGGCGCGGTAACGGATCCCGAGGAGCAGAAGTACTTGCTGGCTGACTTGGACGGCCTGCGGCTATAATTGCGGAACCGCGTCTCACAGGATTCGCGGTTGTTCCACGTCCGGAGAGGTGCTGGAGTGGCCGAACAGGGCTGCCTGCTAAGCAGTTGCCCGGTCAAAAGCTGGGCCGGGGGTTCGAATCCCCCCCTCTCCGCTTTTCCCCACAACCCGATCTAAAATCGCACATTTCCAATCTCTTACTTCAACTGCGGATTCGTCCATTGATGAATCTGCATTGAGGGCAAGGACACTCGACTCAGCCATAGTGCTGGATCTTGGCGGCACGCTGTGGGCGCGGGACTTCAGTCCCGTGCAAAGTCCCATAAAATGTTTGATCCTGGCACGGGGCTGAAAGCCCCGCGCCCACAAGCAGACCGGAAACTGGTCCATCGTTATTGGATTGCTTCCCGAACGCAGCGAAAGCCGATGTTGATGCTTCTTCCGTTTGGCTCGAGCGTGAGGCGGCTTGATACGCGCGTGTTCCAGGCGCCGTCGAACCAGGCACCGCCGCGCTGCACACGATGCTGGCCGGTGGGCGGCCCTGCGGGATCGCTGGGCGGGCCTTCCCGGTAGTAATCGGCGCCGTACCAGTCCTGCACCCATTCCCAGACGTTTCCGTGCATATCGAACAGGCCCCATCGGTTCGGCTGCTTCTGTCCTACCGGGTGCGTCTGGTTTCCATTGTCCGACAGCCGTCTTCCATAGGTGGATTCATCGGTTCTCCAGAGAGCATCCGCATTCAGATAGATGCCGCCGGAATTGTTTCCATACCAGCCCAGGTCATCCAGCGGCCCGGCATAGGCTCCCGTCGTTCCGGCTCGCGCGGCGAACTCCCACTCCGCCTCCGTCGGCAATCGATAGCGATAGCCGTCCTGTTGCGCATTCAGCTCTTCGAGAAACTGCTGCACAGCATTCCAGCTCACTTGCTCCACGGGGCGATCCGATCCCCTGAAACGGCTGGGATTGGTTCCCATCACCGATTGCCACTGCGCCTGTGTCACTTCGTACTTCCCTATCTCGAATGCCTTTGTGATTTCCACCCGATGCGCCTGCTTCTCGTTGTCATCGCATTCGTCGTCGCCCGTGGAGCAGCCCATCAGGAACTCACCCGGCTGAATGCGGACAAATTCCATCCCTGTCACAGTCTGCTGCCGGGCCACTGCAGCGAAGGATGGGGCGCCCAGCAGGAGTGCAAGAGCCAGCACGCTTCTCCAGTTTGCCATCACCACAACTCCCCACGTTTCCTCTTCAGCAGCACGATGAAGAACGGGCCTCCGAGCAGAGCGGTGATCACTCCGACCGGAATCTCGGTGGGAGCAAACATCGTGCGCGCGGCAGTGTCGCAGACGATCAGAAACACCGCGCCGATGAGAAACGATGCTGGAATCAGGGTACGATGGTCGGGACCGATGATCAGGCGCAGTGTGTGCGGCACGATCAGTCCCACAAAGCCGATCGGCCCGCAAAACGCGGTCACGGCGCCTGTCAGCAGCGAACCCGCAAAATACGAAACCGTTTTCAGCCGGTCCACATCGACTCCGCGCGTCGTGGCCCAGTCCTCACCGGCAGCAAGCGGGTTGAGCCGCGGCGATATCCACACGAGGGCGAGCAACGCCAGGCCGACGAACGGCGCCGTTCCCCGCACGGTTCCCATATCGGCCGTGTCGAGGCCGCCCATCATCCATTGAACCATCTGGTAGGACTGCGCGAAGTTCGAGGCATAGTGGACGAATACAATCAGCGCGCCAAAGACGAAATTCAGTGTGACTCCGGCCAGCAGCAGCGTAAAGGCCGGAAGCGCGTTGCCTGTGCGGGCGACAAAAAAGACCAGCAGCATCGTCAGCGCAGCGCCGACGAACGCCGCAACCGATATGACGGGAACTCCAAGTAGAACGACGTTCCAGCCCAGCCAGATCGCAAGCACCGCTCCGAACGAACTTCCCGTCGAGATCCCGAGAGTGAAGGGGTCGGCGAGCGAATTTCGAAGGATTGCCTGAAAAAGAACTCCCGCTACCGCGAGTGATCCGCCCACAAGAGCGCCGAAGAGCACTCGTGGCAGCCGGGCAATGACAAAGATTTCCCAATCGGGGCTCGCGCCCGCGAGGACCCGCTCCCAGGTAATGCCAACGAGTCCGATCCATGGAGCAATCGCCACGACGATCAGGAACAGCAGCAGGCATGGTCCGACCACGACGAGGAATCGCCGGAAGGACAGCGCGCCTTCAACTCGCCGGGACGATATAGTTGCCCCGGCCGTCGGGACGCTGGAAGACGGAGGCGGCGATTTCAAAGATTTCATAAAGGTGTTGCGGCGTTAAAACGGCTTCGGGACTTCCGTCCGCGGCAAAACGTCCGTCGCGAACGGCAATCATGCGCCGCGCATACCGGGCAGCGAGATTGATGTCATGCGTCACGCTGATTATGGTCATCTGACGTTCGAGATTGAGCCGCTCCAGGATGTCATAGAACTGCATTTGGTGTTTCAAGTCGAGATACACGGTCGGTTCATCCAGTAGCAGCACTTCCGGATCCTGAGCCAGCGCGCTGGCGAGAACCACTCGCTGCCTTTCTCCTCCGCTGAGTTCGCTGAAGGTCTTGCGAGAGAGGGCGGCGGTATCCGTCAATTCCATCGCGGCATTGGCCCCTTCCAGATCGGCTGGGCTGTCGAAGAATCCTTCCCGATGCGGCAACCGGCCCATCAGCACGATTTCGCCCGCGCTAAATGGAAATACGACATGCGTTTCCTGGGGAACGAATGCGACCTGCCTTGCGAGCTCTTGTGCGCTCATGCGAGCCAGGTTGTTTTCTCCAAACTGCACATCGCCTTTGTAGCGGCGCAGAAGGCCCGCGAGAACCTTGAGGAAAGTGGACTTTCCCGCGCCGTTGGGGCCGATGACAGCGACGAACTCTCCGCGGCCGATCTCTGTGGAAATGCCCTGCAACACGGGAGTGCGACTGTAAGAAAACTGCAGGTCTTTAACCCGGTAAGCTGCCGTCACGCAGGTTTTATATCCCAAATGATTCTGAAGATCGAATAGAATCCGCGCTTATGAACGGCGCGAAAGAAGCGTGGATCTATGGTCTCACGGCCGCCAGCGCCGCTGCCGTGCTTGTATCCATCGCGGCGTCACAGATCCTGCTCGCTGCCGCCTGCCTCGCCTGGATCGTCCTGCGGCCGGCGCCCATGGTCTGGCCCAGCTACATGATCCCCCTGTGCGCCTTTATGGCGACGACTGTCGTCTCGCTCATGATTTCTCCCGACCCCGGCGCAGGCTTCGGTTCGATCCGGAAGTTCGTACTTTTTTCGATGGGTCTTCTGGCTGCGAACTTTGTGACCACAGCCTGGCGGGCGCGCACCTCTCATCGATTGCTGCTCGGAATTGCTGCGGCAACTTCCGTGGTCGCTATTGGACAATTCGCATTCGCCTATCAAAAGTTTCTTGTGACACAAGACCTGGCCGACGATCCGACAGTTCTTGCGCGAACGACCGGCTTGATGAGTCATTGGATGACTTTCAGCGGGGAGCAACTTCTGGTCTGGTGTGCCGCCATTCCGGCCCTGATCGTTCTTGGCAGGGGCTGGCTGCTGCCAACTTCGCTGGTCGGGGTGTCAATGATACTGAGCTTTACACGCAGTGTGTGGCTGGGCGCCGCGGTCGGATTTGTCGTGGCGGCTCTGCTGATGCCCCGAAGGGTCGTGCTGGGTGTGCTGCTGCCGATGGTCCTCGTGGCCTCGGTCATGTCGGGACTTATCTATCATCGAGTGGCCATGAGCTTCGAGGAAGGATTCGCGCCCGATACGAGCCGTATGGAAATGTTCCGTGTGGGAATGGGAATGATCCGGGACCATCCGCTGTTCGGAGTGGGGCCCGAACGCATCTCCGTGGAGTTTCCCCGATACTACGCGGGCAGCAACGACCTCGGCAATTTTTACTACGGCCATCTCCACAACAACATTCTGCAGATTGCGGCAGAGCGTGGGCTGCTTTGCCTGGCAGCGTTCCTCTGGCTCATTGTCGCAATCTACACGCACCTGGTTAAGATGCATAAGACGGCCGATGAAGGCTCGCGATGGGCCACGCTCTCGGCGCTTTCAGCCCTGACAGGGTTTCTCGTTGCCGGACTGTTCGAATACAATTTCGGGGATTCCGAAGTGCTGCTGCTGTTGCTGTTTATCCTATCGGTTCCTTACGGCCTGGCCGGACAGAAGTCACAATCTTTCGCAAAATGACAGACGACGAACTAAAGAACCTGACGCTGACCCAGGCGGCCCAGCTGATCCGCCGCAAGAAAATCTCACCGGTGGAATTGACCGAGGCCGTTCTCGGCCGCATGGACCGTTTGAACGAACGGATGCGCGCATTCATCACGATCACTGCCGATTCCGCTATGGATGCTGCGCGCGCGGCAGAGCGGCGGATTAAAGCCGGCCGGGATCTCGGACCGCTCCACGGCGTGCCGATGAGTGTCAAGGATCTCTACGACACCAGGGGTATTCGCACCACGGCAGGATCGCAGGTTTTCGCCGAGCGCGTTCCAACCGAAGACGCAGCGGCCGTAAGGAAACTGAAACTGGCCGGCGCCGTTCTCATCGGAAAGACGAACATGCACGAGTTCGCATTCGGCGTCACGACGGTGAATCCGCATTATGGAGCGGCACGTAATCCATGGGATCTGAACCGGGTTTCCGGCGGATCGAGCGGTGGTTCTGCCAGCGCCGTGGCGCTTTCCATGGGCTTTGGATCGCTGGGATCGGATACGGGCGGCTCGATACGGATCCCCGCCGCTCTGTGCGGCATTGTCGGCTTGAAGCCAACGTACGGCATGGTGAGCCTGGAAGGAGTGCTTCCCCTGTCTGCTTCCCTGGACCATGCCGGGCCGATGGCTCAGACCGTTGAAGACGCGGCGCTCCTGCTGGGCGTTATTGCCCGTGGGAAGGTTCCAAATTACACGAAAGCGCTGACCGGCAAAATCAAGGGGATCAAGGTTGGGGTTCCCGGTTCTTACTTCTTCGACCGGGTTTCGCCCGAAGTGGAGTCCGCCGTCCGCGCCGGCTTGAAGCGGCTTGAAAAACTGGGCGTCCGCCTGGTTGAAGTGGATATGCCAACGGCGCGTTTGCAGGGACAGATTTTCAGGGACATTGTCGCTTCCGAAGCCTACTTCTGGCATGAGAGATATTTGAAGACGCAGGGCGAAAACTACGGCGCGGACGTTCGCGAGCGACTGGAGTTCGGAAGCCGCGTTCTTTATGTGGACTACGCGCGGGCCCAGCGGGCGAGAGGCGTCATCAAGATGGAGTGCGATGCGATTTTTGATGCCGTCGACGTCATGATCACGCCCACAGTGCCGATTGCCGCGCCTGGAATTGGAGAGTCCACCGCACAGTGGGGCGAGGTGACCGAACAACTGGGGTCCACCCTGACTCGATTCACGCGGCCGTTCAATCTGGCAGGTCTTCCTGCGATTTCCATCCCATGCGGATTCACTGCCGGCGGCCTGCCGATCGGCATGCAGATCGCGGGCAGGGCGATGGGCGAATCGACTGTACTGCGCGTGGCCCACGCTTATGAACAGTCGATGCCGTGGTTCAAACGAAGGCCGATCATCTAGAGAAAATCCGACGAGAGTGGTTCTAGAAGCGATGGATCAAAGAGGTTGAGCATTACATTTGAACTGGTACGCGTACTCGTGGCGCAGGGCGACGTGCAGGTATCCATTCACGGCTACGAGGAACTCGCCGCGGACGATGTGCACGTGCGCGATGTCATCGACGGATTGGCAACCGCTGTTTTGGTTGAAGAATATCCGGACTACGCGAAGGGTCCATGTGTTTTGTTACTTGAGCAAGATAGAATGAATCAACCAATTCAGTACTGTGGGGTATCCCCGCTGGTCAGAATTCCCCGGCAGTCGTGATCACAGCATACCGACCAGACCCCGCAAGGTGGGACGAGACTTGGCTAAGGAGGAGAACATGAGTGCTAAGACCATCAAGAAACTCGTTCGTGCTGGCGATTTCGTCGCAGAAGTGGATGTCCACCTTGCTGGAAGGCGAGGGTGGTTGGCCACCGTATTTTTCCTTGGATGATGCGTACAAACTCGACGACGTGCGGGACGCCTTGAGTGTGGGTGATCTAAAGCGGGCTTCTCAGCTCGCTAGCCACGTTTACCGCCTCATACCGGTCGAAGCCTGAGCAGGCTCTCTAACAAGGGCATGGACACAGGTGCGGTCGTCGAAATCGAAATGAAGGCAGAGAGCGAACAGGAACTCGATCGATTCTGGGCTTATGAACTGGGCATGGATTCCGGTCTGGCAAATGCGCCTCGCATCTGCTGTACGGTGCAGCACATTTATTCGGGCGTGCAACTTTTCCGGAACAGTGAGCAGCTAGTTGTCGCATCTCCGCCTTCCAGAGCCGAATTCATCCAGGATGCCCTCACCGATGGCTCGGCTGAGGAATTATTTTCGGTCGAATGGCTCCAACGCGTGCTCTCCAAGGATGCCGAGAAGATTCTCGGGCCCGCGGAGGTCCACTACGCTGACGAAACGACTTTTCGATCAGCGCGGATCCACTCTGCCCGAGCTCTTTCAGCATCCGATTCTGTTGCCCACAAGGCGCTTGTGGCCGCACTCGACCCAGGAGAGGTGGAAGACAGTGGGATTTCCGCACAGGCGGCTCCAGCTTTTGGCGCGTTCTGTGACGATAGGCTCTGCGCCGTGGCAAGCTACGAAGTCTGGAAGCCATCTATTGCTCATATCACGGTCGCCATACACCCGGATTACCGCCGTCGTGGATTTGCGAAGGCCGCGGTCGGGGCTCTCGCCGCGGATGCATTGGATCGTGGGTTGATTCTTCAGTGGCGGGCGGTGGCCTGGAACAAGAACTCTCTCGCGGTCGCGCGCGACCTGGGTTTCAAGTACTATTGCTCCACGCTCTATGTTCGTCTTCGAGACTCCGGATGACAACAACTTGCCCAAACATGGCATCTGGACGAGAATGAGGTATGAGCGTTCGCATTGAAGAAATTCTCACCCTTAGCCTGAAAAAGCGCCTTGAAATCATCGAAGAAATCTGGGACAGCATCGCCTCAGATCCAGAGGCGATTCCCCTTACAAGCGCGCAGCGCAGAGAGTTGGACCGACGCAAGCGAGAACATCGCGCCGATCCATCTGCCGCAAAACCCTGGTCCGAAGTTCGCGACCGCCTTCAAAAAAGAAGGAAGTGAAGGCGAGGCTCACCACCGAGGCCGATCAGGATGCTCAGCAAGCCATCGATTGGTATGACGAAAGAGATAACGAACTTGGCGACGATTTCTTGCGGAAGATTAATGACTGCATCACGTCAATCGAGGAAAACCCTCAGCAGTTTCCTGTAGTGCATCGCCAGATGAGGCGGGCGTTGGTCAGGCGATTTCCTTACGAGATTCTTTTCGAGATCGTGAATCAGGAAATCATTATCTACGCGATTTATCACTGCGCCGGAGATCCGGAGATCTGGAAGCGACGTCGGGATGCTTAACCAGGCGCTGTAAACTGACGGGACACTACTGATGTTCAGCAAAATCCTGATCGCCAATCGAGGCGAGATAGCCGTGCGCGTGATTCGTGCATGCCGCGAGATGGGAATACCGACGGTAGCGGTGTATTCGGAGGCCGACCGCGGCGCCCTCCATGTTCGTATGGCGGACGAGGCCTACGCGATCGGCCCGGCGCCATCGCGTGAAAGCTATCTCGTCATAGAGAAGCTCATTGACGTTGCGCTGCGTTCCAAGGCTGCCGCTATTCATCCCGGCTACGGATTCCTTGCAGAAAATGCCTCGTTCGCAAAGGCCTGCGTCGACGCCGGAATCACATTTATAGGGCCCGCGCCGGAATCCATCGGTTTGATGGGATCCAAAGTGGAATCCCGGCGAGCCGTGGCCCAATACGGTGTCGAGATGGTGCCGGGTACGCTGGATCCGGTCTCATCGGAGGAAGAAGCCCTTCGCATTGCATCGGCCATCGGTTATCCGGTCATGATCAAGGCGTCGGCGGGCGGGGGCGGCAAGGGACTGCGATTCGTCAAATCCGAACAAGAGATGGAGAGCGCCCTCCGAAATACGCGTTCGGAGGCGCTTTCGGCGTTTGGCGACGACGCCGTCTATATCGAGAAATTCGTGGAGCGGCCGCGGCATATCGAGATTCAGGTGCTGGCGGATCTTCACGGAAACGCGGTTTATCTTGGCGAGCGGGAATGCACGATCCAGCGCCGGCATCAGAAGGTCATCGAAGAATGCCCTTCGCCGGTGGTGGATGCGGACCTCAGGGCGCGCATGGGTGAGGCTGCGCTGAAAGTCGTCAAGGCGGCGCGCTACAACAATGCGGGAACCGTGGAATTCCTGGTGGATCGAAATTTCAGGTTCTATTTCCTCGAAATGAATACACGGCTCCAGGTCGAACACCCGGTGACGGAGATGGTTACCGGCATCGACCTAGTGAAGCAGCAGATCCGGATCGCCGCGGGTGAAAAGCTGGCATTTCGGCAGGAGGACGTTGCGCTGCGGGGATCCGCCATAGAGTGCCGCATCTATGCCGAGGATCCGGACAACAATTTCTTTCCGTCGCCGGGTAAGATTCATTTCCTGCGCACTCCCTCCGGCCCTGGAATTCGCGATGACAGCGGCGTGTACGAAGGCTGGACTGTGCCGATCGATTATGACCCGCTCATCTCGAAGCTTGCCACATGGGGTGCGACGCGCGATGAAGCGCTGCAGAGAATGAAGCGCGCGCTGCGCGAATATCGCGTTGAGGGAATCAAGACGAATATATCGTTCTTCATGGAGATACTCGGCCATCCGGATTTTGAACGGGGCGAACTGGATACCGGCTTCATCGATCGATGGCTCGAAAACCGCGGCCCTGAATCCAGGATCTCCGGCGTCGAGCAGGATCTGGCCGTTGTTGCCGCCGCGCTCCACTACACCGGGAAGCCGGCGCCCATTCTTCGGGAGGGCAAACCCGCCGAGAGCCCCTGGAAAACATCGGGCCGCATTCGAGCGCTCCGCCGCAGATGAAGTACACCGCGATCATTCAGGGCGAACGCGTTGAAGTCGAACTGAACCGGGCCTCGGATGTCCCCGGACGTATTGACGCTCGCATTGGCGGCCGTGCTTACACTTTGGAAGGGCGGGAGGTCGAACCAGGCCTTTACGCGTTTATCTGGGAAAACAGATCGTTTGAGATCGCGGTGGCCGGGAATGCGGAAGGCTATACCGTTTCCATTGGCCGCTTCCGGGTTCCCGTCGAGATCGTGGATTCCCGCACGGCCCTGCGGCGTGCCGCTCACCAGGGACACGAAGGCGCAATGGAGGTACGGGCGCCGATGCCCGGAAAAATCGTAAAGATTCTGGTAGCCGAGAACGCCGAGCTTCAACTGAATCAGGGCATCGTCGTCATGGAAGCGATGAAGATGCAGAATGAGATCAAGTCCCCGAAAAAAGGAACCGTGCGCAAGCTTGCTGTGAAAGAGGGCGCCGCCGTGAATGCGGGTGATCTGCTGGCGGCGATTGAGTGAGGAGTGGGATCAGGAGATGGGCACGGGGCTCAAGCCCCGCGCCCACAGTGTTTGTTATTTCTGGCGGCTATGGCGTTACCTGGCCGGCGGTTTCCAGCATCCGCTGGGCGAGGAAATTCGAAATCTCAGCCCTGTTCCGCACGGTTTCTGAAAACGCGGCTTTCAGTGTCTGGTCCTTGCGATTGAAGATGACCTGCCGCACATCGGCCTGAACGCGAGGATCGGTGAATTCTTTCTGTCCGCCGGCATCCCTTTCGATCAACTTGACCACGTGGTATCCAAAGCGGGTTTCCACGACCTGTGGGAAGGTTTCGCCCGCTCTCATGCGTTGAACCACCTGCGTCAGCCTGGGATCAATGCCTTCAAGCGCCTGGAGAGGCTGGAAACTCAAATCGCCGCCGTTTGGCGCCGAAGTGGGATCTTCGGAGAACTGCTGGGCGACGGTCGCGAACTCGGCGCCTCCCTGAATCTGCCGAAGAAGGCGCTGGGCCTTCTGCTGTGCTTCGGCGGGCGTCTTGGCGTCGTCGTTTTGAGTATTCTGAACGGCAGGATCCGCAACCGGAGTCACCAGGATGTGGGCTATGCGATAGCTTTCGGGCAGGTTGAAGCTTGCCTTGTTCTTATCGAAGAAGCTCTTGATTTCGGCTTCCGATACGGAAATCTTCGACGTGATTTCCTTGTTCACCAGTTTGTCGAGGGTAATCGTCTTGCGAAGCTCGGCCTTGATGTCATCTGCCGTCGTCTTCTGCTGGGTCAGGAGTTCCTGGAACTTCTCCTCGGTATACTGGGCCTTGAATTCGTTAAACTTCACATCCACTTCGGCGTCTGTGGCGGTCAAACCCGCTTCGGCAGCCATCTCCAGAAGGATCTGGTCATTGATCATCTGGCTGAGGAGTTGAAGCTTCAGTTCCTGGACTTCTTCCGGCGCCGGCTGCTGTTCGGCATTGGCGACCCTGGCCGTGAACTGCTTATCCAGTTCGGCGGTCGTGATGTCTTTTCCGTTTACGCGGGCCACCACGTCGGCTGAAGCTGTTGGCTCGGACCCGCAGGAGGCAGTTACAAACGAGCCGGCGAGCACCACTAAGATGGTCAAAAGTTTCACTGAAAGCTCCCTTTGGATTGAAGAATAGCCGCCATTCTAGCATAGAGGGAATTCTGGAACTCCCCGGAACTCCCCCGAATTAGACCGCGTCCCCGGAATTCCCTCTATGTTATACTTCTGGTTCAATTTTTAGGGGGAGAGCGCCTTCATGGCACGTTGCGAAATTTGTAATAAAGGTCCAATTTACGGCCATCGCGTAAGCCACGCCCATAATCTGACAAAGAGGCGTTGGAATCCAAACCTTCAAAGAGTACGCGTTGTGGTGGGCAAAGCCCACAAGAGTATGAGGGTTTGCACGAGCTGCATCCGATCGGGCCGAATCACGAAAACATCCTGACATCCTCAAACATTGCCCCTGAATCGCGGCTTTCTATACGATTGACCAGGTAGCCGGTCTAAAGCGTGGGATTGAAGCTCGCCGGGCTCGGCGCCAGAGGGTTAAATGGTCGTGAGGGGCCTAATAATAGCGCTGTTGTTGCCTCTGTTCGCTGAGGCTCAGCAGTACTATGGAACCCGCGTAGCCGGACTGGCCGTTTCGGAAGGTTCATCGGAAGTTCCCCTCCAGCCTATTCAGTCCTTTCCCCTGAAAGTCGGCGACATCATCACCTCCCCCAACGTACGCGCGGCGATCCAGGCCTTGTACGATACGGGGCTCTTCAGTTTCATCGAGGTCGATGCCACTCCCGATGACAGCGGCACCCGCATTACCTTCCGGGTTCGGCGCCACTACTTCTTCAGTACCTTCCGCCTTCGGCCCGCGACCTTGCTTGAACGATCCATTTCGACCTACTTTCGGCTTCCGGTGGGCGAGAAGTTTTCGAATGCCACCGTCGATCGCCTTGTCCAGGACACTGTCGAGTTGCTGCAGTCTGAAGGATACTTTGGAGCAAAAGTCTCCCCGGAATCCGAATTCGATGACCGGACCCGCCTCGTCCGCGTGACGTTGAATGCCGAGCCGGGACCAAGGGCCAGGATCGGTGCGGTCCGCATACTGGGAGGAGAACAAACATTCTCCCGTGAGGAGCTCCTGGATGCTTTCGACGTCGACACGGGTTCGGTTTTTGTGGCGACGGGGCTGGAACAAGGCATCGCAGACCTGCGGGCAAAATTCACAGACCTGGGCTTCCTGAACACGCGAGTTGAAGTGCAGCGCAACTACGATTCATCCGCAAATGCGATTGACTTGAACGTCAGTGTCGAACCGGGCCCGTTCACCCTTGTGGAAGCCCGTGGCTACGATATATCGACGGACAGGCTGCGCGAACTTGTGCCGACTTTCGAGGAAGGCACTGTGGATCCCGACCTTGTGGAGGAGGGCCGGGTGGAAATCGACCGATTCCTTCAACGCGAAGGTTACTTCGAGGCGGCAGTCCGCTCCGAGCTGATCGAGGCCCCTTTCGATAACGCAACGCAGATTATTTACAGCATCGAGCCCGGCGAGCAGCACCGCATAGAGACGGTAAGAATCGATGGAAATACCTTTTTCAGCGAGAACGAACTGACGTCGCGAATGCAGATCCGGCCCGCCGCATTCCTCAGCCACGGCGGGTTCGGCACGGACCTGCTGGACCAGGATGTCCGTGCGATTCAGATCATGTACCGGAATGCCGGCTTCGAAGGTACCGAGGTCTCAGGCCGATTTTCCGAAGAAGAGCACGTGATCAATGTCGTGATCGAGATTGACGAAGGCGAGCAGCGCCTGGTGAGCTCGATTACATTCCTTGGAAATACTGTCCTGACGGATGCGGATCTCCGGGAAAATCTGCCGTTGAAGGAGGGCGGACTTTTCACTCCACTCGTTGTCGAGGAAACGCGTAACGTGCTGACGGGCTATTACTACTCGAAGGGTCATCCGGACGTTCGGATAGAACCGGCAGTGGAGCCTCCCGAGACCGGGCCAGGAGTGAGGGTCACATTCCGCATCACGGAGGGCAACCATTACCAGATTGGAACGATTCTCGTTTCGGGAAATGAGGTCACCCAGGACAAGATCATTTTCCGGCACAGTCCGATCTATCCAAACACGCCATATAACCCGGAAGACGTCCTCGACGCCCAGCAACGCCTGTATGCCACGGGCCTGTTCGCCCGCGTGGACGTGGTCACGCTGGACGAGAATCTGCCGGGAGTGCGAAATCTGCTGATTCAGGTCGAAGAGTCCCGAAGGATCCTCGTTACGTACGGCTTTGGATTTCAGGAATACGAAGGGGCGCGGGGAACCATCGAGGTTTCGTACAACAACCTGTGGGGACTGGACCGGTCGATCAGCCTGCGCCTTCGCGGCAGCAGGCGCGAGCAGCGATTTCAGGCAACTTACCGTGAGCCTCAGCTCTTTAACTGGAATCTGGATGGCTTCGCTTCGCTGTTCATCGAACGCACGAAACGGCGCTCGTTCGACGCCAACCGGTTCGACTTCTCGATTCAGGCGTTGAAACGATTGTCGCCGCAGCAAAACCTCCTGTTCACGACCAGCTATCAAACGGTCAATCTCCGCGATGTTCGAGATAATCGGCAGGCCATAAAGATTCCCGAAGAGAACGGCGTGATTCAGATCGCCCGAATTGGAGGTTCCCTGATTCGCGACCGCCGTGACGATCCCATTAATCCATCGACAGGCAGCTTCAATACAACCACGTTTCAGGTCGCGACGAAGGCACTGGCTTCCGAAGTCAATTTCACATCCCTCTTCAACCAATCGACTTTCTATACGCCTGCCGGAATCGGCGTTGTTGCAGCTTCGCTGCGGCTCGGCTGGAATCGGACATTTGGAGGTACCGAACGCGTTCCAATAAGCGAACGGTATTTCGCCGGTGGTTCGACGACACTGCGTGGATTCGATCTCGATGAAGCGGGTCCGCAGACCGGCGGAAACGCAATCGTCATCGGAAACGCCGAATACCGCATTCCACTCACGAAGCTTCCGATTCAGGGGATCGGTGCAGCGGCGTTCTACGACACGGGAAACGTTTTCAACAAAATCTCGGATGTGCGATTGACCGGCTTCACACATACGACCGGGTTCGGTCTGCGGTACCAGACTCCACTTGGACCTATCCGGATCGATTTTGGAATTAACTTGAATCCACAACCGTTGCCAAACGGCATGCGTGAGGAAAGGACGCAAGTGTTTTTCACACTCGGCCATGCGTTTTAGGAAATATATGTCTGACCTTTGCACGGGGCTGAAACTCCGCGCCCACAGGTTTTTGTGGATCTTTCTCGTTGCATCCGCGCTGCATGCAGAGGTCATTGATCGAATTCTGGCGGTGGTGCAGAATCGCATTATTACGCTGAGTGATGTGCGGCAGGAGCGAAGCATTCAACTCGCACTGGCCGAAACAGCGACGAAGGACGATGCGGCAATCCTCGAGGAACTGATTGACATTTACCTCATCGAAGCGCAAATCGCGCAATTCCCCGGTATCGAAGTTGACGAAGCCGACGTGGAAGCTGAACTGAACAAGATTCCAGACAGGAAAGGGATCGCTGTGAATGACCTTCGCCAGGGAATCCGCCGGAGGCTGGAAGCGTCCAGATACTTCGACCTGCGCTTCCGCCAGTTCATCAACACGTCCGAAGTGGAAATCCAGAAGTATTACGACGAGGTTTTTGCGCCCGAGGCCCGAAGGCGCGGCCTGGATCCGATTCCGCCTTTGCAGGATGTGGCACGGCTTGCCACAAATAACGTCGTCGAAGAGAAATTGGCTCATGAGATTGAAATCTGGCTCGCAACGGTGAGGCAAGGGAGCGATATTGAGACTTTTGACTAAGCGGAGGGTGCTGGGGCTGCTGGCGATCGCCGCGGTGATTGCCATGGGTGTCATCGGAGCTCTCTTTGCTTACATCAACTCGCCGGCTTTCAAGCAAACAGCGCAGGACTTCGTTGTCCGGGAGATCGGAAGGAGAACAGGCGCCGAGGTCACACTGGACAACTTCGACTGGGCTTTCCGGGATCAGCGCTTCTGGCTGGAAGGGCTGACTCTTCGCGGCCTGGAGCCGGCAACCGATCCGCCATTGGCCCGCGTTCGGCGCATCGACGTCGGGATTCGCCTCCGCACGCTGCTTCAGAGGCGGGTGGACCTGTTCGAGCTTTTGATCGCGGAACCCGAAACCCATGTTGTGATTGGACCCGACGGACGAACGAACATTCCCTCGCCGCCTCAGGAAGACGCGCGCAGGCCGTTCAACTTCCGAATATCGATCGATAACTTCAGGATTACAGACGGCGCCGCGTTTTTGAACGAGCGCCGCGTCAATATCGATCTCGGCCTTGTTGACCTGGCCTCGGATATCCGTTTCAATGGCGTCACCGAAATCCTTTCCGCGCATCTCCGATATACAGGAAATCTTGATCGAGACGATCGACCATCCATTCCCTACGACCTTGACGCCGACCTCGATTACGCTCGAAACACGCTGATGGTCCAGCGCATGGAAATAACGTCGGGCAAGTCGGTGTTCAAGCTGCAGGGCCGGGTTGACCAGCTGCTGTCCGGTAGTACGGCGGGAAAGCTGGAGTACACGGGCGCAGCCGACATTCCGTTCCTGAATTATTTCTTCACCGAGGAGGAGTTCGCCGGAACGGCAAGCGCGGTGGGCTCCCTTGAATTCTCCAGCGGTCATTTCCTTACCCGGGGGACAACCGCTGCCGACACCATCGACTTCGAAGGTTGGCATGCCTCGCAGTTCAAGGCGGATTACTTGTACGAGTATCCGGAGAAGCGGGCGGCTTTCAGTAATCTGCGCGCACAGATCATCGATGGCGCCGTTGAAGGCGACGTCGTTATCGAAAACCTGCCGGGGCCGTCACGGGTTGTCCTGGACCTCGATTACGCGGGAATCGATGCCGCAAACCTTGCGCGCGCCTATCCGTGGGATCCGGCTTACCGAATTTTTTCGAGAATGACGGGTACGCTTAATGGCTGGTTTGAGGGCAAGCTTGCCCGCTTCCATTTCGCCGGCAATGCGGCGCTGAGGGCATACACAGGTGACGCGAGTGGTCTTGTGCCGTTTCCGCTCGAAGGCGCCACCGACTATGAATCAGAACCCGGCCAGGTGCGCGTGTCCAATGCGGACGTTCGTTTTTACTCGACCGCAGTCAAGGCAGATGGCTTGATCCACGGCGAGAATTCCGACCTGAGAGTGAATGCGACATCCTCGAACCTGAGGGAGATCGCGTTTCTCTATGGCGATGCCAATGGGGCCGGGTCCTTCGATGGGACTTTGACCGGTCGAATCAAAACACCCATCCTGAATGGCGCGTTCACCCTCGACAACCACGTTTTCAAGGGAGAGTGGCGAATTCAACGGGCCGAAGGAAATGTCAGGCTGGATACCGCTGCAGAGATCGCAGATCTTACAAACGCCCGTTTGGACCAGGGCCAGTCCCGGTTGGTGATTAATGGCACCGCTGCTCTCGATGGCTCCCCCGTCGATCTGCGTGTCCAGGCGACGCGCGCGCTGGGTGAGGATTTCACTCAGTTTGTAGATCAAAAGATGGGCGGCACATTCAGCGGCGCGGTGCGTGTCACATCCCTGGATCCGGTGCAGGTGGAAGGTGACGTCCAAATCGACGACTTTCTGATCGACGACCGATTGATCGGCGACAGTCGGGCCCACATTCGATATTACGAACCTGTTGCCGATCTGACCCAGGTCTCCATCAGGAAAAACGAAGCCAGCCTGGATGGGAACATCACATACAACCGGGCCATTGAAACATTGAAGTTTGCGGTCGATGCGAAATCCGTCGATCTTTACAACTTCAAGGATGCGGGGCTGCCTGAGTCCGTTCGGGGCGTTATTCGGCAGGCACAAATGCGCGGTGACGGGACGCGGCTGAGCCCGAATATCCGGGGCCAGGCCGTAATCGAAAACCTGGCCGTGTTCGGCGAGGAGTTTCCGCAGGTGAGCATTGGGCTGGCCTCCACCGGCTCAACGCTGAACGTTACAGTCGACGCGGCGCGGAACCTGAAGATGGCCGCCGATATTGATACCGCCTCAACTGGCTATCCCTTTAAATCGACGGCGACATTCGCCGCATATTCGCTGGATCACATAGCCAGTATTCCGGAAGGAACGTTTATGGTTTCCGGCAGCGCTGCCATCTCGGGCCTTCTGAGCGATCCGGGAAGCCTGAAGGGCGATGGCAGAATCGAATCGGCCGAAGCCCGTGTCGAACAGCGCGCCCTGCGCACGAAAGCTCCCTTCCTGGTTGATTTCGACACTAACGGGGTCCGGGTATCCGGGGTGACGTTTACCGGCGAAGGCACTGAGATCAGCCTGGTGGGCACAATCGGGTTCACTGCCGGCGCGTCACTCGGCCTCGACGTGAGCGGCCGGCTGGATCTTGGGCTCTTTGCTGCGGCGTATCCGGACTGGTTCTCCAGCGGAAGCGTCAATGTCGAAGGACGCATGAGCGGTACAGCGCAGAATCCGGACCTGCGCGGTGTGGCTCGGTTTTCAAATGGCGCGTTCGGCCGCCGTGGTTTTTTCACCAGCCTGTCGGGCTTATCCGGCGACCTCTTCTTCGATCAGAATCGCGTCACGGTGAACAATCTGGCGGGCCGGATCGGGGGCGGCGAGGTTCGAGCCCAGGGAGCCGCGGTTCTGGGTCAGAGGCAAATCAGCTCCATGAATATCCGCATTGAAATGGATGATGTGCGCATGAGATACCCCGAAGGGCTGCGCACGGTAGTTGACGGCGCGGTTGTTCTCCAGGGAACAGCGGAGTCGCCGCTGGTTCAAGGCAATTTGCAGATTCAGAACCTCTCCTATCAAAGCGATTTCGACGAGTTCCTTCAACTGTTTCGGGAAGCTGTACTGGATCAAACCGTGTCACCGCTGGGAAGACTTCGGCTGGCGCTGCATGTAGAGGGGAACCGGAATATTTCGATCCGGAATGAATTGGCCGATGTTGAGGCGCAGCTGAACCTCGACATAACAGGGACGGCGGACAATCCCGCATTGACCGGTCACATAGAAGCCAGCGGCGGGACGTTGCTGTTCCAGGGCACAAGGTATGAGATCACGCGAGGCAACATTGATTTCGTCGATCCCCTTCGAATCGAGCCGGTCGTGGATATCCAGGCGGAGACCGAACTGCGCGACTATCGCGTGATACTGGCCATCAGCGGCCGCGGGGAGAGGCTGCGTCTGGATATGCGGTCGGATCCTCCCTTGCCGCAACTCGAAATCGTTAGCCTCATTGCCGGGGGCCGGACACGCGAAGAGCTGGCGGCGCGGCCGGGTGGGGGAGCTGTTCCGACCAGCGAGCAGCTATTCCAGGGAGGCGCGGCGTCCATTTTGTTCGATCTGCTGCAGTCCCGGGTCGGAAACCGGCTCGGCTTGCTCGGACTCGACCGGGTGCGCATCGATCCGTTTCTCGTTGGCGCTGAGAATAATCCTGTAGCGCGGCTCACCATTTCCGAGCAGCTCACGAAAGACCTGTCCATCACTTACTCGCAGGACCTGTCTTCTAATCGACAGCAGATCATCCAGGTCGAATACTTCGTTTCGAGGAATACTTCCGTTGTGGCTTCGCGCGATGAATTAGGTTCACTGGGTCTTGATCTGAAGTTCAGAACCAGGTTCAGGTAACTATCGCGATGCAGTCGATCTCTACCGAAACGTCGCGGGGGAGGCGGGCCACTTCCACCGTTGCGCGGGCGGGCGGCAACGCCTGGAAAAATTCGGCGTAAGCCGCGTTCATTTCCGCGAACTCGTTCATGTCTTTCAGATAAACCGTCGTCTTGACGACGTTCTTGAGAGATGCGCCGCCAGCCTGAAGAATCCCTTGAATGTTTTGGAGAACACGGCGGGTTTGCGCTTGAATGCCCTTGTCCTCGATGATCTGGCCGTTGGATGGATCGATCGGAATCTGGCCGGAAACGAAAATAAGATTGCCTGCGCGGATAGCTTGCGAATAAGGACCGATCGCAGACGGGCCGAGCGATGTGCTGATTGCGGTGTGGCTCATAATGGGCTCCGGTTACTTCGATGTGTTAACTGCTCTGCTTGAACGGGTGACGTCGTAAACGCCCGCGAGTTTTTTCAATGAAGCGACAACGCGTTCCAGATGCTTCATGTCCGGGATCTCGACGGTAAGATCGATAGTGCCTCGTTCATCCGCCGTTCGGGCCTCGACGTTGAGGATGTTCGATCGAATCTCCGAGATCACCGTCGCGATTTCGGCGAGCATCCCGGGCCGATCTTCCGTAACGATCGTCAATGGCACGGCGTAGGCTTCGGCATCGGGAACGGTACCGGCCCATTCGACTTCGATCTTGCGGTCGGCATCGTACAGGAGATTCTGGACATTCGGGCAATTCTTGGAGTGCACAGCCACGCCCTTGCCCCGTGTGATGTAGCCGATGATCTCTTCGCCCCGAATGGGACTGCAGCACTTTGCGCGGTAGACAAGCAGGTCGTCGAATCCCTTGACCTGCAGCTTTGCGTCGGTACCGAACCCAAGCACTCTCTTGACGACCGACGTAATTCTGGACTCCTCCCGGGATGAGGGCTCCTTGAGGCCGTCAGGGGACAATCGGGCCAGGATGGTCTTTGCAGAGATCTTGCCGTATCCGATGTGGGAGAGCAGGTCGTCAACCTTGCCGGCTGCGTACTCCGGCAGCAGATCATTCAGCTTGTCACTCTCGAGGAGGTCGCGCGCGTTCATCTTGTATTTCCGCGCTTCCTTTTCCATCATCTTGCGGCCGAGTTCGATTGCCCTTTCGCCCTCCTGCTCGTTCAGCCAATGCCGGATTTTGTTACGAGCCCTGGAGGTCCTCACGAAAGAGAGCCAGTCGCGGCTTGGTGTGTGACCGGACTGTGTGGTGATCTCGATCGTGTCGCCGTTCTTGAGCTTGCTCTTCAGCGGCGCCATCCGGCCATTAATCTTGGCGCCGACACAGGTATTCCCGACCTCGGTATGGATGGCGTAGGCGAAATCCACCGGCGTGGCATCCCGGGGCAACGTAATGACCTGGCCCTTGGGCGTGAAGGCATACACTTCCTCGGGATAGAGATCGATCTTCAGCGTGCTGAGAAAATCCGCAGGATCTTTCATTTCCTGCTGCCATTCCACGAGGTGGCGCAGCCATGCAATCCGCTGATCCTCGCGATCGTCAGCGATGAGTTTGCCGCCCTTGTATTTCCAGTGCGCCGCGATGCCTTCCTCAGCCACATTGTGCATCTCGCCTGTGCGGATCTGGACCTCAAACGGCTGACCCTTGGCAATAACCGACGTGTGCAGCGATTGGTACATGTTGGGCCGCGGCATCGCGATGAAATCTTTGATACGGCCGGGAACGGGACGCCAGATGGTGTGAATCACGCCAAGCGCCGAATAACAGTTCTTCACGTTGTCTGTGATTATGCGAATGGCGAGCAGGTCGTACACACGATCGAAGGCTATCCGCTGCTTCCTGAGCTTCTCGTGAATTGAATAAAGCCGCTTGACCCGCGACTCCGTGTAGGCCGGAATGCCCTGCTCCTTGAGCTTTTCCTCTACGGTCCTGGTGACGTCGGCAAGAAACGTTTCATGGGCCTTGCGATTACGTTCGACAAGGTCCTTCAGCTCCTGGTACGCCTTCGGATCAAGATAGCTGAAGGATAAATCTTCGAGCTCCCCGCGGATCTTGCCCATGCCGAGCCTGTTGGCAAGCGGGGCGTAGATATCCATGGTCTCGCGCGCTATCGCTTCACGGCGGTCGGCGGGAAGGTACGTCAAGGTCCGCATGTTGTGAAGACGGTCGGCAAACTTCACCATGATGACGCGAATGTCGTCCGTCATCGCCAGGAGCATCTTGCGGAAGTTCTCAGCCTGCTTTTCTTCCTTGGAGGTGAAATGGATCTGGCTGATCTTGGTGACGCCGTCAACAATGTGAGCGGCATCCTTCCCAAAGAGATCGTCGATTTTTTCGAGCGTGGTCAGTGTGTCTTCGACGACATCGTGGAGCAGCCCGACGCTGACGGTCAGGGCGTCCATTTTCATTTCGGCAAGAATGTTGCCGACTTCAAGAGGGTGAGTCAAATAAGGCTCGCCGGAAGCCCGCACCTGACCCTTGTGCTCCTTGGCGGAGAAGATGTAGGCGCGTCGAATGAGATCCAGGTTGTCGCCCGGATGATGCTTTTCGACCTTAGCGAGTATGTCTTCTAGGCGGATCATCTACTGTAGAATATATGAAAAAAGCCGCGAACACCGCGAACAACGCCAGATTTGTCGGCGTTATTTGCGGCGTCCGCGGCTTTAAGGTTCTATTCGAGCCTAGTTAGACAGAGAGCCGGCCTGCTTCTTTTCGGCGTTCCTCTTGCGAGTCTCGAGGGCCTTGTTAAACCACTCGTCGGCCTGAGTAATGAGCTGAGTCTTCTCTTCCTCGATTTCAGTCAGGCGAGCCTTCTCACGAAAGAGAAGATTCTTGTACGTCATGGCGTCTTCGTAGTCGGGATTGAGCGCCAGAGCCTTATCGAGGTTCTGCAAGCCTTCCTCGATCAGTTGACTCTGCTGCTCTGGCGGCGGCGGGTTATTCTTGTCGAAAACGATAATCCAGTTCACGCTGCCGATCGCATAGAGCGGCACCGGGTTGTTTGGCTCCAGTTGCGCATGCTTCATGTAGAACTCACGCGCCTTCTGGAGATCGTCCGTATTCTGGTACATGCTGGCCATGCCGGCGGTTGCAGTCACATTGTTCGGATCACGCCCCAAGACCTTTTGGTAAGTCTGGATGGCCAGGTCGGCGTTCTTCTGATTGTCTTCGGATTGAGCACCCGGAATGAACTGTTGCTGGTAAGCGGTGCCAAGGTAGAGCTCCGCGTCGACCAACTCCGGATCCAGCCGGACGGCTTCCTGGAAGAACTGGACCGCAGCTTCGTATTTGGCATCTCTGAAAGCGCGCACTCCCTTGTTCAGGTTATCCCGCGCCTGCAGTTTTGCGCAGCTGGCGGAGGCCAGTGCCAGGATTGCCAAGAGGGCGAGGATCAATTTTTTTTGCTGCATAATGCGAATACCTCCCCTTCCGTTATTGAGTTGGTGACTGGATCTGCTCGGTCATCAAGCCGACCTTGTCAACTCCCGAACCTTTGGCGACGTCAATGATCTTGATGACGTCGGTAAAAAGAAGATCGGGGTCCGCGTTCACAAAGATTGTGCGGTCGTTGCGGGTCTTGAAGATGTCCTGAAATCGATCGGCGAGAAAGCGCAACTCGACGTCGTCCTGGTTGATCTTGATGAGTCCCGCGTTATCGATCGTCACAACAACAGTCTTGTTCAGCTCGTCCGGTGGCGGAGGGGGAGTTCCCGGCGGCGGCGGCTGTGGAACGGCCGCATCCAGACCCCTCGGCGTCATCGGAGTGATCACCATGAAGATGACCAGCAACACCAGGAGAATATCAATGAACGGAGTAATGTTGATATCTGCCTTGGACGCCAAATTCTTCGGTTTCTTTCTACTCATGTGGCCTCCTACTGCCGGACCGCGTCGTCGAGACGTTCGGTCAATAAACCAATTCTGTCGACGCCGGCACTCCGGATGGTATCTACAACCTGAACAACGCTGCCATATTTCGCGCGAAAATCGCTCTTTACATAAACGGTCTTGTCAAGCCTGCTGGAGACCATGTCACCAACTTTTCTCGCAAGTTCTTCCAGGGTGATGCGATCCATTCCCAGGAAGTAGTTTCCGTCGCGCGTGACCGCAATCAAAACGGCGTCGTCACGATCGGCCTCTGTCATATCGACAGGGTTTGCGGTTTTTGCCATCTCGACAGTTGCGCCCTTCTGCAACATCGGAGTGACCACCATGAAGATGATCAACAGCACAAGCATCACGTCTGCCATCGGCGTTACGTTAATTTCGGAGGTGACTTCGCCTCGGCCACCTCCACCGCTCATCGCCATGGTTGGTTACTTCTTTCCCGAGCGCTGCTTGATGAAGTAATCAATCAGCTCGGATGATGAGTTGGTCATTTCGATGGTGAATGCCTCGACTTTGTTGGTGAACCAGTTGTAGGCCCAAACTGCGGGAACGGCCACGAACAAACCGAAAGCGGTAGTAAGGAGAGCTTCAGAAATACCGCCGGCCACAGCCGACAGGCCAGCCGTCTTTTCAGATGACATGGCAGCGAATGCGTTGATGATTCCGACAGTGGTTCCAAACAGACCGACGAAAGGAGCCGTCGCACCGATTGTCGCAAGACCCGAAAGGCCGCGCTTCAATTCGGCGTTCACGATAGCCTCAGCGCGCTCGCAGGCACGGCGGGAGGATTCAATAGTCTCCCCGGCCAGCTCGCTGGACACGTTATGCGCGCGGAATTCCTGAAGACCGGCCTCGACGACTTTGGCCAGATGGCTGCGCTTGTTTTGCTCGGCCACGCTGATGGCTTCATCAATTTTCCCTTCCTTCAAGCAACCGGCAACCGCGGGAGCAAACTCCCGGGACTGCTTGCGAGCCTGGCTGAAGGCAATGTAACGATCGATCATCACTCCGATTGACCATGCAGACATGACGGCGAGAAGGACAACGACCGCCTTGGCGGCGAATCCCATCTGCGCCCACATTGAGCGAAGGTCAAAACCGACCTCCTGCAGGAGCAACATTCCAAGAAAGTTCAGTTTAAAGAGAAGCATAAAATCCAAATCCTCCTAAAAATTCCTGTCTCACAGGGTGTAATTTCTTGGCTCTCTACGGCCGCAGGGCTCAGCCCGCGGCCGCAAGAAGCCTGAATCGTAAAGTGTTCCGCTGGCGATCTCGCTATTGGAACGCGAAATTCACAGTAATCGTAGTCACCACTTCCACGGGCTCGTTATTCAACATCGTCGGCTTGTATTGCCATTGCTTCACAGCATCGAGCGCAGCGTTGATCAACAGCGGATGACCGGTAATGACCTTCAGGTTATCGACCGCTCCGGTTTTGCTGATGACGGCTTCCAGAACTACTACACCTTGAATACGCGCCTGTCTGGCAAGCGGCGGATAAACCGGCTTCACCTGATTCACCAGATTCGCCTGTTGAACATTTCCTCCAACGCGGACGCGTTGCGGCGGCGGTGGCGGCGGCGGCGGTGGCGGTGGTGGTGGCGGCGGCGGCGGCGCGGCATCATCCTGCGACTTCAGAACGCCTCCCAGTACTCCGGCGAGCACTCCAGAGCGGTTCGTCCCTCCCACAACGCCCAGGGACGGCGGCGGGCCTTCGTCGCGAATGATCGCGATTTCCTTTGGGATCTCGGTCGGCGCAACCATGGTTCCAGGATCAATCTGCACTTCTCTCACGACCACTTGCTGGACCGGCGCGACTTCAGTTGGTGGCGGCGGTGGCGGTGGTGGTGGCGGCGGCGGCGCGACCAAAAACGTCAGCAACGTGCCTGCTTCCAGCTCCGAGTAATTGAGCAACGGAATCAAGATCATGACGAGGATGATCACGACGTGAATCACGGTCGAAATCAATACCGTAGCGCCCTTCTTCGCCTGTCCGCTGGACTCGATCAAAGAATCCTCGAACATACCGTTCAACCTCCCTTCAAACTATCTGTATGGCGATAAGCTCCATCTCTGGGCTCACGCCAAACCTGTCAGGACTTTCGTCTCGAATCACCGACGAAGCCGTATGCCGCAGCGAGCGGAACCAATTAAATGCCGACTCCTCGAAGCTGATTCTTCCTCTTTAAACGTTAACGCTAGGCAGGCATTTGTAAACAGGACGGAAACTTATATCAACGCACTGCCCATATGTCAACCGCCCGTTTTCCCCCAGAACTACTTCGCTTTCACTGAACGCGCAACCTTCGTGGAAGCTAACGGCTGAACTGCCGCCTGGCTTCTCCATCTCGAATAAATCAACACCAGCGGTGAGGCGATCGCTACCGTCGAATAAGCTCCGACGATTACGCCTATAACAAGGGTGAACGCGAAATTGTTGATGATTTCACCGCCGAACACGAACAGGGCCAGGACGGCAACAAACGTCGAGATCGCTGTCAGAATCGTGCGGCCGAACGTTTGGTTAATGGCCTCGTTCAGCACGGCCTCCATGTCGTCCCGCCGGCGGACCTTCAGGTTTTCGCGGACGCGATCGAAGATCACAATCGTGTCGTTAACCGAATAACCGACAAGAGTCAGGAGGGCCGCAATCACAGTCAAGTTGATCTCACGATCAAACAGCGAGAAGAAGCCGAGCGTTACCAGGGCATCATGAAACACCGCGAAGACCGCCGCCGCACCATATATCCATTCAAATCGGAACGCGATGTAAATGAGAATTCCGCCAAGCGCGTACAGAGTGGCAAAAATGGCCTGGCGTCTCAGGTCAGCCCCGACTTTCGGCCCGACCGACTCGGCCTTCAAGAGCTCGTATTTGCCGGAAAAACCCTTTTCCAGGGCGTTGTTGATAACTTCCCGGCCAAGACTTGCGTCGGTCGCGTCGGCTTCGCCTTCGAACTCGATCAGGAAATTGTTTTCAAGGCCCGCGCCCCTTAGTTCCTGAATCTGGCTGTTCAGGGCGCCGTTGTCACGCAATGTCTGCCGCACGGTATCGACAGTGACGGGCTCGTTGAATTTGACGTATACGAGCGTACCGCCCTTGAAATCGACTCCGTAACGGAACGCCCCGTGACCGATCAGCGAGATTGCTCCAATCAGGATCAGGGCGCCCGATACTGCGAGAAACAATTTCCTCTTACCGAGCCAATCGACCTTAATGTTTTTAAATAGTTGAACCATTCCGATTTACCTAACTATAGACACCGAAGTGGATAGTCTTGTTCCCCCCGGGAATTTCAAATGCTGAGCGCTTCAGAGCGGCCTTTTCGCGAAAGAACCAATTCGAAGAGCGTCCTAGAAACAAAGACCGACGTGAACATGTTCGCAATCAGACCGATAATGAGAGTCACAGCGAATCCTTTTACAGGCCCGGTTCCGAACAGGAACAGAAAGATTGCCGATATCAGCGCGGCCAGATGCGTATCGACCAGCGTTATAAACACGCGCTGGAAGCTCGTCGTCACAGCCGATATAGGTGTTTTGCCGGCCCTCATTTCTTCGCGAATGCGTTCGAAGATGAGCACGTTCGAATCGATACCCATACCAATGGTCAGAATTACGCCGGCAATGCCGGGCAGGGTCAGCGCAGCTCCAAAATAGGCCATCGCTCCCAGCAGAATGAGCAGATTCAGCGCCATTGCGACGGTCGCATTGATTCCTGAAAACCTGTAGTAGAAGAGCACGAGGATAACGACGGCTATCAATGCGGCAATCGAGGCAATGACTCCCTTACGAATGGAATCCGCGCCAAGCGAGGGGCCAACCACCTGCTCTTCGAGATATTGAATCGAGGCGGGCAATGCGCCCGATCGCAGGACTAAAGCGAGGTCCTGTGCGACCTGCGGCACAAATCCGGTAGCTCCGCCGGTAATCACGCCCGAATCCGTAATCCGGTCATTAATAGTAGGCGCCGACTGGATGCGGCCATCGAGAACGATGGCCAGCTGCCGGCCGATGTTGGCCTCCGTCGTCCTGCCGAAACGCTGCGCGCCATCGGCGTTCAGATTGAAACTCACTGCCGGCCGGCCATTCTCGTCGCGTGATGGAAATGCACCCTTCAAATCGCGGCCTGTTACGGCTGCCACACGGTCAACCGCGTAATACATGGTTGATGTCGTGGGAACGCCCGGATCCCGTTCGACGGATGGAAGGATTTCGATGTTGGCCGGAACCAGGCCACCGTAGTTCTGAATGGCGGCGTCCTGGCTTGCAAAAGGTCCCGCCTGGACGATCTTGAGCTCGAGCAGGGCCGTCGACTGCATGATGCCCTTCACGCGGGCCGGATCATCGACGCCTGGTAACTGAACGACGATCTCGTCCGTGCTGCCCTGCTTTTGAATGTTGATTTCGCCGACTCCGAATTCATCAATACGGTTGCGAATCGTATTGATGGCCTGATCGACCGCCTGTGTCCTGTAGAGCTGGGTCGTTGCCGGCTTCAAGCGCATCGTGTAAGTGTTCGGCACTTCGCCGGCGGTAGAAACCAGATCCCACTCCGTGAAACCACCGCTCAACATGCGGCGAACATCGGCATCTTTGCTGGGGTCTACCCCGACGGCTGTGAACTGGTCATTCTGCGCTCTGGTAAGTTGGCGGAAAGCAATGTTCTCGCTTTGAAGGACCTCGCGCAGCCGTTCGATTGCCTGGTCCGTCTCGGACCGGATGGCGTCGTCGGTAACGACCTGCAGCACCAGGTGGGTACCGCCCCGAAGATCCAGGCCAAGTTTGATCTTCTCGCTCATCTTCGCAAACGATGGAGGAAAACCGGCAAACAGAAACACCGCCAGCGCAGCAACACCTGCAGTGATCAACAATCGTGTGCGAATTCTCTTTTTCATATGCTTGCTCTCTAAGAGTTCTACTCTTCCTCGGGGTTCTGCAGGGCTGTGACGGCGTTTCGAGACATGTCGATCTTCACGTTCTCAGCTATACGGAGCTGAATCCGATCCCCTCTCAATCCCACAATCGTACCGTAAATCCCCCCCTGGGTGACGACCTTATCGCCCGACTTGAGGTTATCCACCATATTCTGCAGCTTCTTCTGCCGCCGGCGGGCCGGGAGAAACACGATTAAATAGAAGATAGCGAGAATGAAAATGAGCGGTAAGAAGGCAACAATTCCGCCCGGTTGCTGGGCCTGCTGCAACATCACTGGACCGGGGTTCTCCTTGTATCTGTTAGAAGTTCGTCAAAGCGGTGAAGCTCGATAAACTGCCTCATTTTGCGGACAGTGTCAATGTAGAAAAACAGATTGTGGATGGTATTCAACACCGAAGACAGAATCTCATTCGCGACAAAAAGGTGCCGCAGATAGGCTCTGGAATACGTTCTACAGACAACGCAGCCGCAGGTCGAATCTATCGGGTCCGGGTCATCCTTGTACCTGGCGTGTTTTATGACGATGTGCCCGTTCTTAGTGAAAAGCCATCCGTTTCTGGCATGTCTTGTCGGCATTACACAATCGAACATATCTACTCCGAGCGCGACGGCCTCAACAAGGTCTGCTGGAGTTCCAACTCCCATCAGATATCGTGGCTTATCCCGTGGAAGATGCGGCTCAACCCGCTCGATCATTTCATACATTGATGGCTTGGGCTCACCAACCGCCAGGCCGCCAATGGCATAGCCGGGGAAATCCATGTCGACCAGCTGGTTTGCGCTGATCGTGCGCAAGTCGGAGTAAGTGCCTCCCTGCACAATGCCAAAAAGCGATTGCCCGGCAGGTTGACGGTTCTTGAAGTGTGCCTGGCACCGGTTCGCCCAAACCATCGAACGCGTCATCGACTTTTCCGCTTCGACGTGGCTTGCCGGATAGGCGAGGCAGTCGTCGAGCGCCATCATGATGTCGGAACCGAGGGCTATCTGGATGTCGACTGCGCCTTCGGGACTCAGGAAGTGACTGGAACCATCCAGGTGCGATTGGAAGCGAACGCCATCGTCGTTGATTTCCCGGAGGGCGCTCAGGCTGAAGACCTGGTACCCGCCACTGTCAGTCAGGATCGGCCGGTCCCATCCCATGAAACGGTGAAGGCCTCCCAACCTGGAAACAGTCTCGGAGCCCGGCCGCAGCATGAGGTGGTACGAGTTGCACAAGAGGATCTCGACTTCCAGGTTGAGGAGTTGTTCGGGCGTCATCGACTTCACTGTCGCCTGCGTTCCCACCGGCATGAAAATGGGTGTCTCGACCACACCATGAGCAAGGTGGAGTCTCCCACGCCGCGCCCGGGTCCCTGTGTCCTCTGTGAGCAGCTCGAATCTCATTTAAACAAGGTGGCAGGCGACATCGCGGTCGTCACCAAGTTTTCGAAGCGGTGGTTCTTCGACGCGGCAGCGGTCGACAGCGATGGGACAACGCGTATGGAATCGGCATCCGGAAGGAGGATTGATCGGTGTCGGGACATCACCTTTGAGCACGATCCGTTGTTTCTTTGCCGCAGGGTCTGGAATCGGCACTGCGCTCAACAGCGCGAGAGTGTAGGGGTGCTTAGGGTCCAGACAAATCTGTTCGCTCGTGCCAACCTCTACGATCTTGCCCAGGTACATGACGCCGATTCGCGTGGAAATATGCTCAATCACGGGAATCGCGTGCGAAATGAACAGATATGTCAGTCCAAACTGTTCTTGAAGATCCGCAAGAAGATTGATGATCTGCGCCTGAATGGAAACGTCGAGCGCCGAAACCGGCTCGTCGGCAACAATCAGTTTGGGCTTCAGCGCCAGCGCCCGGGCGATGCCGATTCGCTGCCTCTGGCCTCCGCTGAACTCGTGCGGATATCGATTCATCACCGTGGGATCCAGCCCTACGGTCTTCAACAATTCGGCGACGCGATCGGTACCGTCAGATACGGCAACCATGCCGTGGATGACAAAAGGCTCGCCCACTATCGATCGAATGGTCATTCGCGGATTCAGCGATGCGTATGGATCCTGGAAAATGATCTGCATGTCGCGCCGCGCCTGGCGCAACGCCGAAGAACTCAACGCGCGCAGATCGCGGCCTTCAAAGCGTATTTCTCCATCGTCCGGTTCGATCAGGCGCAGAACGGCGCGGCCGGCCGTAGTCTTTCCGCACCCGGACTCGCCGACCAGGCCGAACGTCTCGCCTCTGCCGATATCAAAGCTGATGTCGTCGACCGCTTTGACGTGGGCGGCCACTCGGGAAAGGACACCCCGGCGTATCGGAAAATACTTCTTCAGATTGCGAACTCGGAGAAGGGCCTCGCGCTCGTCAGGAATGGGCATGGATGCAGCGAACCTCCTGGCGTTCGTTCACCGGCTCGAGCTGAATCTCGGTACGCGTGCATTCATCGGTTTTCTTCGGACAGCGGGGCGCGAACGAGCATCCGGCAGGCAGCCTGAGCAGATTCGGAACCATGCCTTCGACTACATCGAGACGATCTTTCTTCAACCGGCTTGAACCCAAACGCGGTATGGACCGCAACAGCCCCTGAGTGTATGGATGCCTCGCGTTATGGAAGACATCCATGGCAGGTCCGATCTCGATGATCTTCCCCGCATACATCACCGCCACGGTTTCTGCGACTTCCGCGATCACGCCGAGATCGTGCGAAATGAGGATCAGCGAAAGGTTGTATTGGCTTCGAAGGCTGTCCAGGAGTTCGAGAATCTGGGCTTGAATAGTGACATCGAGCGCTGTAGTCGGCTCATCGGCGATTACCAGTGCGGGATTGCAGACAAGCGCCATGGCGATCATGATCCGCTGACGCATGCCGCCCGAGAGCTGGTGGGGATAGTCCCTGGCACGCTTTTCAGGGTCCGGAATGGAAACCGCCCGCATGGCCTCCACAGCGCGAGACCAGGCTTCCTGTTTCGAAATGTTCTCGTGTGCACGAACCGCCTCGACGATCTGAAAACCCACTTCAAACACTGGATTCAATGCGGTCATCGGTTCCTGAAAGATCATTGAGATTTGAGCGCCCCGCACCTGCCGCATGTCGTCTTCGCTGAGAGTAATAAGGTCGCGGCCGTTCAAGAGGACTTGACCTTCAACGATTCTGCCGGGAGGACTGATCAGCCGTGTGATCGACATCGCCGTGACGCTCTTCCCGCATCCGCTTTCGCCGACCAGTCCCAGGGTCTTCCCCTTTTCGAGGCGGAATGAAACGCCGTCTACCGCCTTGATAACGCCTTCGTGGGTAAAGAAGTGGGTTTTTAGATTTTTGACTTCAAGAACGTTCGTCAAACTGCCACGGCCTCCCGAAATTCGCCATGAACCCGGCGAAACGCGTCGGAAATTTCTCCAACCGTGGCGTACGCTTCGACCGCGTCAAGAATCAAAGGCATAAGGTTTTCATTTCCTCGCGCGGCTTCCTCAAGCCGCTGCAAGGCAGCGGTCACGACACGGCCGGCACGCTCGGCGCGGATACGCTTGAGGCCACGGATCTGTGCTGCTTCGAGGGCCGGATCCGCAATGTGGACGGGAATGTCCGGGCCCTTGCCCGCGCGAAATTCGTTCACCCCAACAACAATCCGTTCCCTGGTCTCCATGGAACGGAGATACGTATATGCAGACTCCTGGATTTCCCGCTGCACCCAGCCTGCTTCGATTGCAGGA
This sequence comes from Candidatus Sulfopaludibacter sp. SbA3, assembly GCA_945865815.1. Classification (GTDB taxonomy): domain Bacteria; phylum Acidobacteriota; class Terriglobia; order 20CM-2-55-15; family 20CM-2-55-15; genus CAMBFR01. The sequence continues at coordinate 50,425 of CAMBFR010000009.1, forward strand.
AGCATCCCTCCCATACTTTCGATCTTTGCGAGATAGTCGGCTGTCTCCTCCTCGATCTGATTCGTGAGCTCCTCGATGGCGTAGGCTCCGCCGACCGGGTCGACAGTGTTGGCAATGCCGGACTCGTACGCAATGATCTGCTGAGTCCGCAAGGCAAGCCGGGCCGAATCCTCGGTTGGCAAACCGAGCGCTTCGTCTTTGGAATTCGTGTGCAATGACTGTGCGCCACCGAGAATGGCCGCGACCGCCTGTATTGTTGTTCGTGTGACGTTGTTATCGGGCTGCTGCGCGGTAAGAGACGAACCGGCGGTTTGCGCGTGGAACCGCAGCATCATCGACCGTGGGTTCTTCGCCCCAAAGCGATCGCGCGCAATCTTTGCCCAGATTCTTCGCGCGGCCCGGTACTTCGCGATTTCTTCAAGAAAGTTATTGTGCGCATTGAAGAAAAACGAAAGCCGCGGAGCGAAGGAATCGATGTCGAGGCCGCGCTCAAGGGCCGCCTGCACGTACGCGATCGCATTGCCGAACGTGAATGCCAGCTCCTGGACGGCCGTTGAACCCGCTTCACGGATGTGATAGCCGCTGATCGAAATCGTATTCCAGTTCGGAACCTCGTCTTTGCAGTACGCGAAGATATCCGTAACAATCCGCAACGAGAATTTGGGCGGGTAAATGTACGTACCTCGCGCGATGTACTCCTTCAGCATGTCGTTCTGAATCGTCCCGTTTATCGCTTTCGGTGAAATGCCCTGCTTCTTTGCGACCCCAATGTACATGGCGAGCAGAATCGCGGCAGTGGAGTTGATCGTCATCGAGGTTGAGGCGCGGTCCAGCGGGATTCCCTCAAACACCGATTCCATGTCGCGAATCGTATTGATCGCAACGCCAACCTTGCCGACTTCGCCCGCGGCAAGAGCATGGTCCGAGTCGAGGCCCATCTGAGTGGGTAGATCGAACGCTACGGAAAGGCCCGTTTGTCCATGATCGAGGAGATATTTGAATCGCTTATTGGTTTCGGCGGCCGAACCATAGCCCGCATACTGACGCATCGTCCAGAGCCTCCCGCGGTACATCGTGGGCTGTATGCCTCGCGTATACGGGAACTCTCCCGGCGAGCCGATTTCTGTGGGGGCCATAGGGGGTTAGAGTAGCACAGCCAAAGTCTAGGACTTGCCCATGAGAACGAAGGGCGCCCAATAGTACGGATGGGGAAAAACAGACTTAACCTCGATCATGGCTTCCCTGAGCGCGCGCGGTTTCGTGAGACCCTTTTGGAGCCCCTCATAAAAACGCCTCATCAGCTGAGCGGTTGAACGATCGTTGACCGTCCAGAGACTCACAACCAGCGAAGGAGTTCCCGCATACAGAAAACCTCTGGCGAGCCCAAGCAGTTCGTCGCCTTCCCAAACTGCGCTCATCCCGGTTTCGCACGCGCTCAACGTAGTGAGGTCGGATCCGAGCTGCAGGTTGAAGATGTCGAAAAGGTTCAGCCACGTGTCACCAAGGCGAAGTGCGGAAAACATGGGATTATCAGCGCGGAATATGCCGTGCGCGGCGATATGAATCTTCCCGGCAGAGGACCCGTACTGCCGGAGCTTGTCCTCAGTCGCGTCTTGGCCGGTAAACACTCGTGCGTTAGGAAGGAGCTCTTTCAGAGCCGCTACTTCTTCGTGAATGTATGGCGTCAGTTCGTCGGCCACGGCAAGCACCAGGTCCTTATCGGTCTTCGGCACCCTGCGTTCGCGACATATTTTCAGAACCGACGCGCTGGCCGAATACACGATGTCGTGGGTATCTATCAGATAGTTGGTTCCGTCATACAAGGCCTGAAACGGAATGTAGTGAAGCATGTTATGCGGAACGATGACGAGCGAACGCGTTCCTATCAAAGCCCGAAGCGGCTCAATGAGCTGGCGATGAAGTTCTGTCAGGTGGTGCTGTATCGCCTTGAGCAGCATGCCGCCACGGTGCAGAACGTAGGCCGGCTGCAAGTGAAACTTCGAGAGTTGGAAGGTGATGCCCTTCAACGAAGCGCGCACGTTGGCAGTTGTCGTGAGATCCTTCACGACATTGAAATCGTTGCTCCCGACGACGAAAGCGTGAAAGCGATCTCCAACCGCGTAGTATTCGATAAGGACTTCGTCGGGCTGCATCATCTGCTGAGTCTCTTTGACGCCCGCCAACGGCATGGTCTGCAGAGTTGTCCACCCGGATCGTTCAGATCCGATACCTCTCAACAGTTCTATGAGCTGTTCCTCACGCTTTATGATTGCGTCCTTGGTTGTGTTGTCGGATAGCGCCGCGCGAGCGGTGGCGCCAACTTCATTCAGGCGTGTATAGAGGATATTGAGCTCCTCGCGGATCTTACGTATCTCCAGAAGCCGCGGCGATTCCTCGGTGCCGGCATCCCACATCGTTTCGAGGTTTCTTTCGAGCAGGTCAATCAGCGTGCGCGATTTTGATCGCTCGACAAAATCGAAGGCCTCCGACATCTCGCCCTTGGCCAACTTCAAATTAACGACATTTTCGTAGACCTGATACTTGTCCCTTCCGAAAGACATCCGCATCTCGTCGAGCCGGATGTTTCCGCGCAGAGACTCCATATCCGCGATCGCCTTCAGGTACAATTCCTGTGCTTCATCAACATTTCCGTCGAGTTCCTTCAGGCGGCCGAGCGTGTGGTAGCACTGGTATGAAACCCATGGAGCATGAAATCCTTCCAGCTCACCCAGCGCCTTTTGGGCTTCAGCCAGCGCAGCGGCTTTGTCGTTGAGTTCCTGCCAGCTTTGCGCCGACAGGACGCGCGCATTGGCGGCACGCACCGGCACCTGCTGCTTTTCGAAAATCTCTGCTGAGTGTTGCGCGAGTTCCTGGGCCTTTGAAAACTGCTGCTGGCGGATAAGCAACTGTGCCCGCCACAAATCCACGACGGCGACCCACAATTCATTCCCTTCCTTGATGAATATCTCGCGCGCTTTCTGAAATGCCTCCGCCGCATCTTTGTCGTTAAGGAGCTTGAATTCAGATATGCCCTGGAACGTGAGACACTTTGCAGCTTCGTAGTTGTTTGCGAGCCGCTCGAATATCTCAAAGGCGCGGCCGGCAAGCTTTGCCGCATCATCAAAGAGGTTTAACTGCAGGTAGATTTCAGCGCGATCCATGTCGCAAAGACCGACGCGGCGAACGTCGTTCAATTCGTCGTGCCTCTTTCGTACCTGCTCGAGCATACGAAGCGCTGATGAGTAATTTCCCCGGCTGAAATGCATCTGCGAAATACCGCGATCGGCAATGGCCGCCCACATTGCCATGTCGTGCTGCTCGCAATGCTGCTTTGTTGTTTCAAATGATCGCAGCGCTTCATCAAACCGATTCATATCGGTCAGCACGTGCGCGCGATTCAGACCAACTGCAGCCTGAGAAATGTAATTTTCCGTGCTCTGGAGAGCCTTCTGGGCATTGTCGTAGTGTGCAAGCGCCTCGGCATAGCGATTGAGCCGGTAATAAAGATTTCCGAGGGCAATATCGAGAGTCGGCATGTACTGTGTATCGTTGGCCTGTTCGAGCGCCTCACGTGCCCGCGCGCCAAGTTCGATGGCTTGGTCGTATCGGCTGAGATACATGAGGTTATCCAGCGCGACAACCAGCGTCCGGCCGTACTCCCCGATCACACCCGCCTGCTTGAAAAGTTCGGCCGCTCGCTCGAAATGTGGTTGCGCTTCCGCGGATTTCTTCATCGAACTGAGGACTTGCGCCCGCGACCGGATGGCCCAGGCCCAGCCGATGGGGGTATTAACAATGGATGCGAGATGGAGGTTGGTTTCGACGAGCGTTTCGGCGAGGGAGAGATCCTTCGGAAAGATTTCGCGGATTTTGGTGGACAGTTGTTCGACGAGAGCTTCGCTGGGCGAAACGGGGGCTTCCGAGATGAAAGCCCTCTGCTGGGCAGCATCCCGAATCTGGGCGAGCGCGGCCAGATACTCCTCGGGACTCGAAAAAGTCACAGTTTGAACGTTTCCTACGTTGGGGTTCGCGCTTCTTCGCGCAGTACAATCTTAGTAGAGCGTACTAGGAGTTGCCCCGATGTACGCAGAAAAGCGTGATCTGACCCTCAGGCAGGTCAACCGAAAGATGATAGGTGTCTTTCGGTACTTCATCGAACGAAAACTCACCAACGACATTTGTTCGAGTTCGATAGCGCACGATCCCGTGGGATTCCAGTTTCACCGGAGTGTCGTCAAAGAACTTGGTGTCGCTGGACAATACCTGGCCGACAAGTGTAATCCTGTCATTCGCTTCCATGGACTCGATTTTCACGTCCACATCCACGTCACCAGCCTTGAAGAGCAACTGCCGGGGCGGGACGCCCACGCGGCGAACGCCAGCCAACATAGGCTGGTCAAACGTGTCGTACACTAAGGAAGCAATAAACTTTCTCAGTCTTCCGCCACCCTCTACCTGAAGAACCGGTTGGAACAGGTCGACACCCCATTGCACTAACTCGGTGGGTGGTTCGAAAGCGGAGTCTTCCTGAAGGCGAGTCACCAAAATCTGAAATTCCTGCTGAAGCTCCGTGCATTCCAAGCACACAGAAAGGTGTTCCTTTGCTGCCAAATTCTCGGCGGCTGATGCCTGACCATCCATGTAATTAACTATGTTATCAACAGTTAGATGATGCATTTCGCTTAGCTCCTCATTGGCTTTGTTTAGCTTCAGTGGCTTTCGATGACTTCCATTTCCAAACACTAATGAGTCGTATAGAGTAGCGAAAAATACAAGAAAACTGGCTATGTAATGCCTTTTTGCCTCAAAAGCTTTCGGAGCTTGTCGAGACATCTGGCCCTGGTCGGGCCGATACTGGAAACAGGCATGGCCATAGCCTGACTGATGGCGTCATAACTCGGCGAACGATTGTCAAAGTACAGCATTTCGATCAGACTTCTGCAGCGTTTTGGAAGTCTCTCAACGGCTTCTCTCAAAGTCTGATCCCGTTCGGTCTGGAGCCGGAAATGTTCGACATTTTCCAGCGGATCAACGGGTTCTTCAAATCCATCATTGGAAGTCGTTTCCCTTGCCCGCTGCGATCGCACGTATATGCACTGACGAGTGGTTGTCGTCACGAGCCAGGCGGGGACCTTCGTGTCATCTTTCAACTCATGCAGGTGCTCAATGAGTTTCAAACAGACCGCTTGAAAGACGTCGGCAGCGTCGGCTGAAGTGAAGTTGAACCGGACTGGAATGGAGTAAATCAGGCGGCGGTAGCGGACGATCAGGGCTTCCCACGCGTGGCCGTCTCCCTTCAGACACAAGGACACGAGTTCCTGATCGGTAAGTGTCTTGTACTTCTGCAAACTCACTATCTGATCTTTCTAGATTTCCAAAAGGTGTGCAGCGCGAAGACCAGCATTACCGAGGAAAACAGGATGCTCATCAAAAGCCGCAATGTTCCGCTGTCAGGAGTATCTCGATATTTTCGATACTCGTCGACAATGCTTGTGATTCCAATCACCGCGAGAGCCACAAAAAATGTGGCCATGACTTCCAACCAGAGTTGGCGCAGGGAGCGTATGGCATCGCCAAAGATTATTCTTAATTTCGCAGCCATCGGAGGTACCCGCCATCCTACACCAGTCAAAAGGTCACAAACGTGCTCGACACATGGTGGCCGGAATTAGCCTACCATTTTGCCATCACGGCAACGGCTAAATTGTGAATTGACCAAAGGAAAGCCTTCTGCGTACGATGGTCAGTAGAGTCACGTCACCGACACAGGAGGACGATCCATTTGGATGACAATCTCAAACACCTGATGAAGGAACTCGGCGCGGCGATCAATGATGCCTTGTCGGAGTCCGAGGAGATCAGTGAGGCCATCCAAAGTGTTCGCAACGCCGGCTACGACGTCTTTCTCGTTCTCGAAGCCACGATCGGTTTTAACAAGAGATCAAAAGACGAAGGCAGCGATGATATAGAGACCGGCGGCCTGAAGCCGGGCGAAATGAAGCTGAAAGTCACCGCGCAGGACCTGAAGTTTCTGCGGTCGCTCAAAATCAGCGTCGAAGATCTGGATCCGCATTAGCCCACATCTCCTCCACAACTGCAACCACCGCTCCCACCTCGATCGCCTCGATCGGGTTTGCCCGCAAAAACCTGCTGGCCGCGCCAATTGGCCGGAAGTGTTCCGGAAAACCGACGCTGAACAAGCCGAGTGTGGGAACAGACAGGGCCGGTCCGAGATGCATTGGTCCTGTGTCGTTGCTTACGAATAACCGGGCAGACGCGATGACCGCAGCAAGTTCGGGAAGGGCCACGTTCGTGATCATCGTAAGACGCTCAGGATTGTGGCTCGCTTGCTGAACTCTTTTCGCAATACCCTGACTCGCCGGACCAGATATCACCAGAACACTGGCTCCAAACCGGGCGATGGCATGATCCGCCAGCATCGCGAATTTTTCGGGAGGCCACATTCTGTCGTTTACGGGAGCATCGATGTACAGGGCGATGCGAGGACCCTGCGGCGCAATTTGGTCAGCCCATTGCCGTAGGCCGTCGGGTACGACAAGCGGATGCGCAGGCGCGAGGCTTCCGCCCAATTGCTGAACCACGCGCATAAACATTTCGGACACGTGAAGCTGCTTATCCTCAGAAACCGGCGGCAGATTAAAGCAAAACGAAAGGTAGGACTCTTTATGGCGTTTCATTGCGAGGCGCTGCTGCGCACCGGAAAGCCACGAGAGCAGGTTTGTTTCACGAAAACTGTGGAAGTCGATAAGAAGATCGTACTGTTGCCGCCGGAGACCGCGCACCAGACCTATCATTTTCCCCAGAGCGCGCAACCGTGAACGATCACGCATTGCAATGCGATCGACGCCGATAACTTCGTCGACAGCCGGACATAACTCGCGCAACGATGCATACCGCTGATCCGTGAGGAGAGTCAGCCGCGCTGAGGGAAAACGAGATTTCAGGGAGTTCAGCGCCGGAAACAACAGAATGATGTCCCCGAGCCGTGCAAACCGGATGGCAAGAATTTTCAAGGCGGATTCAAGACGGAATGATTAGCCCGGCCGGTTGCCCGGCGGCCTGAGCCTGCGTGGCCAGACTTTTCAGCCAGTCCAGATACTGCCGGCTCCTGGGTCGCCCGTTCGAATTGATCTGCGCCGCAAACGTCAGAAATTCCATGACTTCCACTGCTTCAGACACTTTCAAAGCGCGCCGGTCCACAGCCTCCTGCGGCTGCATGAGTTCGTCCAGCAATGCCCTGACCCGCCGAAACAACGACTGCCTCACAGGCCCATCCGGTTGGTTCTCATAATGGATACCGCCGGACAACGTTTTCATTGTGGCAGCCATGGCTTGATAAACCTCTATAACGTCATTATCTACAAGCCATTGCGAATCCATGTATTCGAAAGCTACTGCGCGGCTCACCACGTCCAGGACGCCGCTGTACTCTCGAAGAAAGGCATTATCAAACTTGTGAAGTTTAGCCGCCAGTTCCGGATCCGGTGCTCTTTTCTCCGCTTCGTACGACCTGCCGGCCTTCAGGTGCGTGCAATCGCTGGGGCAGTCGATCTCGATTTCACGTTTCGTAGCACAGCAAACGGCACAAATCTGGTCTTCCTTAGCTGGGCAGAACCGTTTGGCGGACCGATCCGCACACAAGGGGCAGGTTGGCATAAGGCTCAAAAGTATACAATAAAGAGAAGTCGAAGGAAGGTTGGCGGGGCTTCAAGCCTGCAGTGACGAACTCTGCAGCGATGTGATTGCCGTCACGTCGATAATATCGTCCACTGAGCAACCGCGCGAAAGATCATTTGCTGGTTTTCTAAGACCCTGCAAGATCGGCCCGATGGCCCGGGCTCCCGCCAAACGTTCGATTAATTTGTAGCTGATATTCCCGGATTGAAGATCTGGAAAGATCAACGTGTTGGCCCGCCCTTTAACCGGGCTTGTGGGCGCCTTGGACTGCGCGATTTCCGGTACCAGCGCCGCATCTGCCTGCAATTCTCCATCGACCACCAGACCTGGACTTCGAGCTTGGACAGTGGTGACGGCCTCGCGAATATGATTCAGGATGGTGTGATTTGCGCTTCCTTTCGTCGAGAACGCGAGGAATGCAACGCGGGGCTCGGCCTCAAGAAAGACTCGTGCATTGTGCGCAGCCGCCAGGGCGATGTCGGCCAGTTGGGCAACGGTTGGGACAGGGATCACCGCGCAGTCGGCAAAAACCAGGATGTTCGACGGGAGGACCATCAGAAAAAAACTCGAAACCACGCTCGACTGCGGATCGAGCCCGATGCAGTGAATCGCCGCGCGGACAGTGTCGGCGGTGGTCGTTTCCGCGCCCCCCACGAACCCATCGGCGTCTCCGGCCCGAACCATCGCGGCGGCGAAATACATGGGGCTTTCCAGTCGCTTTTGCGCCTCAACCTCAGTGATTCCACGGGCCCGCCACTCGGGATAAAGGAGCCTGACGTAGCGGTCGCGCAGGGATTGCGTCCCCGTGTCTACAATCTCGATCTGAGAAAGACCGATTCCAAGCTCCCGGGCTTTCTTCTCAATCCCGGCCGGCGATCCCACAAGAACAGGCTTTGCCATGCGCGCTGAAACTGTCTCTGCTGCGGCCTGGAGGATACGCGGGTCGGTTGATTCCGGATAGACGATTCGCTTTGGTTCTCTGGCAGCTCGCTCACGGAGCCGAACTACAAAATCACTCTGCATCGACTGTCACTTTACCGGAACGGGAGGACGCTCACGCTTCTTTTTGATTTCAATGCCATGGCGTTTGATTTTTTGATTGAGCGTTGAAAGAGGAATCCGGAAGTTGTCCGCCGCCTCAGTCTGACTCCAGCCGGCCTGCTCCAGCATCTCAATGATGACGCGGCGCTCGAATATGTCCAGGATGTCGAAAAGCGAGCTGTCCTTGCTCAACGTAAATGACGACAGCGTCGCAAACCGCGATGAAGGCGTCGTAACCGGTTCCGGCAAAAGATCCCTGCCGATCATCTCATCCTGGGACAAGACGACTGCCCGTTCGACAGCATTCTCCAATTCCCGGACATTCCCGGGCCAATGGTAATCCATCAATACCTTCAGCGCTTCAGAACTGAACCGACACAGTGGCTTGCCATTTTCGTCGCAGTACTTCCTGGTAAAGAACTCCACCAGATTAGGGATGTCCTCTTTGCGGTCACGCAGCGGCGGAAGCTGGATGTTGATCACATTCAGGCGGTAATAAAGATCTTCACGAAATCGGCCCTCATCGACAAGGCGCCTGAGGTCGACGTTGGTTGCCGCAATGATCCGCACATCAACCTTGATATTTTCCACGCCTCCCAGCTTCATGAACTCCCGTTCCTGAATCACGCGCAGGAGCTTGGCTTGCGTTTCCACGCTCACAGTACCAATTTCGTCAAAGAAGATTGTTCCCTGGTCCGCGACTTCGAACAAACCCTTCTTTGCGGAGACCGCACTCGTAAAAGCGCCGCGCAAGTGACCGAACAACGTGCTCTCCAGAAGATCCACCGGCATGCTGCCGCTATTGACTGGAACGAAGGCCTTGTCTGCGCGCGTGCTTTTCAGATGGATCGCCTTGGCGATGAGTTCCTTGCCCGTACCGCTTTCGCCTTGTATCAGCACCGTACTGCGGCTCGCAGCGATCTGAGTCACAACATCCAATACTCGGAGGATCTTTTCGCTCTTTCCTATGATGTTGCTGTAACCGAATCTTTCCTTGAGTGCCCGGCGGAGATGCAGGTTTTCACTCGTCAGTTGCCGCTGTTTAATTGCGTTAGTAACGATCACGAGCAGTTTCTCGTTATTCCATGGCTTGGTAATGTAATCGAACGAACCCTGCTTGATGGCGCTGACTGCGGTCTCCAGGGCCCCTATTGCAGTAATGATGACGACCGGCAATGTCGGATCGATCCGTTGGAGATCCTTGAGAACATCCATTCCGGACTTGCCAGGCAACATAAGATCCAGCATCGCCAGGTCATAGTGGTTTTCTTCGACCTTGCGGATGCCTTCTTCACCGGTCGCGGCGGTATCGGTAGACAAACCCTCGGACTTCAGAAGGAACTCGATACCCTCTCGGATTTCCTCCTCGTCATCAATGATGAGGACTGATCCCTTTCTCCTAGACATTCACAGGTTTCCTTACCAATGGAAATTCCAATTTGAAGGATGTGCCCCGTCCGGGCGCGCTTTCCACGGATATGTTTCCCGCGTGTTCCTGGACGATGCCGTAACTCACAGACAATCCCAATCCGGTTCCTTTTCCGACAGCCTTGGTCGTAAAGAACGGATCGTAGATCTTCTTGATGTTTTCATGACTGATACCTGTGCCGGTATCCAATACCGTTACTTCAATCTTCGACTCGAACGATTTCGTACCGATCTCGAGTACGCCGCCATCGGCCATCGCATCGCGCGCATTTACGAATAAGTTCAGGAACACCTGCTGCAACTGTCCGGCGTTCCCGAACGTTATGGGATACTCGGCATCGAGTCTTCGCTCAACCATGATTCGTGCGGCTTTGAACTGATGATCCAGCAGCGAGAGGGTCTCGTTGATTATTTGGTGAATGTCGATTTCGGCGAATTCAGTAGCGCTCGTGCGAGAAAAATTGAGGAGGCCATTCACAATCTCAGAGGCGCGGAATGTCTGCTTTGTGATCTTGTCAAGAAGCTTGTAGCGCGGGTCCTCCGAGCTGATCTCTTTTCTCAGCATCTGCGAGTAGTTAGAGATGACCGCCAGCGGAGTGTTCACTTCGTGCGCGACTCCCGCCGCCAGCAGTCCGATGGATGTCAGTTTCTCGTTCTGGATGAGCTGATCTTCCAGTCGAACACGTCCCGTAATGTCGTCGATGATGATCAGCGTGCCACGCGTCAAGCCGGACTTGTCCACGAGCGAAGTGGCCGAGAAATTAACCATCAGACCGTTCCACTGCTGCCTGTAAAGATGCTTATGCTCGGAAAGCCGCTGCAGGAAGTCCTTCGGGATCAGCAGCTCGGTTCGCCTGCGCAATGCTGCGTTCCGGTGCAGTCCGGTTAGCCGTTCCAGGGCCCTGTTCCAGCCTACAATGCGGCCATCGACATCCTCTACAACAACACCGACGTTGATCGACTCGATGATGTTCTCGCTGAAATCTTTCAGGCTCTGATACTCGCTCGCTTTCTGCTCGAGTGACTGGTAAAGCTGCGCGTTCTCCAGGGCGATACCCACGTAGTCCGAAACGGTCTCGAGCAGCTCGAGATCTTCGCTGGTCAGATAATCACCGTTCTGCGTTCGTCCAAGTCCGATATATGCAATCACTCGATCCTTCGCGCGGCATGGAACGAAGTAGTTCAAACCGTGCAGATCGGTCTCAAAGAGAATATATGGACGGTCTATCGAAGACTTCAGGAATGAAAAATCGGCGTTGCCGGGAATTGTCAGGCCCGTTGAGCGTGCCGGAATGAATCGAGAAGGATCGAGCGGATTTTCCAGGAAAACGGCGGCGCGGCTGACCAGAAGAGCGCGGCCCAGCCGATCCACGATCCGATCGAGCAGGCTGTCGAGACGAACTTCCGAATTCAGCGTACGCCCGAAGTCGATCAGCGTCTGCCGGACATCGTAACGGCCCCGATAGAAGAACTTGTCGAGCCACACCTGAAAGCGATCTTTGATGGGCGCGAAAAGAACAGCCGCCACGATCATCGCCACGACACGGGCAACGACGCCAAGCGCCTCGAATCCCGAACCCAGTAACTCGCCCACAAGGACCACGAATGTAGCGTACACACCAAGTATCGACGCGGTTGCGAGCGTATACGTAACTCCGCGCTTGAAGATAATGTCTACATCCATCAACCGGTATCGGTGGATGGCATACCCGAAAGAGACCGGTATCAGGACCAGCGGATAAACAGCCAGCTCCAGCGACACATCGGACTCAATACCAACCAATCTTGGAACCGATTGCAGCAGGAAGTACGGCAATACAGCGAGAGCCGTTCCGCGAGTCACCCACTTCATCTGCTGGCGCAATTCCGGAACCTGAACTGTTCGATAGGTATAGGCCAATACGCCGGCACTCAAGACAAAATAGAACCCCAGATGGAAATCGTTCAGATTCTCAAGCAGGCTTCGAAGCACCAGCGGTGACGGAATAAAATCCAATATCCCGCTAATGAACCCCGTCCAAGCCAGGAAGAGAGCCAGGCCCGGCGCATAAATGCACGCAATAATTCCGGGCTTGAGCTTCAGCCAACTCTTTTCCATCGGAAACTTGAGGCAGAAATGCAGGAATAGCGGGGGAAGCGCCAGGTATGCGGCCAGGTTGACCCAGTAAATCGTCCAGTCAAACCCATTGAACTTGCCCGTATAGTCAAAGACGTAGAAGACAAAAGAAATGAGGCAAACGTAGTAAAAATGCACTGCCTGTGGAGCGCGCGAGCGCCGGATCAGAACGAAGATCCCGACAAGCAGATACAGCGATCCGATGATTTCCAGCGGGCGCTGCCATGCCAAACGCTTCTCCGGGGGCGCAACCACGACAGTGGTCTCAAACGTGGACCCGTTTCTCTCAACGGTGTAAGTCGCCTTGGACCAGATGCCCAACTCGTACAGGATTTGCGTCACATGACGGTCATTCAGGACCGGACGGCTGTTGATCGCGCTAAGGAAGTCACCTTTCTGGATACCTGCTTTCTCGGCGGGTCCATCCTTTACTATCAGGCGAGCCTGTATTCCTCCGGAACCCTGAATCCAGGACACTCCGTCATCCGGCGCAATCCACTGCCGCTTCTGCTCAATGTTCAGGCCGCCAAGAACAAGAAGGGCAGCCGTGAGCAGCGCCGTGCCGATATATCTGAGAGTGAATATCTTTCGTCCCATTGACTTGACGCGGAGCGTTCGAAAACCGACTCCGGTTTAGCAAACAGACTTCCAAAAAACAGTAAAGACTTGGCTAAGGTTAGCCTTTTCAGCGCCCAACTGAATATGATTTTCTGGATTAGTGTACAAGAACACACACCTGGCCCGACCACTACGACCGCTCAAAACTTTATATTGATACCACCTTTGACCAAGCGGGGATATTGGGCAACCGGCGTCTGGTTGGGTCCGAAGGAGTGTTCGAACAGGTTTCTGGCATCGAGAATTGCTTGAATGGTGCCTGGGAACATCCGCCAACCCGGCAGGTTCTGTGCCACGGTAAGGCTCAGTGTCGGATCGTTGTATTCAAACAACTGCTGATAGGAGTCGATGCGAGATGCCGAGAAACCCGACGTCCAACGATAGATAGCGGTGATCTCCGTGTTGGTTGTGTCGACGTCCGCCTTGAAACGCGCCGAAACAACCTGGAACTGCCTGGCGACCATCTGTTTTCGCAGTTCGTTGGGATCCGCTGAAGCCATTTTGATCCCAATACCGTTTGCCGACGTGTATCCGATTCCAGTCTCAACATTCCGGAATCGTCGATTCATGTGCAATCGGAATCCCTGCGAAGGACGATTGCGCGTATCGAAAATCACGACGCCCTGACGGTTCTCGCCGGTACTTACAAAGAGCGCCTGGGTGTCGGTTCTGTCGCGAAAAATGGCCGCAGCAAGTTCGAGATTCTCAGTAACCACCCGCGATACGGCCAGCTCGGCATGCGAATAGCGTTCGAGAGCGGGAGGCACATACAGCGTTCGGTCGAAATATTCCTTGCCGCGAATCGGATCATCGACGGCAGCCGGGGCTTGAGTGGTCGCACTCGCCGTGAAAGTGGTGCGCGCCTCCGGAACCCATGAGATCCCGAACTTCGGACGAAGATAATTTCGGTTGGATGCAGCTTCGGCGCGGCCGATCGCTGCGCCGTAGGTGAACACAATGTGGTCCGACCACTGCACGTCTTCGCCGTACTCCACCTGTACTTCCCTCAGTGAGCTTGCCTGCAGTGGATCGGCGAACAGGGCGCCCTGCCGAACTTTCACGCCAATCTGTGATCGATGCCGATCTGTCGGTGCGAATTCATACGTGGCCCCGAATCCGCGAGGCTCAGTCGGCGATTCGCTGTACTGGCCGTTCAATGTGAACTGCGACTTGGGAGCGAGTGGCATGGTAACGGAAAACTGGGAACCGACTCCGTCTTGAGCCCCGGCACTCGTCTCCACCGACTTGGAGTAGACCTGAAAATAGCCCGAATACTCGGGCGACTGCTGCTGCGTATCAAAGGTCTGTTCCCGCGACTGGTTCTCTGTCAAGCGCAGGACAGGCTGTGTTGAACGTGAACTGCGGAGCGTCCAGGCAATGTCTTCCCTGTCTCGTGACACCGCGCGCCGCACCACTTCGAGAGCATTCTGAAGGTTGACAGTGAGTATGGCCGAGCCACCGGCGTTCAGCTGTACATCCTGCTTCATCGCCGAAAGGAACCGCGGCATTGAGATCCTGATGGAGTAGGTGCCCGGAAGAAGGTGGGGAATCTGAAAAGCTCCGGACTTGTCCGTGAATACCATGCGCTCCGCAGAGTTCTGCATCGAACCCACGGCAATTACCAGAGCCCCGACAAGCGGAACTCCAGCCGAATCTTTAACCTTTCCGCGAATATCTCCTAGCCCTACCTTCGCATTCCTGAGCGACAAGAAAGCAAGACAATGACCGCTGAAGCGATGAATGAAGGGAAAGTTCTGTCTTTCTGAAGAGTTTCATGCTACATGAAAGATGTGCATGTATTTGAGCGTGATGTGAATGGGCGAC
>CAMBFR010000010.1 GCA_945865815.1 Candidatus Sulfopaludibacter sp. SbA3
GAGGCCGCAGGGCGACAGCCCCGGCAATGACAATTGGATTAGTAAGGAGGAAGCGAAATGCGAATCACAATGATGATCGTCGGTGCGGCAGCCGCTCTGGGACTTCTGGCGGGTGCGATGCCGTTGGAAGCGCATCACGCCTTCGCGGCGGCCTTTGACGAGACAAAGCCGATTAACTTGCAGGGGGTCGTTACAAAGGTGGAATTAGTGAATCCCCACTCGTGGCTCTGGCTCCACGTGAAGGATAAGGACGGCAAGGTTATTACGTGGGGTATCGAGGGCGGGCCTCCGAGCAATCTTTTCCGGAACGGCATCACCAAAACCAGCCTGCCTGTCGGAACGGAGATCAAGGTCTTCGGGTATCAGGC
Organism: Candidatus Sulfopaludibacter sp. SbA3; assembly: GCA_945865815.1. Lineage (GTDB taxonomy): Bacteria > Acidobacteriota > Terriglobia > 20CM-2-55-15 > 20CM-2-55-15 > CAMBFR01. Next base: position 369 of record CAMBFR010000010.1, read on the forward strand.
CAAGAGCGGAGAGACCAAGGGCGTCGGAGTGTTCGTCGAGTATCTCGACGGACGCAAGGTGTTCATGGGCGGGTCCGCGCCTGGCGCCAATGGCCGGGAGAGCGCGCCACAGGGCCGTTAGACATGAGGTGTCCGATGAGTATTCGTTCCAGATTCCTTCTGGCTGTGCTGTGGGCGGTCGCGATCCCCGCCGTGGCTCCAGCCCAATCCGCGGCGCAGTTTCCACGTTACACGGCGGCCCGGACCACGGATGGCAAGCCTGATTTGAACGGGATCTGGCAATCCTTCACCACGGCGAATTGGGACATTCTGACGCACGCCGCGCAACCGGGACCTCACCCTGAACTGATGGGGGCGTGGGGCGCAGCTCCGGGCGGACAAGGCATCGTGGAGGGCAATGAAATCCCTTACCAGCCGTGGGCGGCGGCAAAACAAAAGGAAAACTTCGAGAAGCGGATGATTGTAAAGGTCACCAATGACCCGGCACGCTATGACACCGGCGAGCCGGAGCTCCAGTGCTACCGGCCTGGCGTGCCGCGCGCCAACTACATGCCTTTTCCGTTTCAGATCTTTCAGACGCCGCGGGAGATCCTGATCGTGTATGAGTACAAAGGCGCGGTGCGCACCATCTACATGGATCCTCATCGGGAGTCTCCCAGTGAGTCGTGGATGGGTTGGTCAAATGGCCGCTGGGAGGGCGACACGCTGGTCGTCGACGTCACGGGGTTTACCGACCATACCTGGTTCGACAGGGCGGGAAATTTCCATAGCGCGGATCTCCACGTGGTCGAACGCTACACACCCATCAGTCCTTACCATATTCAGTACGAAGCTACGATCGAGGATCCCAAGGTCTTTACACGGCCGTGGAAGGTCCGCTTTCCGCTCTATCGCCGCGTGGAGCCGAACGTTCAACTCGTCGAGTTCAACTGTGTGCCGTTCGTCGAAGAGATGATCTACGCGCCGCTCGGACTCTACAAACGGCAGAGCCCGTAAACATCCGGCCCAAAAAGAGGGCGCCCGCAAGCGATGTCTCTTCTTCGTTTCTTCGAATGGCTGGCGGCCACACCCGGGAGCATCGCGCTTCACGAGTCCCGCTACATGTTTCTCGTTGTGTTGACGGTCCACGTGCTGACTTTGTGCGTGTTTGTCGGGACGGCTGTGATGCTGGATCTACGATTGCTGGGCCTGACGCTGCAACGTGTGCCCGTATCGGAGGTCATGGGACGGCTTCTGCCGTGGATTGCAGCCGGCTTTCTGGTGATGATCGTCTCCGGCGCGCTTCTTTTCTATGCTGCGCCGGCGCCGAGGTACCAGAATCTCTTCTTTCGGCTCAAGATGGCAACGCTGGTCCTGGCTGCGTTGAATGCGTGGGTGTTTCACCATACGGTGTATCGCAAAGTTGCGGACTGGGACGCCGATCTGATTCCGCCGCGAGGAGCGAGAATGGCCGGCGGCCTGTCGCTTGTCTTGTGGGCGGTCCTGATCACGTTGGGACGCATGATCTCATACCAGATGTATTGGTTCGACTGCGGCAGACAGCCGCAATCTGCGATCGTTGTTTTCCTCATGGGTTGTTGACCGAGGTCGAAATGTCTCTCTTCGAGCTCTGCCAGTGGATTCAGTTTTCTCCGCCGCTTGTCGCGATGCGCAGCTCGCCGTGGCTGTTTCCCGTCATCGCGAGCATCCACCTCATGGGATTGGCCATGATCGGCGGAGCGGTGTTGGTGGGGGATCTGCGCATGCTCGGGTTCGGATTCTCGCGGCAGCCCATGGGGCTGGTTGCGCGAGACGCCGAGCGGTGGCTCATTGCCGGACTTCTCGTGATGGTGCCCACGGGGATCCTTCAGTTCATGTGTTTCGCTACCAAGTATTACTTCCTGAAGTTCTTCTGGGTGAAGATGGCGTCTCTCGTTCTGGTGCTCGTGTTTACCTTCTCCGCGCGCCGCAGAATAGTGGCTATGGCTGATAAAGCGCCGGCGCGCGCCGGGCGTGGAAGGAGCAGGCTGGCGGCCGTGGTTTCACTCTCGCTGTGGGTGACGGTAGCCATCGGCGGACGCTGGATCGGATTTCCATAGTTCTCGGACTAATCCCAGTGCACGACATCCCCGTTGTAGACTTGATGTCCACCTCAGATAGGGCGTCGAGAGAAAGATCAGCGGCCTTTGCGCGCTTCCAGTCGAAGCTTACCTTGCATTATCAAAGTACATATTTGACAATGCTCGGTGTGAAACGCGGCTATGCCCGCCTGATGCATTCCTATCTCACGACCTTCCCCTGCGTGGCCTTGCTCGGCGTGCGGCAGTGCGGCAAGACAACTCTGCTCCAGACTCTGGGCTCTCAATGGACGCATTTCGACCTCGAACGCAGGGCCGACTACGCGGTCCTTTCGCGGGACCCCGACGCGTTCTTCCGGCTCCATCCGCGGCGCATTGCGATCGACGAGGCTCAGGTGTTCCCTGAAATTTTCCCGGCCCTGCGTGTCGCCATTGATGAACATCGATCCGAAAAGGGCCGGTTCGTTATCACCGGTTCCAGTTCTCCCGCGCTGTTGCGATCGGTTTCGGAGAGCCTGGCCGGCCGCGTCGGAATCATTGAGATGGCGCCATTCTCCTGGGAGGAGGTCACCGAAACAGCCGGCCGCGACTCGTTTCTGAAGCGGCTGCAGGAGCGCCGGACGACTCCAGCGGATTTGATCGAACGCCTGAGGCCCAGAGGAGAGTTGGCGGAGGCGCATCAATTCTGGTTTCGCGGAGGGTTTCCGGAGCCGTGGCTGAATCCGGGCGACGAGTTCCGGTCGCGTTGGGTGGACCAATACATCCAGACGTATTTGTTCCGCGACGTGAAAAGGCTTTTCCCGGGGCTGGATGATGTTCGCTTTCGAAGGTTCCTTGAAATGCTAGGTGGCCTCTCGGGCCGGGTCTTGAATTACGCCGAGGTGGCTCGGGCGCTGTCGGTATCCCAGCCGACGGCGAGGGACTATTTCGATATCGCGCACGGAACATTCATCTGGCGGGCGATCCCGGCCTACACGCGAAACACGGTCAAGCGAGTCGTCAAACATCCCAAAGGCTACTTACGCGACAGCGGCCTGCTGCACGCGTTGCTTCGGATCCCGGACGGCGGCGCCCTGTCCAGCCATCCCCAGATGGGCGCATCGTGGGAGGGAATGGTTGTGGAAGAAATCATCCGGCAGCTGAACACGCTGGGCGTGGCCCACGAATATTCCTATTACCGGACCGGAGGCGGGGCGGAAATCGATTTGGTACTGGAGGGCGCTTTCGGCCGCGTGGCGATGGAGATCAAGTACACATCAACGGTTGAAGGACGGGACATCCGCGGGCTGCGCGATTTCGTCACCGAGTGCAAGGCGCGGCTGGGCGTGGTGATCAACAACGATGTTGCGGCCAGGCATTATGGCGAAAACCTGCTCGGGCTGCCGTTTACGCACCTGTAGTCTCTCTGACGAATCGAACTCGCTCATCCCGTCGTTCATCATGCACGCCGCGTACAACACCACCCTCTTCACGACGTAATATCCTCAGCAACATGCGGTGCGGCGACCGGATAAATCCGTCTCAACAGCGACTACAGTCTCGCGGATTGTCGCGAGTTTGCCGACTCTTTTCCCCTGCGGGCACGGGCTTCAGGAACATGCCATCGTGAAACGCCGGTTTGGCAATCAATAATGAGATTTGCCTTGCAACACAATGGGAACCAAGTGTAAGTAAGTACTTACTTATGAGCAAAGATCGAAAGCAGGACATCTTGCTGGTTGCCATGGAGCTCTTTGCAAAGAAGGGATTCCGCGGCACCACGACCCGCGATCTGGCCGCGCACGCGGGCGTGAATGAGGCGATCATTTTTCGCCACTTCAAGACCAAGGATGAGCTTTATTCCGCGATTCTCGAACACAAGGCCTGCGAGATGCGCGACGACCGGTTCGAGGAAATCCAGCGGCTCGCGGCCGGGAATGACGACCTGAAATTTTTCGAGGCCATCGGCCGTATCTTCCTGGAGCGTCACGAAGCGGATTCCACATTTTTGCGGCTCCTGCTCTTCAGCGCTTTGGAAGGGCATGAGCTTTCCGAAATGTTTCTGACCAACATGGCGAGGCGCAATCCGGTCGCGCAATATATCGAGCGCCGCATAAGAGAGGGCGCATTCCGGCAAGTGGACCCGGTCCTTGCGGCGCGCGCCCTTATGGGCATGTTCGTCAGCTATCTCGAGGGACAGGAGATATTCGGTCAGAAAAAAACGCAGCAATACGATCGTGAAGAGGTCGTACGCACTTTTGTCTCAATTTTTCTATCAGGCATCAATAAAGGAACGGAACAATGAGAATTCTTGTCTTACCTCTCGTCCTCATAATTTCGGCCTGCTCGAGTTCGAGTCCCGAGCAGGTTCCGCAAGCGGAGGCGGCCGTGGAGGCGGCTGCCGTGCCGATCGAAACAGCGAAAGTGGAAGTTCGTGAACTCGATCGATTTGTCGAAGCCGTGGGCACGCTCGATCCGAACGAAGAAGTCACGATCACCAATCAAGCCGAAAGCACGGTCGAAAAAGTCTTTGTAGACCTTGGCGACGCAGTGCGGCAGGGCCAGCTGATTGCCCAGCTCGACACGCGCGAGCTGGAGCTGGCCGTGAGCCAGCAGGCGGCGGCGCTGCAGCAGGAGTTGGCCCGGCTTGGCCTCCCCGACCCGAATGCCGCGGTCGACGAGACGACGACCAGCCAGGTGCGGCAGGCGGAAGCAAACCTCCAAGAAACGAGGATTCGTCTCGACCGCACTAAACAGCTGGCCAATGAGGGCGTCGTCGCAAAACAGCAGCTCGACGAGCAGCAGGCCAGGTACGACATAGCCGAAGTGGGGCTGCGATCGGCGCGCGAGACAGTCCGCAACATTCGCGCCACGATTGCGGCGCGCAAAGCGGCCCTCGCCCTGTCCGAAAAGAAATTGGCAGATGCCAGGATCACCGCTCCCATCGCCGGGTACGTCAAGGATCGCCTGGTAACCGAGGGGCAGTATTTGAGGGCCAATAGCCCGGTGGTGACGATCGTCCAGAGCAGTCCGTTGAAGCTGCGCGTCGAAGTACCCGAAAACGCGATTGCTTCCGTGCGCGCCGGACGGCCGGTCCGGTTTCGCGTGGATGCGTTTCCGGATCGCACGTTCGAGGGGCGGATTTCGCGGTTGGCGCCTTCAGTGAACCAGGAGTCGCGAACACTGAAACTCGAGGCCCTGGTGATCAATCCCGACGCCATTCTGAAGCCCGGGCTCTTCGCGCGCGTCACAATCCAGACCGACAGGACCGACAAGGCCCTGGTTGTCCCCCTGGAGGCGGTGTTCAGCTTTGCGGGTCTCGAAAAGGTTTTCGTCGTCGAAAACGGCAAGGTGGGGGAGCGAATCGTTCGTTCGGGCGTCAGGCTGGAGAACGACGTTGAGATCGTTGAGGGAGTCAGGGAGGGCGAGGTTGTTGCAACCTCCAATCTCGAAAATCTTCAACAGGGCCGGGAGGTCTCTGTCCGATGAAGCTAGCTGAAGTCTGCGTCCGGCGGCCGGTTTTCGCGACGATGCTCGTGATGACGTTTGTCGTCCTCGGCCTTTTCTCATACACGCAACTGGGCATCGATCTTTTTCCAAAGGTCGACCTGCCGACGGTGACCGTTCGAACGGTATTGCCGGGCGCCAGTCCTGAGGAAATCGAATCGCAGATCACCAAGCCGATCGAGGAAGTGATTAACACGATCAGCGGCATCGACGAACTTCGCTCGACAACCCTGGAAGGCATGTCGAGCGTCGTCGTTCAGTTCGTACTCGACAAGAGCGGCGACGTGGCGGCGCAGGAGGTGCGCGACAAGGTGGCGACCATCGTCGGGCAGCTTCCGCGCGACGCGGAGACTCCAATCATCGAACGCCTTGATTTCGACGCTGCGCCCGTCCTCGCGATTTCTGTTTACGGCAATCGGCCGCTGCGCGAGCTGACCGAGATTGCCGAGAAGCAAATCAAGCAGCGGCTCGAATCCGTGCGAGGCATCGGTTCGATCCAGATTGTCGGTGGCCGCACGCGCGAGATTCAGATCTGGCTGGATGCGGACAAGCTCCAGGCCTATCGCCTCACAATTGACCAGGTCCGCAATGCGGTCCGCTCGCAAAATGTCGAAGTGCCGGGAGGCCGGATCGATCAGGGCCCCAACGAATTGATTCTTCGAACGCTGGGCCGGATCGAACAGGTTCGCGACTTTGAAACCATGGTCGTGGGCAACGCCGGTTCAGCGCCGATCTACCTCGGAGACATCGCAACGGTCGAGAACGGCGTCGAGGAGCCGCGCAGTATGGCCCGCCAGGACGGCATTCCGGCCGTGTCCCTGCTGGTGCGCAAGCAGTCCGGCACGAACACGGTCCAGATGGCGGATACGATCCGTGAAGAACTCGACGCCCTGCGGCCCGGGCTTCCATCCGACATTCACGCGGATATCATTCGCGACCAGTCCCCGTTCATCAAGGCGTCCGTAAATGCGATCAACGAGCACCTCATCCTTGGAAGCCTGCTCGCCAGCATTGTTGTGCTCGTCTTCATGCGCAGCCTGAAAAGCACGATCATCGCGGCTCTGGCTGTACCTATCTCGATCATCGCTACCTTTACGGCGATGCGCGGCCTCGACATGACGCTGAATAACCTCACGCTGCTGGGTCTGACCCTGGCCGTCGGTATCGTCATCGACGACGCGATTGTCGTCCTGGAGAACATCTATCGGTTTATCGAAGAAGAAGGCTATCCGCCCATCCAAGCCGCGATCGCAGCCACCGAGGAAATCGGAATGGCGGTCATGGCGACTACTCTTTCGCTGGTCGTGATCTTCCTTCCGGTGGCATTTCTGAGCGGCATCCCCGGCCGCTTTCTCGGGAGCTTCGGCCTGACCATGGCCGTATCGATCCTGGTTTCCATGGTCGTGAGCTTTACGCTGACGCCGATGCTCAGCTCGCGCTGGCTGAAGCCCGCCTCAGGCGGGAACAAATCGAAGGAGTCCGGTTTCTACAGGGTGATCGATCGCGTGTATGGACGCATGTTGAACTGGTCACTGAATCACCGGGCAGTCATGGTGGGCATTTTCACCGTAACGGTCCTCATGACGATTCCCATGGCGATGCTCGTGGGAACGGACTTTTTTGCCGCGGACGACCAGAGCGAATTCGAGATTGTCATTCGAACCGCGGATGGCACGTCATTGACCGGTACGGACGCGGCAATTCAGAACATCGAGAAGGAGGCGTGGAACCTCCGAGGAGTCCGGCACGTACTGTCTACAATCAACGGCGGCGGGACATCCGGCGTAACCAATGGCTCGGTCTATGTGGCCCTCGCGGATCTCGCAGAGCGCGACTTCTCGCAATTCGACGTCATGGACGACGCCCGCCGCATGATGCAGGAGAAGTTTCCGGGCCTGCGCGCCGCCGTTCAGTCCGTAAACGGCGTTGGCGGAGGCGGAGGTGGGGGCGGCCGGGCGCAGGCTGTTGTGCTGAACCTCCGCGGCCCGGATCTTGACGAACTGTCCAGGCTATCCGGTCAGGTATTGCAGATGATGAAATCCATTCCGGGCATGGTTGACGCCGACACCACGCTGAACATCGGCAATCCCGAAGTCCATGTACATCTGGACCGCGCGAAGGCCGCCGATCTTGGCGTCCGTGCCACGGACGTCGCTTCGGCTCTTCGCACCATGGTGGCGGGCGAAGAGGTCTCGAAGTTCAAGGACGGCGAGGATCAATACTCTGTGCGGTTGCGCCTCATGCCGGAAGATCGCGATCGGCCGGAAAAGATCCGGAACCTGTGGATTCCCTCCAGCCGGCTGGGCCAGGTGCAATTGGCGAACTTCGCCACCATCTCAAAGGACCTTGGCCCGTCCACAATCGAACGCGCGGGGCGTCAACGCCAGGTAACCCTTTTTGCCAACCTGGAAAACAATGTCGGCGTGGGCGACGCGGTGGCCGCCATGGACCAGAAGCTTGCGGCCCTGGAACTGAAGCCCGGCTACGCGGCCGCCTGGACCGGACGGGCACGAACGCTGGAGGAGCTGCAGCGAAGCTTCCTGCTGGCATTCCTGTTTTCCGGCATTTTCATGTACATGGTTCTAGCCGCGCAGTTCGAAAGCTACCTGCATCCGATCACGATCATGCTTTCACTGCCTCTGAGCATTCCGTTCGCGCTGTTCTCGTTGTGGATCATGGGTTCGCGGCTTGATCTGTTCAGCGGACTTGGCATTCTGCTGTTGTTCGGCATTGTGAAGAAGAACTCGATCCTCCAGATCGATTACACGAACACGCTGCGCGCGCGGGGTGTCGAACGGCATGAAGCGATCATCAGGGCGAATCACGCGCGCCTGCGTCCAATTCTTATGACGACGTTGTCGATTGTGGCCGGCATGATACCGATTGTGCTGAGCACGGGGCCCGGCGCAGGTTCCCGCGCGCCGATTGGAGTTGTCGTTGTCGGAGGGCAGTTGCTTTGCCTGCTATTGACGTTGCTGTTTACGCCGGTGGCGTATTCCCTGTTCGATGACATCAAGATTCGCCTGCAAAAAACCTCGGCGAACTATGGTGAGGCCGTTGAGCCGATGAAGGCGGACTAGGCTTGTTATGAAAAACATGACATTTAAGAAAGCATTGTTGATTGCCGTGGTGCTGCTCGTTGTAGCGGCTGCCGTTATCTTCTCCACACGCAACCGGGAAGGGTCCGCGAGCCAGTTCTTTACGGCTCCAATCCAATCCGGTCCGCTCCGCAACATCGTCAATGCCACGGGCGTTGTTCAGACGCTTGTGACCGTGCAGGTGGGAAGCCAGGTTTCCGGACAGGTTGAAGAGATTGACGCGGATTTCAATTCGGTTGTAAAGCGCGGGCAGCTGCTGGCCCGGCTCGATGCGCGTAACTTCCAGGCACAGGTTGAAAATGCCCGCGCCAGCGTCGCCGCCGCCCAGGCGCGTGTGCGCAGCGCGGAAGCGGATCAGGTTACACAGGCGGCGAACATGCAAAGCGCGAGGGCCAATCTCGAGGCGGCCCGCGTGGCGCGGGACAATACAGCGACACTGTACCAGCGGGCAGCCGGCCTCATGCGAGACGGGCTCATTTCGCAAAACGAGCTCGACAATGTAAAAGCGAATGCGGATTCCGCTCAGGCCAAGTATGAGCAGGCGGCTGCATCCGTCGCGCAGGCCGAGGCGCAGGGACATTCCTCCGCCGCCCAACTCGAGCAGACGAAAGCCCAGCTTCAGCAGGCGGATGCGGACTTGAATCGGTCCAGGCTCAATCTTGAATACACGAATATCTACTCTCCGGTAGACGGCGTCGTGATTTCACGCAACGTCGATGTCGGCCAGACGATTGCGGCGAGCATGCAGGCTCCGACTCTCTTTACGATCGCAAACGATCTGGCGCGGATGCAGGTGCACGCCAATGTGGATGAAGCCGACATTGGGAACATTTCCGAATTGGCGGCGGTGAAGTTCACTGTCGATGCGTACCCGAACGATGTTTTCGCGGGGAAGATTTCGGAAATCCGTCTGAGTCCGCAAACCGTGCAGAACGTGGTGACCTACAGCGTGATATTGAGCATCGACAACCCGGAGCTGAAGCTGAAGCCTGGAATGACGGCGAACATCGCGATTACAGTCGATGAGCGCGCGAGTGCTTTGAAAGTTCCGAATGCGGCATTGCGCTATACGCCGCCGAACATCCAACGGGAGGACGTTGTTACGAGCGCGGCGGCGCTTCCTGTCGGCGGAGAAGCCGAGCCGGCGGATGAAATCCAGGAAGACTACGCCGATGCCGCCGCCGATGTTCCTGTTGTTCCGAATCTGGCGCCGGGTCAGAAATGGAATCCATCCGAAAAGATCCGGTTTGTGCAGCCGAGGCGCGTGAGTCATCGCCCGGCCTCTGTCTGGATCTCGAATGCCGAAGGAAAACCGGAATTGCGAAAAATCGTCCTGGGAATCACAGACGGCGCCACGACCGAGGTCGTGTCGGGAGACTTGAAGGCAGGCGATACCGTCATTGTGGGAGACAGCACCCAGGGCGCGTCCGTTCCTCCCGGAAACGCGCCGCAGGGAGGCGGCTTTGGCATGGGCTTTCGGGGCGGCAGGCCATGATCGAAACAGTTCCGCAACAACATGGAGAACAGCCCGTGAAGCCGGCGGATGGCGATACGATCATTCGGGTTGAGCGCGTGTACAAGACATACCGCATGGGTGACATCGAGGTGCACGCCCTGCGGGGCGCGTCGCTCATGGTAAACCGCGGTGAATTTGTCGCCATCATGGGGCCTTCAGGTTCGGGCAAATCGACGATGATGAACATTATCGGATGCCTGGACCGGCCGACAAAGGGACAGTACTTCCTCGAAGGCGAGGACGTATCCGTCTTCGGGAAAGCGGAGCTTGCCGATATTCGAAACAAACGCGTCGGTTTCGTTTTCCAGAGCTTCAATCTTGTGCCGCGGACTTCGGCGTTGGAAAACGTTGAGCTGCCGCTGCTGTATGCCGGAGTTTCATCGAAGGAACGCGTCCGGCGCGCGCGCGAGGCATTGGCAACAGTTGGATTATCCGATCGAGAAAAGAACATGCCGAATCAGTTGTCCGGCGGACAGCAGCAGCGCGTGGCCATAGCGCGCTCGCTGGTAAACAATCCGTCGATCATCCTGGCCGACGAGCCGACCGGAGCCCTCGACACGCGGACTTCAGTCGAAGTGATGGAAATCTTCCAGCGGTTGAATCGAGAGCGTAATCTGACCATTATTATCGTTACTCACGAACACGACATTTCACAGTATGCCGGCCGTGTCGTTCAATTTCGAGACGGCCGGATTCGGCGCGACGAGCCGGTGGAAGATCGCAAGGACGCTGCCGAGGTGCTGGCGAACATGCCTTCGAGCGAAGACGACGATGAATAGCTTTGCCATTCTCAAGGTTGCATTGCGTGCGCTTGGCCGCAACAAGCTGCGGTCAGCCCTGACGATGCTTGGCATCATCATCGGCGTCGGCGCCGTGATTGCAATGGTATCGATCGGGCAGGGCGCCCAGGCAATGATCGAGCAGCAGATCAACAGTATGGGAAGCAATGTGCTGTACGTTATGCCGGGCAACATTACGACTGGTGGAGCCAGTCTGGGGCAGGGCGCTGCCAACACCTTGACCGATGAAGATGTCGAAGCCATGCGGCGCGAGATCCCGACGATAGCGGCCGCATCGCCTGTTGTCCGCAGCCAGACCCAGATGGTTTTTGGAAATCAGAACTGGTTTGTACGGATTGAGGGTACCAATGAGTTCTTTCCGGAACTACGCAACTGGACGGTCGATCAGGGTACGTTCTTCACCGAGGGTGACGTGCTCTCCGCGGCCAGGGTCGTGGTGCTGGGAAGAACCGTTGCCGAAAGACTGTTTCCCGGACTGGATCCGATCGGCCAGACCATTCGCGTTCGCAATCTGGCGTTTCGTGTGGTTGGCGTTCTTGCGGAAAAAGGGCAGTCGATGGTCGGCCAGGATCAGGACGACACGGCGGTGATGCCGTACACAACGGTCCAGAAGAAACTGCTCGGCCAGGTGATTCCGTCGGTCAACCAGGCAATGGTCTCAGCGGTCAGCCAGGAGGCGACAGTCGTCGTACAGCGCCAGATTAACGAATTGCTAAGGCAGAGGCATAAAATCGGCCCCGGCGAAACCGACGATTTTTCGGTCCGCAACATGTCCGATGTCGCCGCCGCAAGCCAGCAGATGACGACGATCATGACGTTGCTGCTCGGAAGTATAGCCGCCATCTCCCTTATCGTCGGAGGCATCGGCATTATGAATATCATGCTGGTCTCCGTGACCGAGCGCACGCGCGAGATCGGCATCCGGATGGCGGTTGGCGCCCGGCCGAGCTACATCCGGCTGCAGTTCCTGGCGGAGTCGCTGGTTCTGAGCTTGACGGGCGGTTTGATCGGCGTGGTCATCGGGGGAAGTCTGGCTGCGGCCATTTCCGGCGTGCTCGGCTTTCCGACACTGGTTTCGGCGCTTTCGATCACGGTTTCGTTTGCGTTCGCCACGTGTATCGGCATTTTCTTCGGTTACTATCCTGCGCACAAAGCTGCGGCATTGGATCCCATCGAAGCCCTGCGCTATGAATGAGTAGTTGCTTCTTTTCGAGGAGTCAGACAATGAGAGTCCCTGTCACATTAGTAACGTTAGTCCTGGTTATCACGCTCTCGACGCCGGTTCAGGCTGCGGGACAGAACTTTGTTGAACAGTTCCTCAGCCGGTATCGGCCGGGTTCGGTCACCATGCCGATATTCCCGGCGGAGCGTCCGCAACAGACGCTTGGGGACCTGATCCGTTCCGGCGCATTGCCGTTGACCGTCGGCGATGTGATCAATCTGATGATTCAAAACAACCTCGATATCGGCGTGAATCGGTTGAGCCCGCTTTCGACCAGTTTCCTGATCGAAACGTTCTACCGTCCGTTCGAGCCCATGCTGCGATTGCAGGCCAGTGTGAGCCGCGACACAACTCCGTCGACATCGCAGTTGACCGGCGCGCCGTCCCTGAGCGTCTTGACTCAGGGATACACCGTGGGTTTTGGCCAGACGCTGCCTACCGGCACGGATGTGGGCGTCGACTTCACGATGAATCGAAGCTCTTCCAACAGCGCATTCAATACATTCAATCCGGCGTGGAGGGGAAACATCCGGTATTCCTTCAATCAGCACCTGCTGCGTGACCGCGGGCGCATTAACAACACCAGGCAGATCCGCGTAGCCCAGAACAACAAATCGATTTCGGAAGTCCAGTTCGAACGGCAGTTGATCGACCTGGTTGCGCAGGCGCAGCGTCTCTATTGGGACCTGGTTTTTACGGCCGAGGACATCAAGGTGAAGCAGCGATCGATGGATCTGGCGCAGAAGACGCTTTCCGACAACCAGATCCAGGTCCAGATTGGAACCCTTGCGCCGATCGATGTCGTACAGGCCGAATCGGAAGTGGCCACGCGCCGTGAGCAACTGATCGTTTCCACGTTTACCCAGTCTCAAATGGAGGACCAGGTCAAGAAGCTCATATCGCCGCAGGGCGATCCCGGAATGGTTCTCGCCCGCCTTTCGCCCACGCAAAGCGCGAGGCTGCCTGGTCCCGCGGATCTGCCCGGTGTGGAACAGGCAATCCGGGTCGCCCTGGAAAACCGTCCCGAAATGAGGCAGCTCGACTTTGACGCCGAAAACAGGGAGATCGATCTTCAGTACTTGAAAAACCAACTGCTCCCGACCGTCGATGTTTTCGCCAACTATGCGCAGACAGGCGTTGGCGGGCGGGAAACGTTGCGCGCCGGGTTCGGCGGCACGGCGCCCATCATATCGGTACAGGAAGGTGGCCTGGGCGACGCTTTCGGGCAACTTTTCGGGTACAACTTCACGGGGTACGCCATTGGTTTTTCCGTTCAGATCCCATTGCGCAATCGCGCCGCACAGGGCGAACACGCGCGGGCGACGACCGAAAAACGGATCGTGGAGAATCGGAAGTCGGCCCAGGCGCAACAGATCGCCCTGGAGGTGCGGAACGCGGTGACGATTCTCGAGATGAACCGCGCTCGAATCGAGGCCGCCCAGAAAGCGCGCGAACTGGCGGAACGGCGCCTGGATGCCGAGCAGAAGAAGTTCGATCTCGGCGCGTCCACGATTCGATTCGTGCTGGAAGAGCAGAGGAACGTGACGCAGTCGCAGACAAACGAGATTGCCGCCCTCGTCAATTACACCAAGGCGACCGTGGACCTCGACCGCGCCATGGGAATGATCCTTCGGAACAACAATATCGAAATCGATAAGACGCTTGCCCCCCCGGCCGCAGCAAGGTAAATCCGGGCAGTGGTCAGTACACCTGTGGGCGCCGGGCTTCAGCCCCGTGCCCCTGGAGTCTGGACAGTAGCATCGACGTCTTCAACTTCACGCTTCGCAGCGTGAGTCCGAATTGGCGCAGACGGGGTGGTACGCAATGACGCGAAGCCACGTTATGGATGCTCGCGTAGCGCTCATTCAAATCCGGACTTCGATCCACATTACGGAGTTGCTGCGCCACACGCCCTGACGCCTTCCACAAACCGCATGGGCTCGGTATATGACCGAGCCCAGTCTCTTGCTATACTCCGGACCTCTATCATCAAGTGTTGGGGGACCACATGGCCTACTTGTCCGAACTCTTTGAAGAAGCTGTCGAGGCGCATCGTTCGAGTATCGCAGTAATTGAAGAAGACCGGCGGTACGCGTTTGGCGAATTGTCCGATGAGGTGAACCGGATTGCCGCGGTTATCCGTGAAAAAGTAAAAGGGGACACCGTCGGAATTCTGCTGCTCAATTCGCAAAAATACGTGGCGGTTCTGCTTGCGGTCTGGAAGGCGGGCAAGACTGCCGTCCCGCTGAATTACCTGCTTCAGCCTGCCGACATCGGTTTCATCATCAAGGACTCCGGAATGTCGGGCTTGATTTCATCGCAGTTCTTCGCCCAGTCCCTGGCGGCTCTCAAGCCGCTGTTTGGAGATAAAGGCGTGATTCTGATGGCGGACGAGCCGGATTTTGCTGCCGGACCGGCCACTGTGGATAGTGCCTATCGCGATCCCGCCTTGTACCTCTACACTTCGGGTACGACCGGGCGTCCGAAAGGCGTTGTTCTCTCTCACGAGAATCTGGCGCACAATGCGCAATCCTGCCAGCGCGCCGGCGAGTTCGACAGCCGCGACAGCTTCCTGTGCCTGCTTCCCTTCTTCCACACGTACGCGATTACAGGCACGATCCTTCTGCCCTTGCTGAATGGCTGCAAGATGGTGCTTGTGGACCGGTTTCAGCCTGCCAAGGTGCTGGGCTTGATTCAGGAACACAGCATCAGTGTCTTCCTCGCGATTCCCTCGATGTACCGGGTGATGGCGGCATCGGAAGGCGACTTCAACGTATCGTCGGTGCGATTCCCGATTTCGGGAGGTGAGCCCCTTCCGGTTGCCGTGGCCGAAGCTTTCGAAAAACGTTTTGGAGTACCGATTTTCGAAGGGTACGGCCAGACCGAGGCCGCTCCCGTCGTGACGCTGAACGTTCCGGGCGCGCGAAAGGTTGGGACGATAGGCCGGGCTTTGCCGGGCGTTGAGGTTGCGATCTGGAACGAGCAGAAAGAGCCGGTCGCCCTCGGTGAGGTCGGTGAAATCATGGTGCGGGGCGCCAATGTAATGCAGGGATATCATCGTTTGCCCGAAGAAACGTCGAAGACCATCACCAATGGCTGGCTTCATACCGGCGATCTGGGCAGGATGGATTCCGACAGCTTTGTCAGCATTACCGGACGCAAGAAGGATCTCATCATCTCGGCCGGCGAGAATATTTACCCGCGTGAGATCGAAGAGGTCCTGGCGGTGCACCCGAAGGTGAAGGAAGTGGCCGTTATCGGCGTGAAAGATGAAGTTCGCGGCGAAGTACCGAAAGCGTTCGTCATTGTTCGTGAAGGCATGACGCTCGACGACAAAGAGCTTCGAACGTTCTGCCGCGAGAATCTGGCCAGCTATAAGGTACCGAAGTATTTCGAACTGGTTGCCGATTTGCCCCGGACGCCAACGGGTAAGGTGCTCAAGCGTCTGCTTCCCACCGAAGCAAGGTCGGCGGCCGGGTAAATCCAGGTCAAAATTTGTCCGATCTGCCCGTTGACGCCGGTATTGTGAAATGTATAATCGTTGTTTCGTTTTGGCGCTGAACTAGATCCAGTAAGGAGAACCTATGGCATACATCATTTGCGAACCCTGCGTCGGTACGAAGGACACTGCCTGTGTTGACGCGTGCCCGGTGGACTGCATCCATCCCAAAAAAGACGAGCCGACATTTGAAGCCGCCACGATGCTCTACATTCATCCGGAAGAGTGCATTGACTGTGGCGCTTGTGAGCCTGCATGTCCGGTGACCGCGATCTTTCCGGAAGATAACGTCCCGGAACAGTGGGCGAGCTATATCCAGCTGAATTACGAGTACTACGGCAAGTCGAAGTAACTGAGTCATCGTTCTCCGAGCCGCGGAAGACGTGGATCTCCATCCACGTCTTCCGCGGCTTTTTCGTGTAGATCTGAAGACCATGTCGGAAAAAAATATCGAATCCCTTTTGAAGGAAAAACGAGTGTTCCCGCCGAGCGCGGCGTTTTCATCGCAGGCGCACATCAAAGGCCTCGATGCGTATGAGGAGATTTCAAGAAAGGCGCTCGAAGATCCCGAAGGGTATTGGGCCGGCATTGCTTCCGAGCTTCACTGGTTCGAGCCATGGAAGACGGTCCTCGAATGGGAACTGCCATTTTCGAAGTGGTTCGTCGGCGGGAAGACAAACATCTCCTTCAACTGCCTTGACCGCCATCTCGGCACCCCGCGCAAGAATAAAATCGCAATCCTGTGGGAAGGCGAGCCGGGCGAAGTTCGCGCGCTCAGTTACCAGATGTTGCATCACGAGGTGTGCAAGTTTGCGAATGTCCTGAAATCGTTTGGGCTTCAGAAAGGCGACCGCGCGACGATTTATATGGGTATGGTGCCCGAGCTGCCGGTGGCGATGCTTGCGTGCGCGCGCATGGGAGTGATGCACAACGTCGTTTTTGGCGGCTTCAGCGCGGAAGCTCTGCGCGATCGGGTCAATGATTCACAGTCGCGTATGCTCATCACCGCCGATGGCGGTTACCGCCGGGGAACGACTATTGCGTTGAAGAAGAGTGTGGACGACGCGCTGGCCGGCGCGCCTTCCGTCGAGAAGGTGATCGTATACAAGCGCACAGGCGACCCGATCAATATGGTTGCCGGCCGCGATGTCTGGTGGCACGAGGCAATGGCCGTTGCATCCGCCGATTTCCCGGCGGAAGCGCTCGACTCCGAGCATCCTTTATTCATGCTGTACACCAGCGGCACGACGGGAAAGCCGAAAGGAGTCGTTCACACGACCGGTGGATATATGACCGGGACGTATCTCACGACGAAGTGGGTTTTCGACCTGAAGGAAGAAGATACGTATTGGTGCACTGCCGACATCGGTTGGGTCACGGGCCATAGTTACATCGTCTACGGGCCGCTCCTTAACGGCGCCACGAGCGTGATGTACGAGGGCGCTCCGAACTTTCCCGAACCGGACCGCTTCTGGTCCATCATCGAGAAATACAGGATCAATATCTTCTACACCGCGCCGACCGCCATCCGGACCTTTGTCAAATGGGGCGATCAATGGCCCGCCAAACACGACCTTTCGAGCCTGAGGTTGCTGGGAACCGTGGGTGAGCCGATCAATCCGGAAGCGTGGATGTGGTATCGCAAGAACATTGGCGGCGACCGATGTCCCATCGTCGATACATGGTGGCAGACCGAAACGGGTTCGATCCTGATTTCGCCGGTTCCCGGCGCCGTGCCGACGAAACCCGGATCAGCGACACGGCCCTTGCCAGGCATTGTCGCCGACGTTGTGGATCGCCAGGGAAACCCGGTCGGTCCAAATCAGGGTGGATTCCTGGTGCTGAGACGGCCCTGGCCATCGATGCTGCGGACGATCTATGGAGATCCGGAGCGGTACCATCGCCAGTATTGGAGCGAAATTCCCGGGATGTATTTCACGGGCGACGGAGCGCGTCGAGACGAAGACGGATATTTCTGGATCATGGGCCGTATCGACGACGTGATCAACGTTTCCGGACATCGAATCGGAACGATGGAAGTGGAAAGCGCCCTTGTGAGCCATCCCACTGTTGCGGAGTCCGCTGTCGTCGGCCGTCCCGATGACCTTAAAGGCCAGGGTATTGTTGCGTTCGTGACGCTTTCAGCCGGCAATCAGGCGCTTCCCGCACTGAAGGAAGAGCTGAAGATTCACGTTGGGAAAAGCATCGGCAGCTTCGCGAAGCCCGACGAGATCCGGTTCACGGATTCCCTTCCGAAGACCAGGAGCGGCAAGATCATGCGCCGGCTTCTGCGGGATCTTGCTTCCGGCGCCAAAACGGTAGGAGATACCACGACCCTGGAAGACTTTTCAGTCCTGGCAAAATTGCGAGAAGAAGAGGAGTAGCCGACGGCATCATCATGATTCGTCATTTTGTCCTGTTCAACCTGAAGCCCGAAATTGAAAACGCAGATCGTGAATGGCTTTTCGGCCAGATTCACGATCTCGCTAACGTCGAGCCGGTGAAGCGGCTCGCTCTCGGCAAACTGCTGGATCCCGAAGAATGGTACAAGCCCCGGATGGCCGACGATTACGGCTGGTGTCTTTCCATGGAATTTGACGACGAAGCCGGTCTCTACGCGTATCAGAAAGATCCGTATCACGTGACTGTCGCACAGGAGATCCGGAAGCGGGTCAGTGTAATCAAAGTGATGGATTTTGTTTCATGAAGTCGGAAATCGGCCAGTACATCAGGCACCACGAGAAAACCATTACTCCTCTCTATAAGGACTACAGCCTCAGGTCCTGGGAACTCTCGCTTACCGGCACGCCGGCGCATGAGAAGGCGTTGGTTGAGGCGAAGGGAAAGTTCCTCAGGGTCTACAACAATCGCGATGAGTTCCGTCAGGTGAAGCAATGGCAGTCTTCGGCATCGCAGCTGGATCCGGTGGAGGCGCGTCAGCTCAAGGTCATTCACGACAGCTTTGTTCCTCATCAGATTGAGGAAGATGTGCTTCGCGACATTGTTGAACGTGAGACCAACATCGAGAATCTGTTCAACACTTTTCGCTCCAGCTTCGAAGGTGGACCGGCATCGGAGAATCAACTCCGCGACATCCTGCGATCCGAAACCAATATCGCGCGCCGCCGCGCCGCCTGGGAAGCAAGCAAACAAGTCGGCCACGAGGTTGCCCCCCGGCTGCTGGAGTTGATCGCTGTTCGGAACCGCGAAGCCCGGAAGCTCGGTTACAGCGACTACTACTCCATGATGTTCGAGCTGCAGGAACTGGACGAAGCCCGCGTGTTCTCCCTTTTCGACAGCCTGGAGCAGCTTTCGGAAGAGGCCTTCGTTTCAATGAAGGCGGAGCTCGACGAGACGCTCAAGCTCAAGTACGGAGTCACGGAGGCCGCGGCTTATCCGTGGCTGTACAGCGATCCTTTCTTTCAGGAATTTCCGGCGGCCAGCGCAGGCGAATCACTGGACGAGATATTCAAAGACAAGGACATCGAAG
Source organism: Candidatus Sulfopaludibacter sp. SbA3 (assembly GCA_945865815.1). Classification (GTDB taxonomy): domain Bacteria; phylum Acidobacteriota; class Terriglobia; order 20CM-2-55-15; family 20CM-2-55-15; genus CAMBFR01. The sequence continues at coordinate 19,537 of CAMBFR010000010.1, forward strand.
GACTCACTCGAGATCACTACGACAGCATCGGTCTCGATATTCGAGATCTGCTCGCTCGCGCCGACCTCTACGAGCGGGAAGGTAAGTCACAGCATGCGTTCTGCCTCGATGTGGATCGCGCAGGTGATATCCGCGTCCTTTGCAACGTGCGGAAGAACGAACGCTGGATGAGCACCATGCTCCACGAATTCGGCCATGCGATTTACGACAAGTATCACGACTCCGGCCTGCCCTTCCTGCTGCGCACGCCGGCCCACATCCTGACCACGGAAGCGATCGCAATGCTCAACGGGCGGATGTCCAAGAATCCGGAATGGCTCATGAAGATTGCAGGCCTGTCCGAGGCCGCCGCCAGGCGGATCAGCGCCAGTGCTTTCAAGGCGCTCCGTTCGGAGATGCTGATCTTTCTGCGGTGGGCGATCACCCTGGTGCGCTTCGAACGCGACATGTATCGCAATCCCGGCCAGAATTTGAATCGTTTGTGGTGGGAGTACGTTTCCCGAATCCAGAAGATCACGCCGCCGCCGGATTCCACGAAGCCGGACTGGGCCTCAAAGAATCATCTTTCGACATCACCCGCCTATTATCAGAACTACGTCCTGGGCGAGTTGATGGCCTCACAACTGCTGCAGCATATCCACAAGACGGTCGTGCATGCGGAAAGCTTTGTGGGTAACTCTTCAGCCGGGCAGTTTCTCGTGCAGAAGGTATTCATGCCGGGAGCGCGAGAAGAGTGGAATGCGATGCTGAAGCAGGCGACCGGGGAAGAACTGAATCCGAAGCATTGGGTGGAGCAGTTTGTAAGGTGAAGGGGGGATGGGAGATCTGGGGACAGACTCCGAATTCCTGAACTTCAGAATTCGGAGTCTGTCCCCAGATCTCCCATCAATTCCCTTCTACGGTCTCAGGCTCTTGGCGTACGCCAGAATACCCTGCGCGGAAGATTCCGTGGCAGCGATGTACTGTTTCCACTGATCGTCCGTAAAGCCTCCCGGAGCCGGCTGAGTTTTCATCTTGGCGATCGTGTCGACGGCCTTCTGCGCATACTGGACCGCGCGATCGAGGGTTTTGCGCTCGACCGCCATGTTGCGAGCCACGGTCATTAATGCGGAGACGTTTTCACCGTCGATCCTGATGACCTTCTCGCCAAGTTCGATGGCCTTGGTCGGGTCGTTCTTCTGCCGGTAGATTTCCATCTGCATGGTGTAAATGTCCGACAGGACCTTCGACATCGGATAATCTTTCTCATACTGCTGAAGCAGCGTGAGTTTGGCGTCCGGATTGTTCTCCGCAAGGATTGCCGAAAAAGCCTTGTCTTCCGGACTTCCGGCAACCAATTGTGCGTTCGCGTGCGAAACTAGTCCGAGAACAAAGACAACGCACAGCGTCACGATGACTTTTGTCTTCATAGCGATACTCCTAACTTCACCGGTAGGGGAGTCACTCTATCAGAACTCGCCGGAGCGAGAGCAAGCTTTTTTGTAGTGGTGGTATTCATGGATAAAGAAATCTCCGTCCAGCGCCTTCGTAAGCACTACCAGGTGCACCAGAAGGAGGCGGGCTTTGCCGGCTCGCTCCGCGCCTTCTTCCGACGCCGCTATGAGTGGGTACGGGCCGTCGATGACATCTCGTTCCGCATTCCGCAGGGCGAGATTGTGGGGTTTCTCGGACCCAACGGCGCCGGTAAAACCACCACACTCAAGGTGTTGGCCGGATTGCTCTATCCGACCGCAGGCAGTGTTGCCGTTGGTGGATTCCAGCCATTCGAGCGGAAGAACGAATTCCTCCGGCAAATCACGCTCGTCATGGGCCAGAAGAACCAGCTCATCTGGGACCTTCCGGCAATTGAATCCTTTGAAGTCAACAGGGCCATCTACGAGATTTCTCGCGGAGACTACCTGGAGGCGCTGAAGGAGATGACCGAACTTCTCGACCTCGGGCCGGTACTGAAAAAGCAGGTCCGAAAGCTGTCGCTGGGCGAGCGCATGAAGTGCGAACTGGCTGCGGCCCTATTGCACCGTCCCCGAGTCCTGTTCCTGGACGAACCGACGATTGGCCTGGATGTGACGATGCAGGCGCGCATGCGTCAGTTCCTGATGGAATACAACCGCCGCCATGGCGCAACGATTCTTCTGACAAGTCACTACATGGCGGATGTCGTTGCGCTTTGCGAGCGGATACTGGTAATTGACCACGGGCGTCTCGTTTATGACGGTCTGCTGGGCGCGCTCGTCGAGCGGGTGGCTCCCTACAAGAACGTGCGGATCGTTACCCGGCGGCCGATTCAGGCGGGCGAACTGGAGCCGTTCGGTGAAATCCTGTCGATCGATACCATGGAAGCGACTCTGATAGTTCCGCGCGACCGCACGTCGGCGGTCGCCGCCGAGTTGTTCCGTATATTGCCCATTGCCGATGTAACCATCGAAGACCCCGAGGCCGAAGAGATCATCCGGCGCATCTTTACCGAAGGGATGCTGCCGTGAAGAACTTCTTCAAATTGGCGCTGGAGGTGCGTGCCGCGTGGCATCTGGCAATTGAGTACCGGATCGCCGTCTTCATCTGGATGTTTTCGATGGCGCTTCCGCTGATCATGATGGCGGCCTGGCTGTCGATAGCTGAAGCCGGGCCGGTGGGCCGGTTCAACCGAGGGGACTTCATTGCCTATTACGTGACTGCGGTGCTGATCCGGAATCTCACGGGAGTCTGGATCATTTGGGAGCAGGACGCCGATATTCGGCATGGGAACCTGTCGTTCAGGCTGCTCAAGCCCATGAATCCAATTCTCCACTACATCGCGGTAAGTTGGGGCTCGAAGCCGCTGCGTCTGCTCATCGTTGTTCCCATGGTCACGGTGGCCGCGTATGCGATTCCGGGAGTGGATTTTGTGAGCGATCCCCTGAAGTTCGCGCTTTTTATCGTATCCATCATCGCGACCTGGGCAATTCTCTTCCTGCTGCAATACACCACGGGACTCCTGGGTTTCTGGATCACCCAGGCGACCAACATACACGACGTTTGGTTTGCCGTGTTTTCGCTCTGTTCCGGGTTCCTTATCCCACTGGAGTTGTTTCCTCCGGCCTTGCGCGCTCTGCTTTACTTGACGCCGTTCCCATACATGCTGTCGTTTCCTGCCGAGATATTCACGAACCAGTTGGAGATTTCACAAATAGCGAGCGGCTTGGCCGTCCAGTGGACGTGGGTGGGAGCGTTTTATGGGTTGTATCGATTCGTGTGGTCGCGCGGCTTGAAACGATACAGCGCGGTCGGGGCGTAGTAACCAATGCGACGTTACCTGTATCTGCTTTTCATTTATTACCGAAGCGGCCTTCTGGCGGAAATGGAATACCGCACCAATCTTATTGCAAGCGTCGGCATGAGCGTCGTGTGGACAGCGTGGGTCGTGGGTGGCGTGACAATTTTTTACTATCATCGGGAAACACTCGGCGGCTGGACCTACAACCAGGTGCTCGTGGTCATGGGTTTGTGGAACATCTTCGGTGGGCTGATGAGCGTGATCCTGGCGCCGAATGTGCAGAGGATGGTAGAGCACATCCAGAAGGGAACGCTCGACTTCCTGATCATCAAGCCCGCCAATAGCCAGTTCTTGGCGACCCTGACCGCCTGTTCACCTCTCAAGTCCCTCGACATTGTCTTTGGATTCGGTCTGATTGCCGCCGGGCTCTACCGCGACGGTTACTGGCCCAGCGCCGGGAATCTGGGGGTCTTCACTCTTATGCTGGTGTCGGGCGCAACGATGGCGTACTCGTTGTGGCTCCTGCTGGTGACGCTGGCGTTCTGGTTCGTGAGAGTTGACAACTTCACGGAAATTTTTTCCACATTTCTCGAGGCCGGCCGGTTTCCGGTTACTGTTTACCGCGGCTGGATCCGCTTTCTTCTCACTTTTATTGTCCCCATTGCCTTCCTAACCACTTTTCCCGCCGCAAGTCTCTTTGGTCAGCTTTCACCGGTATATCCGGCAGTCTCAGTGGCGATTGCGCTCGTGCTGTTCCTGATTTCCAGGCGATTCTGGAATTACGCCATCCGGTTCTATTCCAGCGCCAGTTCATGATGATAAACAGGGCGCCGGCCCGTCTAATCCGCAGTCAGACCCGGTGGACAATTGCCTCAAAGCCGTTCTCTGTGTTTGACCTTATAATCATCATTAAGGCAAATGGAGGATCTATGCGAGTGTTGGCCGTTTTCGGGATCTTCATCATGGTACTGGCGGCTGCAGGCGGTTCGATGGCCTCCGCTCAGAGCCTTGAGCGCGGGATCGAGCTGTACAACACGTACAAGTACGCCGAGGCCGAGCGCGCTCTGTCGCAAGTAGCCGAAGCGGAACCGGACAATGTTCAGGCCCACGAGTATCTGGGTCTGGCGCTGCTGGGAGCAGGAAAGACCGCCGAGGCGGAGGCGGCTTTGAGCGAGGCGGAGAAGCTCGATCCGAACTCGGATTCCGTCAAGATCGGGCTGGCCCGCGTGTTCATCGAAAGGAAACAGTTCGACCGCGCAGAGGCTGCCCTGCGAGAGGCCGCCGCGCTTAACAATGACAACGCCGAGGTTCCCCTTTACAGGGGCGCGATCAAGCTTGCCCAGCGAAACTATCAGGGCGCGGCCGACGATTTGACCAGCGCGGTGTCCCGGAACACGGATAACGCGTACGCGCACTACTACGCGGGGCTTGCGTGGAACGGTCTGCGGAAGCCGGACAAGATGATCGAAAGCTTTCAGACGTTTTTGAGGCTGGCGCCCGACGCTCCGGAAGCCGATCGTGTGAGATCGCTGCTGCGAAGCGTGCGTTAGTCCCATCCTGGGATCTATACGTATGTCTGCCCGGAGAGTTCTTCGATTCTCAGCCATCCTGGCGGCCGGCGCGCTGCTGCTCACAGGACTGATTCTCGGGCTTCTTCACACGTCACCCGCCAAGCAATACATCCTGGCGGAAGCTCGCGCGGCCCTCGAGCGGCAGGGCATTCTCTTCGAGGCTTCCGGCCTGGACTACGATCTCTTTTCTCTGCGGTTCACTATCGCGGATCTGCGCATTCGAGCGGTCGCTGCTCCGGATCTGCCTGAGCTTTTCAGAGCGGATCTGGCATCCGTGGATCTGCACCTCCTGGATCTGTTACGTGGCCGTTACCGGGTCCAATCCGCCGACATCCAGGCTCCCCGGATTCACTTCGTAACCGACGAGCAAGGCCGCACGAACCTTCCGGCCCCCGCATCGGAAAGCGCAGGAGAGCCGGCGGACTGGTTTGTGGACGTGCTTCGCGTTTCCGGCGGTTCTTTAACGGCTGAAGATCGCCGGAGGCACGTCGACGTTCGCTTGCCGGCCTGGCAGGCCACCGTGCAGGGCGATGAGGAGGGGGTTCGTGAAACTCTCACCTGGACTACGGATAGTCCGGGCGAGATCCGGCATCCGGGCGGCTCGATTCCCATTGATGCGGTTACTGCCGAGCTGGTCCTGGAGAAACGTGATAACCGCATCGATGTTCGTGATGTCCGCATTGCGAGCGGCGCGTCCGATCTCCAGGCGAGTGGCTCGATCCGCGACCTTGCCGCGCCCGTGCTGGACCTGACGACAAGCGGGACCGTCGCGCTTGCCGAGCTTGCGCGCATCCTCCGTCTCGGAGAAGCAATGTCTGGCGAACTGCGTGTTCAGGCCGCGGTCCGCGGCCCAGCCTCAAGCCCGGAGATCAGCGGCGGCATGGAAGGCGAAAGAATAGCGCTTCCTTTTCTGGGTGAATCGGGTGTTCAGGCACAGGCGTCGTACGACCTCGCGGCGAATCGTCTTCGCGTAAGCACTTTCGCGCTTCGGTCTCCCATGGCCTCCGCGGCCGGCAACGCCGATCTGGCGCTCGATTCCGCGGCCGGCGAGAGCCGCGTTGAGATAGGGCTGGAATCGGTCGAGTTCCGGCGGCTGACTCGGCTTCTGGATCTACCCATACCCATTACCGGTCAGGCGTCCGGAAGAGTCCGCGCCTCATGGCCGGGCCTTTCGTACCGTTCGCTTTCCGGAAACGGGCAGATCCGGCTTCGAGACGTCAACGCCACGGACGGCTCCATCAAAATCGTAAAGCTCGGCGGTCCACTGGACCTGGTGGTCCGAGAGGGAAGCATCAGGATCACGGCAAGCCCGTTGATCGCCGAAGGCGCGCGGATCGAGGGGGAGTTTGGGCTCTCGGCGCAAAACGCAGTCGATGGCAGTATCCGAATCGACTTGTCCGGCGCCGGCGCTGTATTAGAGGATGCGCCCGTTTCCGGAGCGCTATCGGCCACAATCCAGTTGGCCGGAACGCTGACCCGGCCGTTGATCGAAGCTCGCCTCGAGGCGCCGGCGCTTTCTTATGGCGGGATTGATGGCATCCGGATTGAAGCCGCGGCTCATTACGCGTCAGACGTAATCGACATTGACGAGGCCTTTGTACGCTGGCAAGGCCAGACGCTGGAAACGCGAGGCCGGATTGCGTTTGCAGGGGAAAGTTCCAGCCTGGATATTGCGGTCGAATTGCCGGACGCGGCGCTTGGGCCGGTGCTCGCCGGAATTCCTGACCTGAACATTCCCGCCACCGGCCGGATCAGCGCCTCGGCCGCGGTCACGGGGACCATTGAGAATCCACTGGTCCGTCTCCAACTGCGGACGGCCGGCCTTGAGGCATACAACGAACCCCTGGGCACGCTTTCAGCGGAAGCCCGATTCGAGAACGAAACTATCTATCTCGATAACATCGTTTTGAACCACGATGAGGGTTCGCTTCGGGCCGATGGCCGTTTGGATGTCGTCTCCCGGAACTATGACCTGAACGTTGAAGGCCGCGGCCTTAAACTCTGGCATTTTGTGTCACCCGAAGGCTTTCCCGTTCGGGGAACAATCGCCCTCGCGGGGCGCGTTCACGGGACACTCGCCGATCCCGAAGCGTCGTTGCGGATTGAAGCTGCCGGGCTGCGAGTTCAGGATCACGACCTGGGTGATCTCGGTGCAGACGTCACCGTGTCCGGGCGATCCGCAGCGATCGAAGCCACTCTGCCGTCCTTTGGAAGCACAGCAAACGCATCGATCCGAATCGATCGGCCGTTTTCCACGGAGTTTACCCTTCGAACAAACGACGTCGACATTTCGCGGCTTCTATTAGAGCCGAATATGGATCTGGCGGGAAGAGTCACGGCAACGATCACCGGCAACGGCCCACTTGCCGATTCGAGCGCGATGCAACTGCTCGCGCGGATTGAGCCGTTGGATCTCCGATGGATGGGGCGCAGCGTCACTAGCGATGGACCGATTGCAGTTGAACTCGCGAACGGCAACCTGACCGTTCGCGAACTCTCACTCCGCACCGCGAACTCGACGGCGCGGCTGGCCGGCTCATTCCCGCTGACAAATACGGCGATGCCGGGAAATCTCGGGATCGACGTTGACGCGCGGCTTGAGGACCTGCTTCAGTTCCTGGCCGGGGAAGAGGACGCCGGTGTGAACTCGCCGCCACAGGTGGAGGGAAGGCTTGGCGTCCACGCGAACCTCCGAGGATATTCGAAGTCGATCGAAGCGAGTGGGGACATCACTGTCGACAACGCGACGATCGCGGCCGGCGTATTACCTGCACCGCTGACGAACGTCAACTTGAAGGCCACGATGGCAGATGGCAAGCTGGAACTCGAACGGCTTACCGGCGCCTGGGGATCGGCCATTATCGAAGCTCGCGGGAACCTGCCGCTGTCACTGATCGTTCCATCACTTCCAGTTGCGTTGAGCGAGTCTGCGCGTCCGTCACATTTTTCCGCGGAGATTCGAGATTTCAGACTTTCCTCGCTTCCCAACGTTCCCGAGGGCGTCGACGGTACGATGTCGATGCGAATGGAGGCTGACGCTCCGTCGGGTGACCTGAAAGCGCTGACCGCTGCCGTGGCGTTTCCCGATCTGCGATTGCGGGTGGGCAGTTACGAAATCCAGCAAGCTGGAACGTCGTCGCTCGAAATTCACGATGGCCTTGTGAACATTCGCCAGATGGAGTTCACCGGTCCCGAAACGCGCCTTCGGGTTACGGGTAACGCGGGCATCCGGAATTCAATGGCTGCCGACCTGCTGCTTGAAGGCAATGCGGATGCGTCCATACTCAAGTTATTCACGAGAGACTTTCCAATCTCTGGAAACACGGAGGTTCGGCTGACGGCGCGGGGAAGTCTGCTCGAACCCGGCCTGGACGGATTCCTCGACATGACAAACGGACAGCTCGCGCTCGCGGAGCCCCGCGTGAACGTCGAGAACCTGAGGATGCGACTGGAACTGGCGGACAACCGGCTGACGCTGGCCCGGCTTGAGGGCGCGCTCAACGGCGGCGCGATGACGGGCGAAGGCGGCGCCACGCTGTCCGCCGCGGGAATCGATTCGGTACAGATGAAACTTGAATCCAGGGGGTTCTATCTGGAATTTCCCGAAGGCGTGCGGACCGTTTCCAATGCGGATGTAACCGTCACCGGGAACACTCAAGCACTCACGTTTTCGGGAAATGTAGACATCCTGGAAGGATCCTACAACCAGCCCCTGGCCATCGAGCGCAGCGTGTTCGGGTATTTTTCGAATCGGCCGGCGCCGAGCGTCGTGGCGTCCGATTCGAATCTCGACTGGCTTCGAATGAACATCGGACTGCGGACACGGACTCCGCTGGCAGTCGAGACCGATTTCGCGCGCGGCAGCGTCACTGCGGATCTCCAGTTGCGCGGCTCGGCGGCCAGGCCCGGTATCACAGGCCGTATCGTTGTAGACGAAGGCGCCGAGCTTACGCTTCGCGAACGGACCTACCTGGTGGAACGCGGTGTGGTCAGTTTCACCAACGAGCGGGAGATCGAGCCTGTGCTGGATGTGATTGCAAGAACCAAGGTTCCAGGCTACGAGATCACGATGCAAGTCCAGAGCGATGCAGGCCGAAGGATCACCACCACGCTGACCTCGGAGCCGCCTTTGCCGGAAACGGATATCGTCGCGGTCCTGGCGACGGGCCGAACGTTGTCGGAAGCGCAGTCGGCCGGAGTTGAAATCGCCAAGGAACAACTGCTCTCTTATCTGGCGGGAGGCCTTGGAGGCGGGCTGACTCAACAGGCGGGCCGCGCGATTGGGTTGAGCCAGCTCCAGATTGAGCCGAGTCTGATCGCCTCCGAGGCGGAGCCCACGGCGCGCCTCACGGTCGGCAAAAAATTCACGCCACAGCTCAACTTCGTTTACTCCATGAACCTGCGCAACAGCAGCGACCAGATCTGGATCGGCGAGTACGATATCGCTCGCCGGTTCTCGACCCGGGCGCTTCGCCAGAACGACAACACGTACCGGTTCCAGTTCCAGCACAATCTGTTTTTCGGCGGTCTCGGCGAAGACAACACCGACGGCCGCAACGCCGTTCCACCAAAGAGGATTGGCGCCATCCGGTTCTTCGGTGACATGCAATTCTCCGAGCCGGAGCTTCGCAGAGTCTCCGGCCTGGAACCCGGAAAACCAGACGACTTTTTCTCGGCGCGCCGCGCGCTCGACCGGATCCGCGAACACTACTCTTCGGCGGGATTTCTCGAAGCACGGATATCTCTGACTCGAACCGAAAACGGATCAATCGTGGATCTGCGTTTCGATCTGCAAGAGGGCCCGCGCGTTGAAATGGTTTATGAAGGCTGGAATGTATCCGGGGAAACGAAGCAGAAGATAAACAGACAATGGGAGTCTGTTCCTATCGACGCGCTCCGTCTGCAGGATGCGATTGCGCTGATCGAAAGTGAGATGGCGCAGAGCGGCTATCTCCGGGCCGGCGTTGAAACGGAGATTGCCGAAACTGCGGATAGCAAGCGCGTCTTGTTCAGCATTCAGCCCGGCATTCATCACGAGAGTTTTGCGGCGGCGTTCGAGGGTGCGAATTTCATTCGAGCATCGGATCTGGGAGAACTCCTGGAGCGCGCGGGATATATGGAGCGGCTCCATTCCAGCGGAGCCGAGGCCTCCCGGTTCATCCAGCAGCACTATGTTGCCATGGGATTCCTCGAAGCCGCCGTGGCCGAACCGCAATATGAACTGGACCTGGAATCCGGCAGCAGCCGCCTGGTGTTCCCGGTTACGGAGGGCCCGCAGTACCACTTCGGCGAAATTGTATTCTCGGGCAATCGCGTGTTCAGCGAAGGCGCTCTTCGCAGGATACCGGCCATGGTTGAGCCGGACCAGGCCGCCTCCGCCGAAGCCGTGGAGAGTGCGAGAGCAGCCGTTGAAAGTTACTACCAGGATGAGGGTTTCAACGACGTCGTGGTTCAGTACCGCTTCAGTCCCGACAAGGAGAGACGTGTCGCGGATGTGACCTTTGAGGTGGAGGAAAACCGGCGTCGCGTGCTCGATAGCATTCAGGTTCAAGGCAACGACAACACAAGCGGTCAGATGATCGCTTCCCAAATCGGTTTGAGTGCGGGAGATCCGGTGAGCGGCAGCAAGCTGGCGCAGGCCCGGAGCGGTCTGTACGGCACCGGCGCTTTCTCTCTTGTGGATATCGACGTATTGCCTAAGCCGGACCAGACGGGCGCGGCGGCCGGTGATGTTGCGGTTACCCTGGTCGTGCGCGTGCGTGAAGTTCCCCCGTTCGAGCTGCGGTACGGCGGGTTTTACGACACGGAGCGCGGCATGGGCGGCATTGCGGATTTCGTGAGCCACAACGTGCTTGGTGGGGCAAGAACCGCCGGCCTGCGCACCCGGTACGACTCGGATCTGCGTGAAGTCCGCGGGTACTTCAGCCAGCCCCCGCTGGGGCGGCTGCCGTTGAAATCCGTGGCTGCGGTGTTCTTCCGCCGTGAGTCGGAGACGGATTTTCTGACGGATCGCAAAGGCTTTTCCGGGAACGCGGAATACCGCCTCGGGGACAAGAATACAGTTGGCGCCGGTTATCGCCTGGAGTGGGTTCACACCTACGACAAGATTCCGGACCCATTGTTCCCGTTCGACGTGCGGCTGCGCGTGGCGCCGCTGACCGGCAGCTTTACGAGGGATACTCGCGACGACACTCTCGATGCAACGCGCGGCAAGCTCATGTCCCATACGCTGGAATGGACTCCGGGGGTTCTGGGCTCCGAACTGCGTTACGTGAAGTATTTCGGCCAGTATTTCCACTATGTGCCGTTCGGCCGGGCTTCCCAAATCCCCTGGGTGGGCGGCGCGCGGAACCGCATCGTGTATGCGGTGGGAGGCCGTGTGGGGCTGGCGCACGGTTTCGACGGACAATCCATTGCTCCCAGTGAGCGTTTCTTTTCCGGGGGCGGGACAACGATCCGTGGCTTCGATCAAAACGCGCTCGGCCCGCTGGATTTCGAGGGCCAAGCCACCGGCGGTAATGCTGTGCTGATACTGAACAACGAATTCCGTTTTCCGGTTTATGGATTCGTGGACGGTGTGGGTTTCCTCGATGCCGGCAACGTGTACCGCCGCGTCGAAGACCTCACGCTGTCGGGACTCCGCACTTCCGCCGGCGCCGGTCTGCGGATCCGCACACCGTACGCCCTCATTCGCCTGGACTATGGAGTGAACGTGCGTCCTCGCCCAGGAGAACCCCGCGGTAAATTTTTCTTCAGCATCGGGCAGGCGTTTTGAAAACGTCTACGGGAAGACACCCAACTGTTCGTACGTCAGCGCGACTTTCTCGATGGCAATGATGAAAGCCGCGGTGCGCAGGCTTTCCTGCGGTACGCGCGCGTGGAACACCTCGCGTATTTCCCGATAGGCGGAAACCATGGTCTCTGCAAGGCCCGAGTTGACAAGGTCGATTTCCTCCGGGCCGCGCACGAGGAATTGTTTGTCGGCTGCGGGAATCTCTTTGCCGATCGCCTTCTCGATTGTGCTGACGAGCCTTTGGCTCTTGATCTCTTCAAGGTTCTTCTGAAGTCTTCCGAAGCGCATGTGCGAAAGGTTTTTGCCCCACTCAAAATAAGAGACTGTCACGCCGCCCGCGTTCAGGTAGATGTCGGGGATGATGAAAATGCCACGCGAGAGCAGGGATTTCTCAGCTCCGGGTGTAGTCGGCCCGTTGGCCGCCTCGGCAATGACCTTCGCGCGGATACGGTCGCAGTTTTCGAGAGTGATCTGGTTTTCGAGCGCGGCGGGAATCAGGATGTCGCAGGGAATGTCCCAGATTGAGTCGGGAGGCCGGGTTTCCGCTCCAGGGAAGTTTTTGATTGAACCGGTTTGTTTCTTGAACTGGTTGAGACTTTCGATATCCAGGCCTTTGGGGTCGTACACCGAGCTGTCCCATTCCGCCACACCGATGATCTTGCAACCGTCTTCCTCCGAGAGAAACTTGGCGCCGTAATAGCCCACGTTGCCAAAGCCCTGGAAAACGACAGTCTTGCCCTCGAGCCCGGGACTGAGCCCCAATGTTTTCAGGTCTTCCATGTGCTGGAATGCTTCACGGATTCCATATTGGACACCGCGTCCGGTTGCTTCCCGCCTTCCACTGATGCCACCCTGCGACACCGGTTTTCCGGTCACGCACGCGAGGTTGTCGATTCCTCCCGGATGAAACGTGTCGTAGGTGTCGGCGATCCATGCCATTTCGCGTTCGCCGGTCCCGACATCGGGAGCGGGAACATTTTCGCCGGGACCGATGAAAAGCTTGCGAATGAGCTCGGCTGTGAATCGGCGCGTGATCTTCTCCAGCTGTTCCGGCGTGTACTTCCGGGGATCCAGGCGAACACCACCTTTTGACCCGCCGAACGGAACGTCGACGATCGCGCATTTGTAGGTCATAAGGGCGGCCAAAGCCATGATTTCGTCCTGGTTGACCATCTCGCTGTATCGCAGGCCGCCTTTGACGGGTTTCTTGTGCTGGCTGTGTTCCGCGCGCCATCCCTCGAATATTTCGTAATGGTCGCCGCCGAAGCGAACTGGAAACTGGAAATAGTAGACGCTGTTACAGGCCTTGATTTGACTGAGGAGCGCGGGATGGATCTTCAGGTGCTTCGCAGCGCGGTCAAACTGTTGCGAAACGATCCGATTAAAGTTCAGGTCCTCATGGACTGCCTTTGGCGTGGCCATTCGATGGTCTCCAGTGTGTGATGGCTGCGTTCTATTTACGGAAACGAACTTCCACGTACTCGTCCAGAATTCCGATAAAGTCGTCGACGATGGTCGGTCCCTTGAGTGTCGTCATGAGGCGGCCGTCCACGTACACCGGCGCTCTTGGTTCCTCGCCCGTGCCCGGCAGAGAGATACCGATGTCGGCGTGCTTGGATTCGCCCGGTCCGTTCACAACGCATCCCATGACGGCGACCTTCATGTCCTCGATTCCGGGATACAGGCCCTTCCAGGTTGCCCTCCGCGAATCCAGATAGCCCTGAATGTCGGTTGCCAGTTCCTGGAAAACCGTGCTGGTGGTTCGGCCGCATCCGGGGCACGCAGTGACTCGCGCCGAAAAATTGCGTATGCCGAGGCTTTGAAGAATGTCCTGGCACGTGCGCACCTCTTCAGTCCGGTCGCCGCCGGGCGCGGGTGTGAGGCTGACGCGGATTGTATCTCCGATCCCTTCCTGCAGGAGCACTCCAAGCGCGGCGGTGCTGGAAACAATGCCACTGCGGCCCAGTCCTGCCTCGGTGAGTCCGAGATGTAACGCGTATTCGGAGCGTCGCGCAAGTTCTCGATAAACGTCGATCAGATCCTGCACTCCGGATACTTTCGCGCTGAGAATGATGCTGTCGGCCGGCATTCCATACGATCGTGCCAGCTCTGCGGATTCGATGGCGCTCAGCACCATTGCCTCCTTGATGACGTCTTCCGCGGATTTCGGAAATTCCCGTTTTCCATTTTCGTCCATGAGACGAGTGACCAGGTTCTGGTCGAGCGATCCCCAGTTCACGCCGATCCGGACGGGTTTGGCGTTTTCGAGGGCGACTTCGATGATGGCGCGGAAATTGTCGTCATGTTGACGGCCCATCCCCACGTTTCCGGGATTGATGCGGTACTTATCGAGGGCGGCGGCGCACTCCGGCGTCTGGCGAAGGAGAATGTGCCCGTTGTAATGAAAGTCGCCGATGATTGGCGTTGTCATACCCCTGTCCCGCAGCCGCGCGACAATATCGGGAACGGCCCGTGCCGCTTCGGGGGTATTGACGGTCACTCGAACGAGCTCCGATCCCGCAAGCGCGAGTGCCTGAATCTGTCCGGCAGTCGCCGCTGCGTCAGCGGTATCGGTGTTCGTCATGGATTGCACGGCAATCGAGTGGTCGCCGCCAATCCAGACTTCACCGACTTTGACCGGAATGGATCTTCTGCGAATGATTTCAGCCATTGCACGATATTATAGCAACGCGTGGACGGGGATTTTTTATGAGCGAGCAATTCCAACATAGCCGCCACAGTCTCGGCTGGATCGAAGTAATTTGCGGCAGTATGTTCAGCGGAAAGAGTGAGGAACTGATCCGGCGGCTTCGGCGCGCGCAGATCGGCCGGCAGCGCGTGCAGATCTTCAAACCCAGGCTGGACGACAGGTACAGCGAAGATCATATCGTCAGTCACAGCGACATGAAGATCAAGTCGCAGCTCGTCGGGCAGGCACGGGAGATCATCGATGCGGTCGACGGACGCACGCAGGTGATCGGAATCGACGAGGGGCAGTTCTTCGATCTCGAACTCGTTTTGGTCTGCAACAGGCTGGCCGATATGGGAAAGCGCGTCATCGTCGCAGGTCTCGACCAGGACTTTCGCGGCCGGCCGTTTGATCCGATGCCTCAGTTGCTTTCAATCGCGGAATACATCACAAAAACTCTCGCCATCTGCGTCCTGTGCGGCGCGCCGGCGAATCGAACGCAGCGCCTTGTGGAAAGCTCAGACAGGCTCCTGGTGGGTGACGGCGGCGCCTACGAGGCTCGGTGCCGCCTCTGTTTCGAGCCGCCGCTGGACTGACTCGATGTTCAGCATTCCCCTCCATCTGCTGGTAGTCCACTTTCCGATAGCCCTCACGATCATTGCTGTCATTTCCGACGTCTGGGCGTATCGCACGAATCGCCGGGAGCTGCATGCTACGGGCTACCGTCTTACGCTATGGGCCGCAGCGGGGGCTCTTCTTGCGGTCGGAACTGGCCTTCAGTTAATGGGGGGCGTGGGATTTGACAACGCCAGAACGACTGCCCATGCGGGCGCCGGCATCGTTGCGGGAATTTGTCTTATTGCGCTGGCGATCATTCGATACTCCGCGCACACGGCGGGGAGGGACTCCAGGGAACAATATCCAATGACGTGGCTGGTGTTGGAAGTGGCGGCGGGAGTGATGGTCGCGGCGGCCGCTATCAGCGGCCACCGCCTGGTGCTCTTGGGTGGAGGTCCCGGCCTTTAATCTCGGAACACGGGCCGTTCCGCAGCCAGGACTTTGTCTTTCGGCGCGCTCAGGTATCCGCGGATGCGGTCCTTGTCGACGAAATTCACGACGATTTCATAGCGCAGTTTGTCGCGGCCGACCAGAAACTGAACGGGTTCGTTGGCGGTCCGATCCTTCTTTTCGAGCTTGGCATCGTCAACTCCGATGACGACGTCGTATTTCTGCTTCTTCTGATCGGTCTTTCGCACTTCCAGCTGAACGTCGGCTACGCGCTGCATGACATCCTTTTTGCCTTTCCGGATGTCGAATTCGAAGAAGTCGCGGTCACCCTTCAGACGCAGCTCGGCAAGCTCGCTGGCATTGCGCGCAATCTGCTGGCTTAGAGTGGTTCGGACATCGGTTATTTCGCGGCGGCTTTCGGCAAGATCGGCTCGCGTGGCATCGAGATTCGCGGCAACGGTCTTGACTTCGCCCGACACGGTTCCGATCTTGGATGCCGCATCCTGCTGGATCTCGACGGCCTTCGCAGTCGCTTCCGCGCGAACAGCGGCGACATTCGCGGCCACCTCGGTTGATGCCGCTTTGGTAGCCAGTTCGGTTTCGAGCGCCTGCTTAGCGGCTTCCTGCTCTACTCTCAAGCGTTCTGCAAACTGTCTCGCGCTCGTGAGTTCCTTGTCCGTTACGCCCAGCCTGTCCGTGACAACATCAAGGTCCGACGCCATCTCTGCCGCTTCGTTCCGGACCGACTTGATCTCATCATTGAGTTGAGCCTGCAGTTGGGATTCCAGCACCGTGATGCGCTCCTCGAGGGTCGCGCGCGTGGAGTAAGCGCTGTAGCCAACGCCTGCGATCAAGACTAAACAAACAACAAGCGCCACTATGATCCAATTGCCCTGCCCCTGGTTTGGAGGCGCTGGCGGAATGGCCGAGCCGCCCTGTTTTGGTTTCAAGCTGAACATTCGATGTCCTTTCTAATAAGGGTTCTAAAACCTCCCTATTATCCACGATTACCGCTGTTTAGACGAGCCCGGAGTAAAAAGCGTGAGAGAGTGCTAACATTCCGCCCGCTGTGGCCGCGAATCGGATTTACGCCGTCGTCAGACGAATTCCCCGCGGAAAGGTGCTGTCCTACGGTGATGTCGGCCGGCTGGCGGGGACAGGTCCGCGCCAGGTGGCCGGAGCAATGAAAACGTGTCCGGCGGGTTTGCCCTGGCATCGCGTCGTTGGCGCGGGAGGAGTGATTCGCACTCCAGGGGAAACAGCATGGATGCAGCGCGAGTTGCTGATAGCTGAGGGCGTCCGATTCCGCGGCGCACGGTTATCGTATCGCTTGCATAAGTGGAGTCATGGCCAGACAGAGCAGAGCGTGGATCCCATACGGATGAAGCTGCCGGTGCGGAACGGCAAAGGACGATGAGGTAAGAAAATGGACGAGAGAGATTTCTTCATTGAAAAGCAGGAAGTCCGGACGCACACGATAAACTGCCCATCGTGCCGGCAGGCCGCCGAGTACCAGATCCGATGGCTCAAGCGCACGAAGAAACCGTCCCTCCCGCCACGCGCTAATGAAGAAGACCGCATTCGCTTCAAGGCAGCCCGCGATTATATGGTTCGTATTGACGACTTCGTCCGGTGCAACACTCCCCGCTGCGGGAAACGCATCGAGATCACGAGTCTTCAGACGGTTGCGTTTCTGTAATCCTTCGTGATGATTGTTCCGGGCTCGGCCGGGTAGTGCATCAGAGAGAGAGCATCGCGGAGTATCCGCTTCTGGAATGCCGGATCGTTTGCCTGGCCGAGTGAATAGCCGGGCTCGAAGGGTTTTGGGTAGAGCGCTCGCGGCGGTCCGGCTTGTTCGGACTCGTTGGGGGAAACGGTGATGAGCACAGTAGAAATGCCCTGTGTTTCGATGGCGCGTTGAATCGTGACGACCGTCCGATGGCAGAGCGGTCAGCCACCGGTGAGCACAACAACATCCGGCCGCGTTTTCGCCACGGCCTGGGCGATATCCCAACTCACCTGCTCTTTCAGTTTCCGAAGCTCCATGGTCAGTCCCATCGAGACGTGGTACTCCGAGATTTTTCCGATCTCTCCGGAATCGAGCAATTCCCTGAGC
This sequence comes from Candidatus Sulfopaludibacter sp. SbA3, assembly GCA_945865815.1. Lineage (GTDB taxonomy): Bacteria > Acidobacteriota > Terriglobia > 20CM-2-55-15 > 20CM-2-55-15 > CAMBFR01. The sequence goes on from CAMBFR010000010.1 coordinate 36,967, forward strand.
CGGTCAAGCGGAAACATGATGTTTGCGTCAAGTGTCCCCTGGGTGATGTCGAAGTGACCCGGGACAAAGCGGATGGTCTTGGCATCGGTGTCCGCCGGAATCAACCGAAAACGGAGATCGCTTTCGGCGAACGGCTCCGTACCTTCTATATAGGCGCCCGAGGTTGTGACAAGCGCGAGCCGACTGTCTTTCAGCTCGCGCTTGAGGGGGGTATAGGGAATACAGCTTCGGGAAAGTTCAAGCATCTATTTCGGAATCAGCCATGGATCTTCTTCAATTCTTCGAACAATACCGAATTTTTCGGCTGGTCTCCGATCGGATGGATGTCGATGTAGCGAATCTTTCCCTGCTTATCGATGATAAAAATTGAGCGCTCGGTAAAACCTTCGGCCCGAAGTACGCCGTACTTCAGGGCTGTCAGGCCGTGCGGCCAGAAGTCGCTAAGCAGGGGAAAGGCGATGTTTCCCATCGATTTTACCCATGCTTTTATGACTGGGATGTGATCAATGCTGATACCCACGACCTGGGCATCGTACCGGTTGAACTCGGAAGTGTCTTCCTCGTACGCCGGTATCTGGATGGTTCAGACTGGAGTGAAGGCGAGGGGATAGAATGCCAGCACGACATTCTTCTTGCCGCGGTAATCGGACAGCTTCACCTCTTTATCAAGGTGTGATGGCAACGCAAAATCGGGGGCTTCCTCGCCGACTTTCGGTGCACTTACGGGTTTTGCCATAGAGTCTCCTTCGTTAACGGCCGGTCTCAAAAACAGAATGAAGCAAATGCGAAATCTATCATACTATGCGGCACGAAGACGGAACGGATGAGCAGGATTGCGCTTCTAGGCGCGAATGGACAACTAGGCCAGGACTTGCGCCGCAGTTTGCGAGCCCACGATGTGGTTCCGCTTACGCGCGCCGACTTCGACGTTACCGACCACCTGCTGACGGCCGCCGTTCTCCGGGACATACGCCCGGGTATCATCATCAATACGACGGCTTATCACCGCGTCGATGATTGCGAGACCCAGCCGGAGCCTGCATACCGCGTCAATGCCCTGGCCGTGCTGAATCTTGCCCGCGTTGCAAACGAAAGCGATGCCGTTCTCGTTCACTTCAGCACGGACTATGTATTCGATGGCAGGCTTAGCGAGCCGTATACCGAGCAGAGTGAACCGATGCCGCTGAGTGTTTATGCAAACTCCAAGCTCGCAGGGGAGTACCTGGTGCGATCCGCGGCTCGGAAATGCGTGTTGATTCGAACTTGCGGCCTGTACGGAGAAATGGGCAGCAGGGGGAAGGGCGGCAACTTTGTCGAGATGATGCTCCGTAAAGCATCGGCTGGAGAGCGAATCCAGGTGGTCAGCGATCAGGTCGTCACGCCCACGTACACGAAAGACCTCGCCGAACAGATTGCGCTGCTTCTATCGACCACTCACACCGGATTGTTTCACATCACCAGCGAGGGTGAGTGCTCGTGGTTCGAATTCGCACGGGCGATTTTTGAGTTCACCGGAATCGACGCCGACCTTGTACCAACCACCTCGAACCTTTACAAGACGCCGGCCATCCGTCCGCGCTATTCGGTTCTCGAGAATGCCCGGCTGAAAGGACTCGGGATTAACCGCATGCGTCATTGGCGCGAGGCATTGAGCGATTACCTCGGATCCGGCGCTTGAATGCTGAGCCTTCAGAAGCTCCGGGCACTTCCGATCGTTCTGCTGCTCCTGCCGCTGGACTTGATCGTCGCCGCCGCCTTCGCGATTGCGGAGGCCGTCGGAACAATTCTTCAAGTTCTCCCGTGGGCGCGGGGCTTTAGCCCCGTGCAAAGATCCAACAAGGACCTTTCGGGCGCCACAATCCAAATCCTCAATTGGGACGGTAAGCATTTGCTTGAAGAATCGCTTCCCCACGTCCTCGAAGCGATTCGCCACGATGGCGGCAACCATGAAGTTCTGGTCGTCGACAACGGCAGCACCGACGGGAGCGTCGACTTCGTTCGCGAGAAATACCCTGGCGTCCGCATACTCGCTCTCGATCGCAACCATGGATTTGGTGAGGGGAACAATCGTGGTGTTCAGGACGTGCGCACCGGCGTTGTTGTTTTCCTCAACAACGACATGATCGTGGACCGCGCATTTCTGAAGCCACTGCTCGACGGATTTTCGGATTCCTCCATTTTTGCAGTAACGTCGCAAGTCTTCTTTGCCGATCCGTCGCGGCGCCGCGAGGAGACGGGAAAGACCCGCGGCGCTTTTGAAAGCGGCTTCCTTCGTCTTTGGCACGCCGAGATCGGTCCGGATGAGGAGATCCGCGGGCAGGTTCCGGTATTCTGGGCCGGTGGCGGGTCATGCGCCGTTGATCGGGAAAAGTTTCTTGCGATTGGCGGTTTCGATCCGCTGTTCAGTCCGGCTTATGTCGAAGACACCGACCTGTCTTATCAGGCGTGGAAGCGCGGCTGGAAGTGCGTGCTTGCGCCGGGGAGCCGTGTTATTCACAAACATCGAGCGACCACCGGTAGGAAATTCGGGAATCAGTTTGTGGATAATACGATCCGGAAAAACCAGTACTTGTTCATTTGGAAGAATATCAGCGATCGCTCCATGATCTTCGAGCACCTGATCAATCTTCCGCGCACCCACGCGCGCGGAAGGAGTCAAATGGGCGGCGGTTTTGAGGCGCGGGCATTTCTCCGAGCCTTTATCCAGCTTCCCGCCGCCTTGTACCGGCGCATGGCGTGCCTGCGCCACTACCTGGTGAGTGATCGCGAGGTGCTCTTGCGTAGCCAGAAGGCATGAACGTCTTAGTCGTGACAGCCTATCCACCCGTGCTCAACATGCATGGGGGCGGCGTGCGGATGTACCACAACATCCGCATACTTTCAGAAGAGCACAGTGTGCATGTGCTGTCGTTTGTGGAAAGCGATGAAGAGCGCGCCGCTGTCGAGGCGGTGCGCGGAATCTGCGACTCGATTGCCGCCATTCCAAGAAAAGCGGATTTTCGCCCCCGCTGGTTTTCCCTCGCGCCGTTCCTGATTCACGAATTCGACACGCCTGAAATGCGCGAGGCGGTCGAGAGCGAATTCCGGTCGCGAAAAATCGATGTCATCCAATGCGAGTATCTGCAGATGGCGCAATACCGGCGGCCCGGACCGTTTTCGATACTCACGGAACACGAAGCGGTCTCTGCCAACGCAGTGGCCGCCTTTCAGAGGGAAATAGATCCGGTAGAGAAGCTGAGGCTCTTTTCCCGATGGATGGCGGCGTTGAACTACGAGGTCTCGGCGTGTCAGAAGTTCGATCGAGTCGTCACAATGACAAAGGAAGATGCCGGCTACCTTCGCTCGTACGCCCGCCGAGCCAATATTCGCCATATACCGATCGGCATTGACCCGGAGTATTTTCAGCCCGCATTGCAGGACCCGGCGCGGCCGTTAGAAGTTCTCTTTATCGGCAATTTCCGGCATACGCCGAATGTGGAAGCCGCGGATTTTCTGCTTAGAGAAATCGCGCCGTGCTTTCCGGATGTGCAGTTTGTCATTGCGGGCCCTTATGTGCCCGCGACGCTTCCGCGAGCGCGCAATGCCGACTTTCCCGGATACGTTCCCGACACCCGGCAGCTTTTCCACGGAGCAAATACGGTCTTCATGGCGCCATTGTTTTCGGGGACCGGCCAGCGTGTGAAGCTTCTTGAGGCGTTCGCGATGGCTTCTCCGGTAATTACGACTTCGGTGGGCGCTCTTGGCTTTCCAATCTTGAGCGGAAAGCAGGCGATTATTGCGGACCGTGTATCCGATTTTCACAGTTCCTTGACCAGGCTGCTGGCGGCCCGGGAGTTGCGTGCGCGTATTGGAATTGAAGGCCGGCGCATGATTCTGGAGCACTTCAGTTGGGAAAAGCTGCAGCCGGAATTTCTGGATTTTCCTTGCCAGTAGTGGAACTTGGCGTGCAAACCGAAACTTCCTCCATTATACTGGCGTCCATTTTGAGGTTTGCGTGCCCACAAAGTTCAGGAGTCTGAAATGAATTTTTCGATCCGAGCTCTCTTATTGGCCGTGCTGATTTTGGTTTCGCGAATTTCCTCAGAGGCTGCGGTCTCCACGACCGTCGTTATCAGCCAGATTTACACTGGCCTGGCAGGCTCGACGGGGCCAAGCGACGCTTACGTAGAGATCTTCAACAAGGGAGTTACGACTGTCGATCTGACAACGTGGACGCTGCAATATTCAAATGAAGGTGCGAGCACCTGGCAGATCGTTGCGCTGTCGGGAAGCCTTGCCCCAGGCCAGTATTATTTGATTCGCGCGAACAGCGTCGGAGGCCGTGGGCGCATGCCTCAACCGGACAAGACGACCCTGATTAATCTTGGTATCGACGCCGGCAAGATCGCTCTGCTGAGCACTGACACATCGCTGGTGGGGGCCTGCCCCTCGTTCACTTCCGTGGTGGATTTTTTGGGCTACGGCAGCGGCTGCAGAGAGGGAAGCTCGCCAACTCTGGCTACCGATGGGAAATCACTTCACCGCAAAGGGGCCGGATGCACGGAGACGGACAACAATCTTCTGGATTTTGGGAATGCTTCTCCACAGCCTCGCAATACTGTTTCTGCCCGCAGTGTGTGTGAATCAACGACGGCCGTCGGGCGACGAACTTTTTCGATTGCGGACCGCGGCGCGACTACGTTTCGAAGTAGCGGAACCCCCTCCGGCGTGTCCGTTGGGTATGCCCGCATTCAACCGGATACGGGAAAGACGGCTCCGTCAGGGGTAGCGGTATTGGGATTCCGGTCGACCAAGCTTGTTTATGAGGTCGGATTTCCGGCCACGACGGCGATTACAAGGGGGTTGTTCTACGCGGAAATCAATGGCCCGAGGAATACCGGACTCGCGATCGCCAACCCCAACAATCAGGATGTGACGGTAGACTTCACGGTCGCGGCAACATTCGATATCGTTTCCACTGGATCGATAACTATTCCGGCCAACACACAGGTGGCCAAGTTTCTAAACGAACTTCCCTACGATACCCGGGACCCTCTTGTCGGAACGTTTTCGTTTACAGCCAGTGCGCCCGTTGCGGTAACCGCTCTTCGCGGGTTTACAAACGAGCGGAGTGAATTTTTGTTCGCGAACTTACCGGTTGTGGACCTGTCTCTTCCGCCGTCCACCGCCGTAGCTTATATCCCTCACTTTGCTGTCAACGGTGGATGGACGACGGACGTCATACTTGTGAATACTGCCGATTTCCCGATAAGTGGCAAAGTCGAATTTTTCAACCCCGGTGGAACTCTGACATCCGTGCCTGTTGGTACATCGACGGTCAGCAGCGTGGAGTACAACATTCCGCAGAAGGGTGCATTGAAGCTTAATTTGCCGGACATGGGCGGAGCAACACTTACCGGTTCAGTTCGGGTTACGCCGACCAGCGGTGTGCGTACCCCTGTTTCCATGAGCGTCTTTTCCTTGTACAAGGGAGGCGTTCGGGTAACAGAGGCCGGCGTAATTGGTGTTGCGGGAACCCAGCTCCGGACGTACGTCGAGGAATCCGGTGTGCCGGATTCCATTGGTTCAATCCAGGCTGGGATCGCGATTGCCAACATGGCGGCGCTCACCTCGACGGTTGATATTGAACTGTTGACGCTCGATGGAGTTTCTACCGGTCTGACCAGTTCCGTGACGGTTCCTTCGGGAGGTCAGACTTCGAGGATGGTGAAGGATCTCTTTCCATCGCTCGCAAGACCGTTCAAGGGGATCATGCGGGTGACGTCGTCGAATTCCATCTCCGTACTGGGTCTTCGCATTCGGAACAACGAACAGGGAGATTTCCTGATCAGTACGTTATCTCCGAGCAATGAACTCACAACGCCTTCGTCTGCCGAGACTTTCTTTCCCCATCTTGCGGACGGAGCGGGCCACAGCACCGAATTCACGATGTTCACCGGTGCTACAGGACAGACTACGTCGGGGGTGATTCTGTTCCGGACGAACGGAGGGCAAAATCTCGGATTGGGATTCCAATAGGGCGTTGTTCCCATTGCGAATACTGTCGTTCCTGTACCGGATTTCGGTCCTGCTGATGATTGTTGCCTATCTGGAAGGCAGTCGTGACGTCCAGGATTGACGTCCTGATCGTTTTTCATAACAGTGCGAATTTCGTTCAGCCGCTGCTCGAAAGTCTTCGTTCTCTCTCTATTCCTGTGACGGCGTACTTCCTGGATAACGGATCAAAGGACGCCACCTGCGAGACACTTGCAACGGCTTTGCCGCACCTTCCTTTTCAAACGTACTTTCATCGGTCCCTGAGTAACAATGGGTTCGCCCGTGGCATGAACCTGCTGGCCCGGCAAGGTGCCAGCGAATTCCTGTTCCTGTTGAATCCGGATACTGAACTGGAACAGGGCTGCCTTGAAGAATTGCTCGCTCGAGCCGAATCGGATGCGGCAATTGGGATTTGTGAGGCCAGGCAGACTCCGCGGGAGCACCCCAAGACGTACGACGCAAAAACCGGGGAAACTTCCTGGTGTACCGGCGCCGCCGTGCTGATTCGGCGGAAAGCCTTTGAGGATGTTGGCGGGTTTGATGAACGGGTTTTCTTCATGTACTGCGAAGACGTCGATCTAAGCTGGAAGTTCTGGTTGCGTCACTGGAAATGCATTTATGTCCCTGATGCGGTCATCCGTCATTACACTCAGGACATCCTGCCCGGCAAGAGAAGGACTCTTGAGAACTACTTTACGTTTCGAAATTCGCTTTTTCTGTTTTACCGGTTCGGTTCGTGGAAAGAGAAAGACGTGCTATGGAACTTTCTCCTAAGTCGTTTTCTTCTCGGACATTACTCGTGGCGCAGCCGGATTTTGTACGCGTTTGCTTTTGCGGATCACATCCGATATATTCCGTATCTGCTTCGTACCAGAGACGTTTGGTGTGAGCGGCACCCTTGGATACGCTTCAATGAGACCTCGCTGGCTGATTAGGTCTTAGTTGAACCGAGTTCACCAACCTCTACCGATCACGCTGTCAATTTTTAGGAAGTTTAATTCTGATGTTGAAGGTTAGTGTTGTCATTCCCACGAAGAATCGTTCTGCGTTGCTTGCGCAGACAATCGAACGTGTCGAATCTCAAACATTTCCGCGGGAACAGTACGAAGTGATAGTCATCGACAATGATTCAGCCGATGACACTCGCAGTGTTCTGGAACAAAAGCGCCGAACGTTCTCCAATTTGAAGTGCGGATTCCAGGACAAGCCCGGAGCAGGGGCCACGCGAAATGCAGGACTGCGAATGGCCGCGGGAGAGCTGGTCGTTTTCATCGACGATGACGTGCAGGCAGAGCCGGGGCTGATTCAGAGTCACGTGGAGTATCAGGACAAGAACCCCGGCGCCTCGATCATCGGCGCTGTAACGATCCCATGGGGTGAAACGACCGAGCCGTTTCTCAGGTACCTGCGCGACCACCGGATACTCAATCCATATACTCCGTCAAAGGGCCCAATCGATTTTTCCTACTACCACACGTGCAATGTTTCCACACCGACCAACGTACTCCTGAAGGTGGGCGGCTTTAACGAGGCCTTTACGATTTACGGAATGGAAGACATTGAATTGGGATATCGCCTGGAAAAAGCCGGTTCTCGAATGATCTTCGCCCCCGAGGCGAAAGCGTTGCACTATCGCTTCCCTGAGTACGACGACTTCATGAGGCGCTGTGAGAACGCCGGCTATTCCCTGGGACAGCTGCTGTCCATGCATCCTGAGCTCAAACCCCGGTTTGTAGAAAGCGGCCGGATAACCCGGCATCTGAAGGGTTTCCATCAACTCTACAAGGGAGCTGCCTTCATGATGTCGCCGCTGGTGAGTCTGCTGACAAGCTGGGAACGGCGCCGGGGAACCGGTCAGATTGCGGGACTGATTGATATGCACTACAGTTCGGCTGTGCGCTACCACTTCTTCCTGGGATACCGCCGCTACACAAAAGACCAAACGCCGTGGGCCGAGAATCAACCAATGACCGCAATCCAGCCATCGCTGGCAAAAGAATCTTTTAAATGAACGATGACCGACCCGAAGGTTTCTGATCCACTCAGGAATTCCCAGCCGGTCACGCTTCTCGGAGAGTTTTCAAAAAAGTTCGTAACCAACACGTTTTTCAATGTGCTTGGCCGTTCGTGGAGTTTCCTCACCGCGCTCCTGCTCACGCCTTACATCCTGTCGCACCTGGGCGTGAATGATTTCGGCATGTGGGTGCTGCTCACAGTCTTTATAAACTGGTTCAATTTATTCGAGCTCGGCCTGGGCTCTTCCTTCGTGAAGTACATTTCGGCCTACTACACGCACAGGGACTACGACCGCATTAATCACGTCCTGTTTTCAGGTTTGCTGTTTTACAGCGCCTTTGGCGTGCTGCTCGTATTCATAGGCCTTGCGCTCGAACCGCTTTTCAGCTGGTTTCGAATGGCGCCGGCGCCCGGAGTGTATTTCCTGATCCTGATGTCCTGCGCGCTTCAAAACATCGCAACGATGTTCCTGTCGGTCTTCAAGGGCATTCAGCGGATGGACAAGTCCAACACCATCGAAATTACCCTGAGTCTCGTGAATGTCGGCGGAACCGTGCTTTTCCTGGAAGCCGGTTTCGGAATGCTCGGCCTGGCGATAAATGCATTGCTGAGCGCCGTGATCGCGGTGTTTGTGACGTGGCTCACGGTCGCGCGCGTCCTACCCGAGCTGTCGCTGGGTTGGCACTACGACGGAAAGCTGTTGAGGGCGATGTTCGGCTACGGCGCCAAGATGCAGGTCAGCAGGCTTGGCGGGATGGTCTGTTTCCAGATGGATAAGCTGATCATTTCCCGGTTGATGGGCACCGCGGCCGTTTCGTTTTACGAAGTCAGTTCCCGTCTGACATCGTTCATGCGTGCAGTTCCACTGGTGATGCTTTCCGCCCTGATTCCTGCAACCTCGGAGTTGGGCGCACGGAACGATCGAGAAAAGATCCTCAGGACATATTGGCTGGCATCCCGGTATGTCGCCATGGTCACGGTAGCGTTGGTTGCCTACGTTGTGCTGGAGGCGGAATCCCTGGTTACGTTGTGGCTGGGGAAAGGCTTTGAACAGTCTGCCGTTCTGATTCGAATTCTGGCCATTGGTTACGGAGTAAACGCCCTTGGCGGGGCTGCCAGTCAGACCGGAGCTGGAGTCGGCCGGCCGGAGTTCGATATGCGCAGCACGGTTCTACTCATGACGTTGAACCCGATCCTGAGCATGCTGCTCGTTCGGCAGTTCGGCGCCGCCGGCGCAGCAGCGGGGACGTCGGCTGCGCTCGTGATATCTGCCGTGTACCTGCTCGTCATATTTCATCAGAAGTATGTTGAAGCCTCGGTTTGGACCGCGCTTCGGGGAATTTATGCCCGGCCGATTTTGTCCGCCGGACTTGCCAGTCTGGCGGTCCTGGTGGTGCATCGAGAAATTCCAGGTTTGCCCGCCCTTGCAGATACACGTTTCCTGATTCCGTTGAAAGTGCTGGCCGATTTTCTCGTTTTTGCGCCCGTGTACATGGTGTTGCTTGTGGCTTTCCGGCAGGTGACGGCTATTGATCGGAAAAATTTCATCGGTCTGATGGCTTTTGCGTTTGAGTTCATTCGCCATCCCTTCCGCGAACGAGTGAAGATCTATCGATAGTTCGCCGGCTCTTTTGGGCTTGAATACGAGGTCTCTTGGCTGGTAAGCGTACCGTCGTCAGATTTCTATTGTGAGGACAGATTTCATTGCGCAACAAGACTCTAAGGGGAAGGAACCAGCCTCGAAGTACACAGGCGAGTCCTCTTGTTAGACTGCTTCCCATCGTCGGGTTGCTGTTTCTGGGGACGGTTGCGTACTGGAATTCGTTCGACGGTCCCTTCGTATTCGACGATCTGGCTTCCATCCGCAACACCTTTGAAGTTCCAATAAGCGATTACCTAACGCTTAACAGCTTTCTCAGATTTCGCAGGCTGCTGTCTTTCACGTTCACTTTGAATAATTTGATCGGTGGCTCGGACGTGTGGGGATATCACTTTGTTAATCTGGCGCTTCATCTGGTGAATGGGCTACTGCTATTCGCAATTGGGGCAAAGTTGTATCCCAAACTTGTTGATGAGACCAGGGTCCGCGCTTACAGCTTCTTGTCGGCTGGATTCTTCCTCCTGCATCCGCTGCAGACGGAATCCGTAACGTATCTTTCGAGCCGCTCGGAACTGATTTCTACGTTTTTCTATCTTGGCGCGATCTATTTGTTCGTGAGGACTCCCTCCGAGAAGATTGGTTTTGTCACCAGCGGCCTGGTCATCCTCTTTCTGGTGTTCGGACTCACCGGAAAGGAAACCGCAATAACGTTGCCGGCCGCCATTTTTCTCATCGATTATCTCTTCATCGCACGCACGAGCTTTGCATCGATACTTTCACGGTGGCGTTTTTATATCCCGTTCCTGGTCGGAGGTCTAATCGCTTCGTTCTACATCATGCTGGTGTTCCTGAGACCATCTCTTAATACGGGTTTGACAATATCGCCGTGGCACTACCTGCTGACCCAGTCGCGCGTAATCATGAAGTACATCCAATTGATTGTCCTGCCCATGGATCTCAACCTGGACTACGATTTCAAAGCGTCTTCTTCAATACTGGAGCCGGCGGTCATCGTATCTTCGATTGTGATTTGTGTCTTGATCGGGATTGGCTACAGGATCAGGTATAGTTCGCCCGCATATGCCTTTGGCATCCTGTGGTTCTTTATCACGCTGGCTCCCACGTCCAGTTTCGTCCCAATAGTGGATTACATATTCGAGCACCGGCTCTATCTTCCGCTTGCCGGCGTCAGTTTGGCTTTTCCGATGTTCCTTGAGTGGGTCGTCGGGTTTGTGGCGGACCGGAAGGCAGTTGCTTCAGTGACCGCTCTGGGAGTGGGGACTCTCCTTGTGCTCACGGTCGCCACGACCCGGCGTAATGAAGTCTGGCGCGATGAGGTCAGCCTATATAAAGACATAGTTTCAAAGTCTCCCGGCAAATTGAGGGGCTACAACGGACTTGCTTTGACCTACTTGAACCGGGGTCAACTAGACGACGCAATTTCCGCCCTGAAACAAGGATTGGAAAACGTTCCCGAAGGCCGCATCAGCACGTTGGAGACTCTGGGCAGTTTTTACCTGAATGGCGGCCGACATGCCGAGGCGATAGATAGTTTCAAGCAGGCCATCGATGAGGCAACTCGCACCGGCGCCGGCGACGCCGTACTCGCGCAGCTACACAATGATGTTGGAGTTGCTTACCGGCGTGTTGCGGACAGCCTCGAGAGTCTGAGAGGACAGATTGCTGAGCAAGACTTGTCGGCCCGAAAGGCCGAAGCCTTGCGTGAAGCCCGTTCTGCCTTGGAGAAAAGCGTTGAACTTTATCCGGAGGGACTGTGGGTCCAGGACAGCCTCGTCGCTGTCATTCACTCGATGGGTGACGGTGAAGCTTATGCGGCAGAATTAACGGCAAGATTGGGCACGAACGAAAACCACCTTCAGCCTCTGTATTGTCTGGGAGCGTTGCGATCATTGGAAGAGCGCTTTGCGGAATCCGTGACCTATTTCGAGCAAGCTGAAAAGCTCGATGCATCAAGCAGCCTGCTTTACTTCAACTATGCATTCGCCCTTTCGAGGGCTGGCCAAAGGGATCAGGCAATCGAGAAATATCGTTCTGCCTTGAGGCTCGATCCGGCCATGAACGCCGCCCAATACAATCTGTCGCTTCTCTTTATTGAAAAATCGGATTACGACTCCGCTATCGCACATTTGCTCGATATCACCGCGCGTGAACCCGGCAACGTCCAGAGCCACATAAAAGTCGCCGAGATCTATCTTTTTCAGGGAAAGATCCCGGAGGCGCGCCAACACCTGGAAAGCGTGTTAGCGGTAGCACCGGGCAACGCGCGGGCTATCGAATTACTCCAGAAGATTCGCTTATAGAACCGTTTAGCCATTCACTTTGTCAGAATGAACTGCCCCATTCGTCTTTTTCACAGGGATGGGAGTCTTTACTTACGAGGATAGAGTTTGAAGCTGATTGCCTGGCAACCTCTCGATGACAAGAAAGTCATTGAAAGAGTCCTGAGGGGAGACACAGAGGCCTTTAATCTTCTGGTCCGTCAGTGGGAAAAGCCCATTTATAACTTTATCCTGCGCTTGATCGGCAATCGGGATGAGGCCATGGATCTTTGCCAGGACAGTTTCATGAAGGCGTATCGGGAACTGGATACACTCAATGACGGCGAACGGTTCTCGGCGTGGCTCTATCGAATTGCCCACAACACGTGCTTCTCGAAGATTCGCAAGGATCAGGGCAGGACCTGGGTCGAACTGGACCCGGAGATGGCTCCACACCGGATGCCGGTGGAGAATCGGCTCGCAGTAGAGAAGGCGCTCGGGGATCTGCCTGAGGATCAACGAGAGGTGGTGGTTCTGAAGGTGTTTCATGGTTTGAAATTCGAGGAAATCGCCTCAGTGCAGGGGGCGCCGGTTTCCACGGTAAAGTCCAGGCTCTATATGGGTTTTGAAAAGCTTCGGGGCATTCTTCAGTAAGTACGTGTTCCAGGGAATTTCTGTTTGATACGGGTACGGGGCTAAATCCCCGCACCCGATCAGGCAGACTGAAAACGTTCGGTGGGCCCGACGCTAAGGAGGTATGCAAATGCCGCATGTGAATGACAAGTTGGCCGAATTCTTTTATGGTGAGCTTTCGGCGGCGGAAATGGCCGAGGGTCGATCCCACCTGGCTGCATGTGCCAGTTGCCAGACGCAATTGGAACAGTTCGAGCGGACTCACCATGCCCTGAAGGCTTTGCCCGATGCTGAACCTCCGCGTCACATCGTCTTCGGGTTTGAAAAGCCCCGGCCCGCTGCTTCCGGCTGGCTGGGGCGCTGGTTGGCTCCCATGGCTGCTTCCGCGGCCGTCTCTCTGGCGATCGTGATGCTTGCGCCGATGCAAATGCCACAGCAGCCGCCTCCGGCGCCAGTTGCAGTGCAGCAGCCTGTTGCACAGGTTCCCGTGGCTGAGCCCATTGATTACGACAGAATCATTCGGGAGATTCGAGACTCGGAGCGCGCATGGCTTGTGGCCGAGCTCAACAGGAGGGACGTATCCAGCGGCAGGGAACTTCAAAGAGTAAAGGCAGAACTTGCGTACTACGACGACTTCCAGCGGTCCCTTCAGAAGGATACCTTTGAGAACGCCACATCCATCCAGCTTCTGGCACGGCGGGTGGAGACTCGAGACTAAATGATGATGCTAAAAATCGTTCTTTGCCTTTTGTTCGTATCCATTCCTGGTTTATCGCAGACGACAGCGCAGTTGGACAGGGTCAAGAAGGATGCGGTCCAATTTCAGGGTGAAATCAACGACCTCATCGCCGGAGCTCCCGGCATTTTGGTCCTTCAGTCTGCCAAGGCCACGTACCTCGACATGTATGGGGTAGTCGTGACTGTTGAAGTCGCACTCGAGCGTCCCCGGAATCCTTTCAGCGCTTCTCGCAGTCCGGAGGAGCTTCGCACGGTCGTGAGCGAGCGGCGGCAGCAGGTCCAGACCAGGCTCTCCACATTTCTGAAGCAGAGGGTGCCCAGCCTGGAATCCATCGGCGCGGCCCAGAGCGTGACGGTGATTGTTCATCTGATGAACACGAATCCGGCGGACGTTCCAAACCTGCCCTCACAATTGATTTTCAGTGTAAAAAAGCAGGACGCCGCATCGTCCCAGATCCAGGTTCGAGAATTCTGATGAAGGCGTTGCTGGCGCTCGAAGCGAAACCGCTCGGACACCTCCTGCGAGAGCGCGGCCTGCTTTCCGAGGAAGATCTGAACAACGCGCTCGCCCTGCAGCAGGAGCGTCGCGACAAACTGGGCCGAATTCTGATCGACCTCGGCTATGTGGCTGAACGCGACATTCTCAGCGTCCTGAGTGAGCAGCTTAAAGTGCCGATCTTCGACGGCGAGTATCCCGCCGTACCCGTGGACCAGGCCAGGCTTCCGTTCCGCTTTCTGCGCACCTTTTCCACCGTCCCCGTGCATCTGGACGGGAACGTCCTCTCGCTGGTCATGGCAGATCCGCTGGATCTTGAAACGCTGTCTGCGATCCGCTTGCGAACCGGGTACGAACCTCGCGTGTTTCTGGGAAACGAGACCGCGATTCAGGAGCAGCTTGAACGTTTGTATGGAGGCGAAGAGAACACCACTGAGAAGCTCATAGAGACGCTCGGTGACGCATTTGGCGGCGACGACGAGAACATCGAGCACCTTCGCGACCTGGCATCCGAAGTTCCCGTGATCCGCATGGTGAACTTGATCATCTCGCGTGCCGTGGAGTCGGAAGCCAGTGACATCCATGTGGAACCGTTTGAAAAAGATCTTCGCCTTCGTTACAGAGTCGATGGCGTGCTGCACAACGTCGATCCGCCGCCGAACCAGCTACGCGCCGCGATTATTTCCCGCATCAAGCTGATGGCGAAGTTGAACATTGCCGAGAGGCGCCTTCCACAGGACGGACGAATCAAGCTGAAGGTCCTGGGCAAGGAAATCGATTTGCGCGTCTCCACGCTTCCGACCATGTATGGAGAAAGCGTGGTCATGCGTATTCTCGATCGCTCGAACACGTCGCTGATCGATTTGCGCAGGCTTGGATTTCCCGAAGACCTTTATGAAAAAGTCTGTGCGATGACTTCGAAGCCTCATGGCATTTTTCTCGTTACGGGTCCGACCGGCAGTGGCAAGAGTACGACGCTGTACAGCGCCCTGAAGCGCATCAATATTCCGGACCGGAAAATTATCACCATCGAAGATCCGGTCGAGTACCAGATGGACGGAATCAACCAGATTCAGGCAAATCCCCAGATCGGTTTGACGTTCTCGGCGGGGCTGCGGCATATTGTGCGCCAGGATCCGGACGTCATCATGATCGGAGAAATTCGCGATCTCGAAACCGCTGAGATTGCGATTCGATCGGCTCTCACCGGTCACCTGGTCTTCAGCACGCTCCATACGAACGACGCGCCCAGTGCCGTCACGCGCCTGGTTGACATGGGAGTTGAAGATTACCTGCTCGCATCGTCGTTGATTGGGATTCTTGCGCAGCGCCTGGTCCGCGTGAATTGTAAAGAGTGCAAGGTGCCGACAAAGGTTCCTGCCGCCGCGCTGCGCGACGCCGGCTTTCCAGCGGAAGGGGACTTCTTCGAAATTCAGCATGGCGCCGGTTGTTCTCATTGCGGACACACGGGATATGAGAGCCGCCTCGGCATTTTCGAACTTCTGGACATTGACGATGAAATGCGGCGCCTGATGGTTACGAAATCCGACTCCAATGTCTTGAAGGCGCAAGCCATCCGATCGGGAATGCGCACGTTGAAAGAGGACGGCTGGATCAAGGTTTCGTCGGGAATCACGACTCCCGACGAGATTTTGCGGGTCACTCAGGAAGTCTAGTTTTTCTATGGCGACATTTGTCTACAAGGCCGTAAACACCCAGGGCAAGTCCGCCGAAGGACGGCTGGAAGCCTCTGACAGCCGGACGGCCGCGTTTCGTCTTCAGAGTATGGGCCTGATTCCCGTATCCATCGAAGAGCCTTCAAAACGCGGCGCGTCCATTCTGCCGGCCATCCGATTCCAGCGTGTCTCCCGCAAAGACATCCTGATGTTTACCGAGGAACTGTCCACTCTTGTCCGGGCAGGTCTGCCGCTGGACCGCAGTCTTACAATAACCGCCGAACTGGCGGCGAAGCCCGCACTCCGCCGTGTCATTCAGGAAGTTCTCAGCCAGATCAAGGGTGGAAAGTCGCTCGCAGAAGCGCTCTCAGCCCATCCGAAGTATTTTACCCGGCTGTACGTGAACATGATCCGGGCCGGCGAGGCCGGCGGCATACTTGACGTGATTCTTGCGCGGCTGGTCGAGTTCGAGCGCTCCGCCGACGAGCTGCGCGGCTACCTGACGGCGTCGCTGATCTATCCCTGCTTGCTGACCGGCGTGGGCGGCGTGTCGGTAGGCATTCTCTTGTACTTCGTGATCCCGAAATTCGCGTCAATTTTCGAGGACATTGGAGCAACGATACCGGCAAGCACGCTGTTCCTGCTGTGGCTATCGACCTTCACGCAGACTTATTGGTGGGTTCTGGTGCTGGCGATTGTGGGAATAGTTGCGGCCGCGCGAACCTGGGTGAGAACGCCGAAAGGAAGCTGGATCTGGGATGCAGTGAAGTTGCGAGTGCCCCTGCTTGGGCCGACGCTCCTGAAGGTGGAGGTCGCGCGTTTTGCGCGGACACTGGGTACGCTCACGGCCAGCGCCGTTCCGCTGATTGCAGGGGTGCGGATCGTGCAGGATATCGCGCACAATCAGATTGTCGCCGAAGCCATCTCGAAGATTGCGGCGGGCGCCAAGCGCGGTGAAGGCGTCTCCAAGCCGATGCGCGACGCGGGTGTCTTTCCGGGATTGGCTGTCCACTTGGTGGAAGTAGGCGAAGAAACGGGCCGGCTGGATTCCATGCTGTTACAGATCGCCGACATTTACGAAAAAGATGTGAAGACTTCGGTGAAGGCGCTAACATCCGTTTTCGAACCGGCAATCATTCTTGTCATGGGCATCCTGGTCGGCGCGGTTGTGCTTTCGATGCTGATGGCAATTGTTTCAATCAATGAGATCGGATTCTGAGATATGGCCCACATTTCAAACGTTCGTCGCACAGTGCCCCGTAACGCCGGCTTGACGTTGATCGAGATCCTGGTCGTGATGGTGATCATCGCCATGTTCGCCACGCTTGTCGGCCAGCGGTTGTTTCGGAATGTCGAGCGCGCCCGCCAGACAACGGCAAAGGTCCAGATTACGGAATTCGAAAGCGTTCTGGATCTCTTCCGTCTTGACGTCGGCCGCTACCCGACAACTGAAGAAGGCATGGCTTCGCTTCGTGTCCAGCCTCCAAACGCCCAGAACTGGGATGGGCCGTACCTTCGTAAAGACGTTCCGATGGATCCATGGGGTCGTCCCTATATCTATCGTTTTCCTGGACAAAACCATGAGTTTGAGGTTGTTTCCTACGGCGCTGACGGTCAGGAAGGTGGCGAAGGGGAAGCTGCCGACATTGTGAATTGGAAATAATACAGACACCGGTTTCGTCTTTTTCTTCTCCCGCCGCGTCTTGATGGTTATGAAGGGCCGTCAAGGATTCTCCCTTATCGAGGTCGTGATCGTTCTGGCGATTATCGCCATTTCTCTGGGCATTGCCGGACCCCGGATTGGGGCGGGGTTCGGCCGCCTGGAGCTTTTCAAGGCCGAAGGCACTATTAAGGATTTAATCAAGTTCGGGCGGTTGGAGGCCCAGCGCCGCGACCGTCCGCATTACCTCCTGCTCGATCAACAGGGGCATTTCGCAGTTCTGCTCAGTTCCGAGATGGTTGTTCTCCGCCAGGAACCGCTGCCGTCTTCCGTCAGTTTTGTAACTCGCGACGACGTCTCCGTACGATCGGTTTACATCGCTCCGTCAGGGATTCTGCGGGGAGATTCCATTATGCTGCGAGGCCGGAGCGGCGAAGTCGAGGTATCGCTGCGATGAGGTCGCCGCGTGGCTTCACCCTGCTCGAGGTCGTGGTCGCCGCTGCGATTCTCGGAATGGCAGCGACCGCGCTGTTTGGATTGTTATCGCAATCCCTGTTTAATCTTGGAAAAGTCGAGGAGATGCATCGATATCAATTGGCTGCACAGGACCTGATGCAGCGGGTTCTATTCCTCGAGTTCCTTCCTGGTGCCGGCCGGGCTGAAGGACGCCTTGACGATCTTCAGTCACAATGGACGGTGAATGTTTCCCGGTATGCCCCACCGGATACGGAGGTCAAGCCGGCCGAAGCGATAATGAAGATTGACGTTGAAGTGATCTACCCCGGCCGCTCCGGTGAACGCCGAATAAAGCTCGAGGCCGTGAAACCTGCCAGTCTCCAATACGATCCCGAATATAACTTTGAGGAAGCCATCGAGAATGCCTACCCGAAATAGTCGCAAGGCACTGCGTGGTTTTACCTTGGTGGAGGTGATGGTCTCGCTCGTGATCATGGCGCTGATCGCCACCGTCGCTTTTGCGGGCCTGAATATCGGTATCGACAGTTGGACCCGTGGCGCCGGGAAAATCGATCAATTGGACCAGCGAGCCGCAGTCGAACGCCTGCTGAAGCGGCAGCTCGCCGTTGCCTATCCACTGGAATTGCCCGTGAATGTGGAAGGACCCGCTGTGATCTTCTTTCGTGGCACAAGCATGAGCGTGGAATTTATTGCGGATTATTCCCTGGCTGATGGGCCAACGGATTTCCGGAAAATCGGCTATGAGTTTCGGAATGGCGACTTTCGTTACGAAGAGAAGAATTTGCTCGGTTATGTTCCGCAGGAGTTCGAACTCATCGATGGGGAAATCCTGGCTGCCTTCTCCGATGTCCGCTTCAGTTATCTTCCCAAGGCCCTGCCAGGAGCAACGGAAAGACCTTCCTGGTCCGCGGAGTGGAAGATCGGCGACGGGCTGCCGGCCGCAGTGCGAGTTCATCTCGCTGGCGACTCGGTGATTATTCCGCTGGTGAATACAAAATGAACACTCAACGCGGAATGGTTTTAGTAACCGTGTTGTGGGTCGTCCTCATTGTCTCGCTGTTGGCGTTCTCGTTGGCATCTTCGGTGCGTGCGGAACTGGCCACAACCCAAGGTTCATTTGATTCCGAGCGCGCCTTTTTCATGGCGAAGGGGGCGGCTGAGACGGTTTTCTACGGAATAGTAAAGAATCAGGACATCACGCAGAGTTCTTCAGTGCGGGAAGAAAAAGGAACATTCATCTTTCCTTTCGAGACCGGCGAAGTGCGTGTTCGATTGGAGTCCGACGCGGGAAAGATCAACTTGAATTCAGCTCCGGATAAACTGATCGAGGCCATGCTGGATTCTCTGGGGCTTGAACAGCAGCAACGAAACCAGGTTGTCGACTCGATCCTCGACTGGCGCGATGCAGACGACGTTCCTCATCCATACGGCGCAGAAGTGCGCGATTACGCCGCCGGCAATCTGGCGTCCGAATCGAGCCCGCAATTGCCCCGCAATGAGGCATTCCAGGCGGTTGATGAACTGCGGCTGGTTAAGAACATGACGCCGGATATTTTTTACGGCAGGCTTGCGATTGATCCCGCTACCGGACGTTATGTCCGGTTTCCGGGAGTGCGCGATCTTGTTACCGTAGCTTCGGGCAGCGAGTTTATCAATATCAACCTTGCGGCTCCGGAGGTTCTTTCGGCTTTACCCCGGATAACAAGCGAATTGACGGATGCGATAGTCCTCGAGCGCGATAAGGAGCGGTTTACCGGTTCAGGCGATCTGGTGAACCGGGTGCCCGCGATGTCTGATGTTGAAGCCCTTCAATATTTGTCCTTTGATGACCTCGAGCCGAGCAGCGTGACGGCGAAGGCGACCATTCAGAATTCCGGAATTTCGCGAACGGTCCGGATTTTATACAAGCGTGAGCGGTTCATTCGATTGGTATCCAGTAATCCGATGCAATACGGATATTTTTTTGAGAACAAGTTCGACCGGTGGCAGTTTCAATAAGGCAATGTCGAAATTCACCATTTTACGAACAAGTGTAGGTCTGGAGATTACGTCCACGGACCTTCGTCTGGCTGTGCTTCGGGAGAGCATGGGCAGGCTGCGGCTCGTGCATTTGGCATCGATCGCAGGATTCGTCGATATGCCCGAAGACGAGAAGAAACGCGCAGTGAGTGAACTGGTAAGGAAGCATCGTATTGCGCCTGCGCGGGTTCATTTGAGCCTTCTTCGCGATAACGGAATCGTCCGGCAAATCGAGTTTCCCGTGGAGGTGCGCGACAGACTGAAGTCGGCAGTCGGGCTCCAGATAGAAACGCTGTCTCCCTGGCCGTTGGCTGAAATCCATTGGGATTGTTCTCATGCAGCCCCCGGAAAGGGTGCGAAGACGTTGCTGGCTACGGTCGTCATCATTCCGAAGGCGTTGCTGGATCCCTGGATTCTGTTCTTCAAATCCGTGGGTCTGCCACTGAGTGGAGCTTCCATTTCTTCCGTAGCTTCGGCGCACGGCGCTTCCGTTTTGTGGCCGGGAGAGAAGGCTACGATAATTCTGGCCTGCGAACCCGGCTCTGTGGCGGGCGCGTTAGTACAGAAGGAAAACCTGGCGTCAGTCACGATTTCCGGGACCGAGACCGCCATGCAGTCCCGGTCTGTGGCCGAGCGGCTGCTTTCGGTGGGCCGGGTGGCTGATCCGGATGCCGTGAGACTGGTCGTTTACGGAACGTCTGCAGGAAGCGTCGAGGGTGTGCCGCCTGTCCGCCTTCCCCTGGAGAGTGGAGATCCGGAAGCGGGCCGCCAGTTTGGCGTCATTGCTGCTGCATTCGGCGGCATGAGGCGCGGTCCGTTCAACGCGAATCTCGTGCCTCCGGATTTACGTTACCGTCGAAGCCAGTTGCAGTTGATTCCGACCTATGTGCTGATCGCGCTGACCGTCTTGATGGGCGTGGCGATGCTGGTGCGGGAACCGTACCAATTGATGCGGTACGCGGCGAAGATCGACAGCGAAATCCAGCTTGTAGCGCCAGAGGTCAGGGATGTGTCGGCTCAGGAAGCGGAACTCAATCAGCTATCGGAAAAGTATCGTGTACTGGCCGGCCATTTCCAGAAGCGCGATCAGAACGTTGAAGGTCTGCTTGAGCTGTCGCGAGTGTTGCCGCCATCCACGTGGCTGACGAACTACGCGTACCAGAATGAAATATTTGCGATTTCAGGATTTGCGGACAGCGCATCGGAAGTCCAGAAATTGATAGAGGACAGCCCGTTGTTCAGGGATGCGCAGTTCACGGCTTCGGTGACGCGGGACCCTGTCGGTAAGGACCGTTTTACGTTGCGAACAAATATAGAGGTACGCCGATGAAGATCGAATTGCGGGAGCGCGACCGGCGCGCGCTTATTCTGCTTGCTGGCGCTGGTGTTCTTTACTTGCTGCTCTGGCAGGTGGCGTTACCCCTGTTCGACCAATTAAAGGTCGCGTCCGGGGCGGCGGCTGAAAAGGAAGACCAGCTGCAGAGGTACCGGCGTGCGCTGGTGCGCAAGGGAAGTCACACGCTGTTGCTCGAGCAGGCTCGAAAGAATGTTGCGGACGCCGAGGGACGATTGATCCGGGGCGATAATCCGTCGCTCGCGTCCGTAGAATTCCAGAACCTTGTTGAAGAGGCGGCGAAAAAAGTAGGGATCGCTCTTACGCAGCGGAACATTGCGCCGGCGAAAAAGGCGGACGACTTCTTCAATGAGATCACTATGACGCTGGCCTTCGAGTGTACTCCCGGTCAGTTGGCGGGATTGATCGCGGAACTCAGGAATGCGCCGAAATTCATTACCATTCGAAATGCGCAGGTGGCCCCGACGCAGATTGTTCACGCTCTGCCGGCGAGTGGCGAGTTCCAGAAGAACCTGCGCGTGAGCCTGAATCTGGCCGCGATTATGGCGCAACCTCCAAGGGGGTAGGACGATGACAAAGCGGATATTGTTCTTCGATTTTCTGCTGCTGGCCGGCCTCGCAATGGGCGCAATGACCCTGCGCGACCAGTGGCGGAACTTCGAAAGCCTGAACCAAGTGGAGGCAATCCAGGCGATTACCGAGGCACCGGTCACGACGGGGCAGACCTCTGCTGCCGTGCTGGCACCCGCTCCAGACTGGACCGACATTCCGGGACGGAATCTGTTCAGCTTCGACCGAAATGACATTGCCATTGTCGCCGAGGCGCCAACGCCTCCGGGACCCAAGCCATTCTTTTTTGGAACCCTTTCGATCGGATCTCAACGCATGGCAATGGTTGGTCCCGGCCGGCCTGGCAATCGTTCGTATCGGCCGACGAAGACAGGAGAGGTGGTCGACGGCTGGACCGTAACAGAAATCCAGGACAAGTCGGTCGTGGTTTCCTCGAACGGGATTACAGAAACTCTCATAATGAATGACCCGACGGCCCAGGTTCCCCGCGAGCGGACTCGCACTTCGGCTGCGTCTACTCCGCCGGTGCAGGTGATCGAACGAGCGCCTGCGCAAGCCCCCCCGGCGGCCAGGGCCGGTTCGTCGGCAACATCGAATGCGCCGCCTCCGTCACCGTCACAGCCTCCTCCTGGACAGCGCGCCATTCAAACACCATTCGGAACAGCATTTGTAAGAGATCAACCCTAATGAAAAATAGACTGACCCTTGTCGTACTCATGATGTCTCTGTCCATTGTCGCTACCTCCGGCGCCGCCCGCGAATTCCAACAGGCCGGACAACCTCCACTTCAGCCGGGACAACGGGTGATCCAAACGCCGTTTGGGCAGGCGAACGTAAGAGAAGAGGTAGCTCCTGTGGTGCAGCAGCCCGCTCTGCCGCCGCAGCCCCCTGCGGCCGATGCGCAACCCGCACCCCAGGCGGCGGCAAACCCGGTTCAGGATGAGACGCTCCCGATTCAACTGGACCTGGACAATGCGGACATTCACCAGATCATCAGGATCATCGGCGACGCGCTTCGCATCAACTACATCATTGATCCCGCCGTACAGGGAACCGTAAACATCCATACCGCCGGAGGACTCCGGCAATCCGATTGGTTATCAATTCTTGAAACCATGCTGAAGATCAACGGCGCCACCATGGTGAGGGTGGGTAACTTCTATCAGGTCGTGCCTGCCGGCAGCGCTGTGCGGCAACCGTTACAGGTTCAGGATCAGCGGACCGTTGCGCCTGACGATCAGATGGTGTTGCAGGTTCTTCGGATGAAATTTGTTTCGGCCGGCGACATGTCTCGGCTGCTGTCGCCGTACCTGAGCGAGGGCGCCAGCATGGTCGTGCAGGAAACGGGCAATGTGATTCTCATCACAGAGCGCCGGAGCAATCTGCGAAAGTTGCTCGAGATTGTTGATATCTTCGACATGAATGCCTTCGAAGGTGAGCGAGTCAGGATGTACCCGGTGCGGAACAATCTTGCTCGCCAGATTGTCGAGGACTTGAGAGCGGTATTCAGCGGTTATGCAATGTCGGAGGCGAGTGCCGTTAGATTGGTTGTCATCGAACGTCTCAATGCCATCCTCGTGATTGCGCCAAACGTGGCGGTCTTCCCGGAGGTTATGATGTGGCTGGAGCGATTGGATCAGCCTTCGGCCGTTGGCGGGTTGCGAACTTACGTTTATAAGGTCAGGAATTCAAAGGCGGCGGATCTGCAGGGTGTCTTGTCGCAATTGTACTCTGCCCAAAGCCAGTTTGGAGCGGTTGTCGCACCCGCCGTGGCTCCGGCTCAGGCTGTACAGCAGGCACAACTGCCGGTGTCTCCGGAGACTCAGCCTCAAGTTCCGCCTAATCTATTCGGTGCGCCTGTGCAATCGGCGCAACCCGCACAGGCCGTTCTAGGGACGGTTCAGGCCGGCAACATTCGCATTATTGCCGATACGATGAACAATATGCTGTTGATTCAAACCACACCCCAGCAATACTCGGACATTGAGAGAACCCTGCTGGATTTGGACGTGCTCCGAAGACAAGTGCTCGTGGAGGCGCAGATTTACGAGGTTGTTTTGGATGAGTCGATGTCGTTGGGACTTTCAGCTATTTTGCAAGCGAAGGGCACGCTGGGCGCCAATCCTATGACTACTGCCTCGTTCGCCAGTTCTGCCGGTTCGCCACCTTCATTCGGAGCCCAGACGTTCGCATTTGTCGGCCGTACTCGAGAGATAGTGGGTTTTATCAATGCATCTGAGAATCGGTCCCGAGTCCGCTCGCTTTCCGCACCGTCCGTTATGGTGGGCGATAACCAGACCGCGAATTTCACTGTCGGCGCCGATATTCCTGTCCCAACGTCGTCGTCGGTTACTGCCGTGCAGGCCGGTGGAACGAATTTGTTCGCTCAAACCATCGCATTTCGGTCGGTCGGTGTGATCCTACAGGTAAGCCCCCAGATTAACGATAGCGGCACCGTTACGCTGCAAATCTCTCAGGAAGTAAGCCAGGCCGGTGCGAATACGCTTTCCTCCATTGTTGCGCCTGTCATCGGAAAGTCCTCTGTAAGTTCATCGATCGTGTTGAGGGACGGTCAGACTGTCGCGCTCGGGGGATTCATTAGAGATCAGAACGACGTTTCACGGAGTCGGGTTCCGCTACTCGGCCGAATTCCGGGGTTGGGATTGTTGTTTGGAAATACTCGGAATTCGCAGAGCCGGACGGAGTTGGTTATCTTAATTACACCGCACGTCCTCCGTACGCATGACGAAGCCGACCTCGCTACAGATGCCTTGAAGCTGAAGCTGCGTGAGATCCAGAAGAACCTCAACTAGACCGGCGTCCTTGCGAGTTGATTTTTCACACTCCGTGAAAAATCAACTCGGATACAAAATCCCGCCTTTCATTAAATCGCTGAAAGCACGCACCAGCCGTGTCTTCCAATAACGGCACGCCAGTTGCATTAAGGACGCGTTCGGTGCGTGGTTCAGGAAGGGACCGTGATATTGAATCGCATTATGAGGCTGGGATGGAATCAGGGCAAAAAAGCTAAAATGTTGATGGAAAGAGCCTTGACAGCTTTGGATACGCATGCTAACGTGTTGCAGCTTTATGGGCCAATTGGTTGTAGGACAACGAATTAGCTGCTTTTCGGCGCTGCCTGTTGGAACGAATTTGGAACCGGAAAATTCATAATGGAGAAGGAGGTGGTATGGAGGCCGTTTGCAAGCGGAGAGAGGTGGAACCCCATGGACGACCTTAAGAAGCGGTTATCCTTCCACGGAATTCTCCGGTTTCGTTTTGATGGATTTGTTCCGGCGGAGGAAATTGAGTAAGGCGGAATCTGCCGGGGTTCATTACTTTTTTGATTCACATTTTCACGTTGAACGATCTCGAAAGGAGAATACAGAATGAAGTCCAAAGTCTTATTTGGGCTACTAGCGGCGTTACTCATACTGACGCTCGCACCTAGCAGTTTTGCCCAAGTCACGGTGAACCTTATTAACACAGCGTCCGCTAGTGAAGTCACAACGAATCAACACGGACAATCATCGGATCCAAACTCGCCTGGTGGCGGCATCATCATTCAGGGCGTGGTTACGGGTACTCCGTTAACGACCACGACGCTTTTGACACTGAATCTTGGCGCTCCGATCACTTCGGGTGTTCCTTTGGCCTCGTTGAGTCCTCAGCTTGGCGGCAACACTGGTCTCATTACAGTCGTTGGATTTGATGTGCCGAGCGCGGGTGAGGCGATTCGCATCACGGGAGCCAGTGGACTTTTTCAGACAATCACGAGGATCAACACGATCAATTACGCCAATGGGACGATCGTGCTTGCGCTTCCGGCCGCTGCAAATGCTGCGACTCTTGGCTCCGGAAGTCTGATATTGGCTGGAGTGAGGCTGGATCTGGATGGGAAGACGGCTCCGCTGTCAGTCACTGCTTCCTTGAGCAGCAGCGCCAACAATTTCATACCGGGTGCCATGAGCCAGACCACGATCACGTCCGTGGCCAGCGGTATCAACAGTCTGGCCATCGGCGCACGGTCGGGTCAGACCAACACGGGTACGTCGACCATTTTTACCAACCGGGCTGTGCCGGATACGGCAGCTTCACTGGTCATG
>CAMBFR010000011.1 GCA_945865815.1 Candidatus Sulfopaludibacter sp. SbA3
GAGCACGTCGATTCAGGCCGGCCTCATTCCCCCGTGGGCTCAAGAGGGGGGCCGCGAGCCACTGCTCGATCGACTCCGCGACGAAGGCAGCCGGCGGAGGATTCTTGCTGAGGTGTCGAAGTCGATCGAGACGGAGCGCGGCGGAGGCGATCCATCGAATGTCGTGCTCGCCGCGTGCGGCTGGGATCCAAGCCTTGCGGGAAAGAGTCTCGCGCAGGTGTTGCGCGACCGCCGCCGGCCGGTGACGATCGACCAGGCAGCCGACCTCGTCATCGAGATCGTGCAGAACGGCGACTGCAGTGCCGTCTACCACGCCATCAGCGAGGACGACTTGGCGCGCATCATGAAGCACCCCGCGACGATGATCGCCTCGGATGCGGCGCCGGGAATTCCAACGTTTGGCATAGGCGTGCCGCACCCACGCGCTTACGGTACCTTCGCGCGGGTGCTTGGACTCTACGTCCGCGAAAAAGGAGTACTGACCCTCGAGGACGCGATCCGGAAGATGTCCTCCTTCCCCGCGCAGCGCATGGGCATTACTGACCGGGGAATTGTGCGCCCCGGGATGAAAGCTGACATCGCCGTCTTTGACGCGACTCGCGTGCGCGACGCCGCCACGTTTGAGAAGCCCCA
Source organism: Candidatus Sulfopaludibacter sp. SbA3 (assembly GCA_945865815.1). GTDB lineage: Bacteria > Acidobacteriota > Terriglobia > 20CM-2-55-15 > 20CM-2-55-15 > CAMBFR01. The sequence goes on from CAMBFR010000011.1 coordinate 634, forward strand.
CCAGTATGCGGTGGGTTTCTCCTACGTCATCATCAACGGCGAGATGGTGTTAATGGGTGGCGCAATAACATCGGCACGGCCTGGACGCGCGCTTCACAGTTCGGCGGCAAGTCGAGCGGACGTGGCCAAGTGACCGCTCGTCAAGCGCTGTCTAATACCGCGCACCCGACGGCGCTCGCGGATCTTGTGGAACGCCCCGGGTGATGCGTTGCCGTTATTCATCCCGGATTGGAGTGTCATAATCGAGCGCGGGGGTGACGCGTGGTTCTGCGTTTCGAGTGGGATCCCGACAAGGCTGCCGCCAATCTCGACAAGCACGCTGTCACGTTCGAGGAGGCGATCACTGTCTTTGGCGATCCGCTTGGAAGGATCGTGGACGATCCCCGCATTCCGCTGGCGAGAGGCGATTTGTACTGATGGGATGGTCCGATCAGCAGCGCCAATTGGCTGTCATGTTCACTGATCGGCCTGAAGTGGTCCGCGTCATCGGCGCCCGCCGCGCCACTCGTCGAGAACAGAGAGACTATGAAGAAAGTTAAGAGATCGAAAACGGTGGTTTCGCAAGTCGATCCGGACGAAATTCTTCCGGAGTACGACTTCAGTCGAGCACGACCTAACAAGTACGCACCCCGTTATCAAAAGGGGGCGCTCGTGGTCATGCTCGATCCAGAGGTTGCGCAGGTGTTTCGGAATGCCGAGGACGTTAACCAAGCACTGCGGTCCCTGGCGCGAATCATCCGGACTGGACGCAACCGCCGTTCGAGCAAGACACCCGGCGCATAACGGCGCTGCAGACCGCCAGGTGACGCATATTGGACGCGGAAACGACTCGCGTCGCACGGGGCTGAAGCCCCGCGCCCACAGGTAAAGATGCAGGTACTCACGTTCTCTCACCCCCACAACCATTTCCCCACGAATGCGCCGACGGCTACGGCAAAACCCAGGAGCGTGTTGTATTCGCGGTTCGCCAGGTACTGGGCGAAAGAGAACGAGGAAACGAAGCCGGACCGCCATCGCGGGAAAAATCGAGGGACCCTCGACCGGTAGAGACGGAACTCATCCGGGAACAACCGGTCCAGGTGAGCCTCTTCATTCCGAATCACGACCGGATAGATCACAGCCGATGGAATCAACAGCAGGGCGGCGGTCACGCCGTTTCCGCCCATGACAGCGAAACCCACCGCGAGCAGGAAGCTGCCGAAGTACAACGGATTCCTTGTCCATCCATAGGGGCCGCCGGTCGCAAGCCGGGAGTCCTTCTTAATCACGCCTGCCGCCATGCACCGAAAAGCAACTCCCAGCATCGCGATCGGCAGGCCCAATACAAGGGATGTCCCCGTGGGAGTTGCGGAATAGACGGCGAGGGCCGCGACCGCGAAGCCCAGCGGCACGCGGATTCGCTGGAGCATCCTAAACTGGATTCGTGCCCGCCAGCGCGAGGCGCTTTCGGCACGCTTCGTAAACGTGGTCGACGGTAATGTCCACGATGCACTCCCAGTGTTCCAGTGGGCAGCGGCTGCGTTCATAGCATGGCCGGCAGGGAAGCCGGCGCTCGACAACGACATCTTCGCGGCGAAACGGTCCATTGCGATCGCTGCTTGTCGGCCCAAAGATCGAGACGATCGGGGTTCCCACAGCGGCCGCGAAGTGCATTGGTCCCGTGTCGCCGCCGACAAACAGTTTGGCGTTTTCGCACAGCGCCACCAGTTCCTCGAGGTTGGTCGGCACCTGGCGTACGCCACTGCCGGCCTTTCGGACGAGTTTATTGACGAGTTCGTCCTCTCCAGGCCCCCACGTTACTGTCACAGGCAAGCCATCACCGATCAGCCGTTGCGCAAGCTCTCCGTAGCGTTCCGGATCCCAGCATTTCGTCGGCCAGTTGCCTCCCGGGTTGATCACCACATAATCCTTCATGCCGTTCAGTTTCCGCTGAACGGACTTCTTTGCCGCCTCCGGCGCCTTCAAAGGAACCTCGGTTTCCCAATGCGGCTCGATTCCCAGCGGCCTCAGCAACTCCATCTGCTGGTCGATAATGTGGATTCGCCTCGGCAGGACGACCTCTGTATAGAAGAACCGGCTGACGGACTCCCTCAAGAAATCCCTTTCCCAGCCGATGCGGATGGGGGCGCCGGACAGATATCCGAAAAAGGCCGATTTGAGCAAACCCTGAAAATCGATCGCGCAATCGTATCCATCCGTGCGGAGCGCCCACACGAACTCCGCGATTTCCTTTGCGCTGCCGATGCCGGGACTGTTCCGCCACTGGTAGGTATCGATCGGGACCAGACGGACGTCGAGCCCGCTCAGTTCCACGACTGTTTTGTTTTTTCGCTCGATCAGCCAGTCGATTTCGGCGTCTGGAAAAGTGTTCCGGAGCTGGGCGACCGATGGAAGGCAGTGAACCACGTCGCCGAGCGATCCGAATTTTACGACCAGGAATCGGCTTGGCCTGGCGGCTTTGAGGCTTTCGAGTTTGGCCGTGGTAATCACTCTTGTGCAGACTCCAGAATTTTCCTGATGATGTCGCGCGTGGAATGATCCTTGGGATCGCCGGCGATCCGGACATTCCCGCCGTAGGCTAACACTTTCTGACGCTCCGGCACGGTCTCTTCCGTGTAGTCTGCGCCCTTCGCGTGGATCGACGGACGCAATACATCGAGTATTCGATTCACATCGGGTTCATCGAACAGGACGACGTAGTCCACGCAGGCTAATGCGGAAACCAGCGCCACGCGTTCGTCTTCATTCATGATGGGGCGGCCCGCATCCTTGATCATGCGAACAGACTTATCGCTGTTGATCGCGACCACAAGAACATCCCCCATCCTGCGAGCCGCCTCGAGGTATCGCAGATGACCCACGTGCAGAATATCGAAGCAGCCGTTGGCGAGCACAACTCTTTTGCCGGCGAGCATGTGAGACAGTTGTTCGATGCGCTGAAGTTTCAAGATGCTTGCCTTTTGCTAGTCTAAACTCCCCTCCTGTTTTAGGAGGGGTGGCTGCGCCGCCCGGGGAATGGTCCCGTTCCTTACTGGCGCAGACGGGGTGGTATGGAATGGCGCGAAGCCACGTTATGGATGCTCGCGCAGCGCTCCACTTCAATCGGTGCGCTTCGCGAATATCGATAACACCACCCCGCCGTTCGCTAAAAAACGCGCGAACGGCACCCCTCCTAATCCAGGAGGGGAGTTTCTTGCAACAACCTCCCCAAATTGTCCAAACTCCGGACGGGGCTAAAGCCCCGCGCCCACTGCTGCGGACAATTCCTCATATGTGACCGGCCGCGTTCCGTATTTCATCACGACGATTCCTCCGGCATAATTCGCGAGCCTTGCGGCGGCCTCATAGGTTCCCCCTGCAGCCAGGGCCAGCGTGAAAGTCGCGATCACGGTGTCGCCGGCGCCGGTGACGTCTGCAATCTCATCGGTCCCGTGAATCGGGATATGAACTGTCTTCTTGCCGCGCTTGAACAACGCCATGCCGTCCTTGCCCCGTGTGACCAGCAGCGCATCATGTTTCAGCCTGCGTAGCAATGTTCGCCCGGCCGATTCCAGCTTCTTCAAGTCGGTGCCGATGGATATCCCCAGCGCCGTCTCGACCTCGGGCTCATTGGGCGTGGCCGCCGTCATATTTGAAAAACTTTCGAGCGAAAAACGCGAATCGATTGTCGCGGGAATTCCATTCAACCGGATTCCGGCGACAAGCTGTGGAGTAACCAGGCCGTAGCCATAATCGGAGACCAGCAGCGCGTCGGCCTGGCGGACGGCCCGGCGGAGCCTCGTCTCGATTCCCGGCGGAAAGCTGCCGGCGCGAAGCGGGCCGCCCGAATCCATTCGCACGATCTGCTGCCTTTGAGAGTGAACCGCTCCACCCAGGATTCGCATTTTCGTCGGAGTTCGATAGGATTTCGCCACGCGAATGCCGCCGGTATCAATGCCGAGCCTGGAAAAATAGCGAACGAGCGTCTGCCCCTCGCTGTCATTTCCGACGATACCCACCGGGATTGGTTTTGCCCCCAGCGCCCACAGGTTGTGTATCGCATTCGCGCCGCCGCCCGGCACAACCTGGGTTTCGCGGTGATTCAGGATCAGGACGGGAGCTTCACGGGAGATCCGGGAGATTTCTCCGTAGACGAAAACGTCTGCGACTAGATCCCCGAACACAACGACGCGCCGGCCCTGAAAGCGTTTCAATAAAGCGCCGAGATCGGTCATGCCACTTCTCCGTCAAGGATGGCTTCCACCGCATGCAGCAGGTCTTTCGCGACGAAGTGCGGCTGAAACGGCTCTGCCTTGTGTTGTTCCAGTTCGGATTTTCCGTCGCCGGTCAGGACGAGAATGGATTTCGCCCCGGCATTGTGAGCGGTTCCGATGTCCAGGTATCGATCGCCGATCATGTAGGAATTCGCGAGGTCGATGCCGTGCTCGCGCTGCGCGCGCAAGAGCATGCCCGGCTGAGGTTTTCGGCAATCGCATCCGGTGCCGGGATAGTGCGGACAGAAGTAGATCGCATCCAGCCTGGCGTTGTGCCGTTCAAGTTCGGCATGAATCACCCCGTGAATCTCGTTCAGCGTGGCCTCAGTGATATATCCACGCGCGATGCCCGATTGATTCGTGATGAGGATCGCTTTCATGCCGCTGTCATTGATGCGGCGTATGGCAGCGCCTGTCCAAGGAAACGGCTTGTACATCTCCGGACTCCGTATGTAGCCGATTTCATCGGATAACGTTCCATCGCGATCCATGAAAATCGCCCTATGCATGGACTGCCATTAACTCTCTCGCCGCGCGGCATACATCTTCAGCTTCCACGAGTGTCATACACCGATGGTCGATCGGACATTCCCGAAGCATGCATGGGCTGCACTCCACATCGTGTTTCACGATTTTTGTTCGCGCGCCATAAGGTCCGGTCACTGTTTCGTCCGTGGATCCGAAAACCGCCACGGTCGGCACACCGAGCGCCGCCGCCATATGCATTGGACCCGAGTCGTTCGTGATCATCAAGGAGGATTCCGCGAGGATGCCTATCAGGACTTCCAGTGACGTCTTTCCGCTGAGCACTGCCGCGTTGCCGTTGAGTTCAGTCCTGATCGCTTCTCCGATCGGTCTTTCCATCACCGAGCCGACAATCGCCACGCGCAAGCCCATTTCTCGCGCGAGCGTGCCGCCCGCCCTTGCGAATCGCTCTTCGCTCCAGCGTTTCGCCGAGCCGTAAGCCGCGCCCGGATTCAATACGAGAAATGGCGCATCCTCGGGAATGCCCTCGGATTTAAGCAGCTTCCTCGCGTTTGCCCGTTCCTCGCGTGTGGCTTGAATTTCGATGGATTGCGTGCCGGCACCGTCCGCAATCGCCATCGCGAGCCTGAAATAATAGTCCACCTGGTGTTGCGATTCACGCGCCCGCTCGACTGCATGCGTAAGAAGCCAACTCCGCCCGTTTGTGCCGTACCCGACCCGTTTTGGAACCCGTCCCACGAAAACCATCAACGCCGATTCGAACGAATTCGGCAGCAAGATCGCAAGGTCGAACCCGCCGCGCCGGATGGCCGAAGTGATTGCAGACCATTCACCAAGGCTTGTGGGACGGGGTTCGCTCCATACCTTGTCAATGAAGGGAGCGGATGTGAAGAGTCCGGCAACCCATGGACGCACGAGCAGCGTGATTTCAGCTTCGGGGAAATTCGCGCGGACCGCCTTCATTGCCGGAATCGCCAATACGGAGTCGCCGACCCAGTTCGGGCCGCGGATCAAAATTCTGTTCAAACCCTTGCCGGGAGCGAGCATTTGCTGATTATCGCGTCGAGAAGACGATCGAGTTCGGGAATCTTAGCAGAAACACGCACCCACACGAAGTCACCGGCGCCGAGGCCTTCGAGACGCACCGCATCCTTTTCGGTCGTGATTCTTACTTCGCCGCCCAGCCTGGCGATGTCACGCCGGGAGAAGCGATGATGATCGCGGAAGCGCACACACTGGACCGGCTTCAGCCCCAGCGATTCCAGCGTAGAAAAGAATCGTTCGGGTTTTGCGATTCCCGCGAACGCGACAATGGCCCGCCCGCGAATGCTTTCCAGGGGCACCGGTACGCCATCCTTGTACACGCCATCCACTTCCGTGCGAATGAGGAATGACGGGATCGAAAGCGAAGGGACATCTGCCCCGGGCACGTCGTGAACGCATGCGAAGTGAGCGCGCTCAATTGCGTGCTTGGGTTCACGCCACGGGCCCGCCGGCAGCAGCGATTCACCGGCCGCCCATTCCACGGGGTCTATCGTCACAATGTCGACATCGCGGTGCAGGCGGCGGTGTTGAAAACCGTCATCGAGGATGAATATGTCGCCGAGATTCTTTCGATGTGCCAACAGTCCCGCCTCATATCGATTGGCGCCCACGACGACCGGCACATTCTGAAGCCTTTTTGACATCAAGTAAGGCTCGTCGCCGGCCTCCTCCCAGGAGTTGCCTACGACGAGGACTCCCCGGCTCGTGCGCTTGTAGCCGCGGGACAGAACGACCGGACGAAGCCCCCGCGCCCGGAGTCCCTCGGCCAGCGCCACCACCAGCGGGGTTTTCCCGGTGCCTCCCACGGTGAGATTCCCAACGCTGATTACCGGAGACGGCAGCCGAAGCGCGGTAAGAACCCCGGTGTCGTAGAGTTTTGCCCGCGCCTGCAGTAAAAGACGAAAGGGCGTGCTCATTGGCCGGTTCCGGCCGGCGCGAGAATACTCAGTACTCGTTCCGTTGCGCCGGTGTTCTGGTCGACGATCCGCCGGGCAGCCGTACCGAGCTGAGCGGCCAGTGCGGTGTCTGAAAGAAGCTTGCTTACGGTTTGCCCAAGCTCCGTTGCGTCGCGAACCTGGATGGCCGCGCCGCCATCGAGAAACAGACGCGCGATGTCGCGAAAGTTTTCCATATGTGGACCGAAGATCACCGGTTTCCTGTGGCGCGCGGGTTCAAGTATGTTGTGGCCCCCCCGTGCGACAAGCGTTCCTCCCATAAAAACCACGGTCGCATATTCGAAGACTGCAGCGAGTTCTCCAATCGTATCGAGCAAGAGTCCATCTCCCTCGGGTGTAGCGTAACGCGCCTGTGGCGTTTGGAGTGAAGGCAAATTCGTCCTCTTGATGAATCGAAGCCCTCTGCTCCTGATGATCTCCTGCACCTCGTCGCAGCGATCCGGGTGTCTCGGCGCTATGACGAGCTTCAGGTCCGGATGACCCACTCGCGCCTGTGCATACGCATCGAGCACGAGTTCTTCCTCTCCCGGCATCGTGCTTGCGGCAATCCAGATCGAATGCCACCCTCTCAAAACTTCTGCCAGACCGGCTTCTATCGCGCGCTCCGAAGACGTTCCATCAAATTTAAGATTACCCAATACGGTCAGCTTTGCCGGATCCGCCCCCAGTACTTCCATACGCCGACGATCGGTTTCCGACTGCATGCCCAGGAGCGTGTAGTCCGCGAGGACCTTTGGGAGCCAGCGGCTCACCAGCCGGTATCGAGAGAACGACCGATCCGAGATCCTGCCATTAATCATGATTACCGGAATTTTCCGCCTCCTGCACTCCCGCAGAAAATTCGGCCAGATTTCAGTTTCCGCGATGATCACGATTTCCGGGCGGACCCGATCGAGCGCGCGCCGGACGCAGCCCGGCAGGTCGATGGGAAAATAAAAAGTGGAATGAACGATGTCGGTGCGTTGCCTGGCAAGTTGCTGGCCGGTGGGCGTCGCGGTCGAGACTACGATGGGACGTCCGTTGAGCCGTTTCCCCAGCCCTTCGAGCAGACTCTCGATGGCTTTTACCTCACCAACGGACACGGCGTGTATCCATATCGATCGATTCAAGTCCACCTTCAGGAAGCCGAGCCGGTCCGATAACGTGGGAAGATATCTCCGGAAACGGACAACATAGTAGGGAAGGACCAGCAGGACACAGAGCCCAAAAAATAAGCTGTAGATAAAATACATCGCCGGATGCAGAGTATACTTTTTGTTCGTACTATCTGCCATCTGCACTACTGGATATGAGGAGTTATTGTCATGGCCATCAAGGTTGGGATTAATGGTTTTGGAAGAATCGGGCGGAATCTTTTTCGAGCGGTAAGGGACGAAAAGGCCATCGAGATCGTGGCCGTGAACGATATTACCGATCCCGCGACGCTCGCTTATCTGCTGAAGCGCGACTCGGTGCTCGGAACTCTGGACGCCAACGTCACGCACGCGTCAGACAGCATCAAGGTCGACGCTCAGACCATCAAAGTGTTCAAGGAAAGAGATCCGGGCAAGATTGACTGGCCCGGCCTCGGTGTTGAAATTGTCGTCGAGTCCACCGGCTTGTTCACCAATGCCGATGACGCCCGCAAACATATGCGGGGATCGGTCCGGAAAGTCATCATTTCGGCGCCCGCGAAGGGAGAGGATCTCACGATCTGTCTTGGAGTGAACGACAAGGCATACGACAAATTAAGACATCACATTATTTCGAATGCGTCGTGCACCACGAACTGCCTGGCGCCGGTAGCGAAGGTGCTTCACGAGTCTTTCGGCATCGAAAGCGGATTGATGACAACCATTCACTCGTATACGAACGACCAGAAACTGCTGGATCTGCCGCACTCCGATCTGCGGCGCGCGCGCGCGGCCGCGCTTTCCATGATTCCCACGTCGACAGGAGCTGCAAAGGCGATAGGTCTGGTTATGCCTGACCTCAAGGGAAAGCTCGATGGCATTGCGATCCGCGTCCCGACCCCGGACGTGTCGTTGGTGGATCTCACCGTCAGGACGGGGAAACCGGTTTCCGTGGAGTCGGCCAACGCCGCGTTGAAGGCCGCCGCGGAGGGTCCCATGAAAGGCATTCTGCAATACAGTGATGAGGAACTGGTTTCGGTGGATTTCCTGCGCAACCCGCATTCATCCATCCTGGATGCCCCGCTGACGAGGGCCCTCGGAGATCGGCTGATCAAAGTGTTTTCCTGGTACGACAACGAGTGGGGATTCAGTTGCCGCATGCGCGACCTGATCAAGATGATCGCCGCTTAACGAACCGTGGGCGCAGGGCTGAAGCCTCGCGCCCGTGAAGTGTGGACATTTTTCGGGGAGTGCACAAAAATTCCCCTCCTGGATTAGGAGGGGCGCCGTTCGCGTTTTTCAGCGAACGGCGGGGTGGTGTCCAATCAAGTGATGATGCGAAGCCTCCCTATAGATATTCGCGCAGCGCACCGATTTGAATGAGCGCTACGCGAGCATCCATAAAGTGGCTTCGCGTCATTCCGTACCACCCCGTCTGCGCCAATAAGGAACGGGACCATTCCCTTGGTGGCGCAGCCACCCCTCCTAAAGACAGGAGGGGAGTTCGGACTCACGCTTCGCTTGCTCGACATACCTGTAATGCGAAGCGTGAAGTTGAAGACGTAGATGCTAATGTCCAAACTCCAGGGGCACGGGGCTGAAGCCCCACGCCAACAGGCATACATGAACAAGGTTTCCATTTCCGACATCGACGTGAAAGGCCGCCGCGTGTTCATGCGCGTCGACTTCAATGTGCCGCTCGCCGACGGAAAGATTGCCGATGATGCCCGCATTCAGGCCGCCGCGCCTTCCATGAAATACGTGCTGGAGCATGGCGGCCGTTTGATCCTTGCGTCACACCTTGGCCGTCCCAAGGGCAAGCCCGAAGCGAAGTACAGCCTGGGACCCGTTGCCGGGCGCCTGTCGCAACTGCTGGGCAGGCAGGCGCAGTTTGCTTCCGATTGCGTTGGTCCTGAAGTTCAAAAGATGGTTGCCGGGCTCCGCGATGGCGATGTTCTGCTTCTCGAGAACCTGCGCTTCCACGCGGAAGAAGAAAAGAACGATCCGGCTTTCGCAAAAGAGCTGGCTTCCCTGTGTGACGTGTATGTCAACGATGCATTCGGCACGGCCCATCGCGCGCACGCATCGACCGCAGGAATTGCAGAGTTCGTTCAGCCGGCGGCCGCGGGTTTTCTGATGCAAAGCGAAATTGAAGCGCTCACCCATGCCTTGACGAAGGCCGAGAAACCTTACGTGGCGATCGTCGGCGGCGCCAAGATTTCCGACAAGATCGAACTGATCGAGAACTTCCTGAACATCGCCGACAGCGTCCTGATCGGTGGGGCGATGGCTTATACCTTTTTGAGGGCGCAGGGAATCGCAACGGGGAAGTCGCTGGTCGAGACCGATAAGATCGATCTTGCCGGGACTCTGCTGGCAAAAGGCGCCGAACGCAAGGTTGCCCTCGAACTTCCGGTCGACCACATTGTTGCGGCATCTCTGGATAGCACCGACTCGCAGGTTACCTCGGTGACCGCAACGCCGCCGGACCGCATGGGACTGGATATCGGCCCTGAGACCGTGAAACGGTATTCGGAAATTATTCGTAATGCGAAGACGATTGTGTGGAACGGACCGATGGGTGTGTTTGAGAATCCAAGGTTTGCAGAGGGAACGTTTGCGATTGCGCGCGCGGTAGCCGGGTCGAAAGCATTTTCGATTGTTGGCGGCGGGGACTCCGCGGCGGCCGTATCCCAGTCGGGCGTCGAATCGAAGATCACGCACATTTCAACCGGCGGCGGCGCGTCCCTGGAATTCTTGTCGGGCCGCAAGCTGCCCGGAGTAGAGGTACTTACAAATAAATGAGACAGCCGATCATTGCCGGCAATTGGAAGATGTTCAAGACTCGCGCGGAGACGAGCGCGTTCTTCGATGCGCTGATTCCTCAAATTCAGGACGTCGAGCACTGTGACATCGTTATTGCGCCTCCGTTCATTTCGCTGGCTACGGCGGCCGAGGAAGTCGACGGGACGCGGGTGGCGATCTCCGCTCAGAATCTTCATTGGGAAGAGAACGGGGCATACACCGGCGAAGTATCGGTTCGAATGCTGCTGGATGCGGGGTGCAAGTACGCGATCATCGGGCATTCCGAGCGGCGCCAGTACTTCGGAGATACCGACGAATGGGTCAATCGCAAGACTCGCGCCGCTCTCAAAGGCGGACTGCAGGCGATTGTCTGTGTCGGTGAAACTCTGGCCGAGCGCGATGCAGGGAGGGCTTCCGAAGTGGTCCGCAGGCAGGTCGCCGAAGGCATGGCTCAATTGACTGAGCCGGATCTTTCCCATATTATTGTCGCTTACGAGCCTGTCTGGGCCATTGGTACTGGGCGCACAGCTACACCGGAAGTTGCTGCCGGGATGCACGCCGAGATTCGAAAGATCATCGCAGAAATTCAAAGCAAGGCTGTGGCAGACACGATCCGCATCCTTTACGGCGGAAGCGTAAAGCCTGACAACATTTCGGCCCTAATGAAGAAAGAGGATATTGATGGCGCGTTGGTAGGAGGCGCGAGCTTGGATCCGGCGTCATTCGCAGCCATCATTAAATATATATGAGCTTTTTACCGGCAATTCTGACGATCGTTCACGTGCTTGTCTGCATCTTCCTGGTTCTGGTCGTTCTGCTCCAGCAGGGCAAGAGCTCGGATTGGGCGGGCGCGTTCGGCGGCGGCGGCAGCCAGACTGTTTTTGGCGCCCGCGGCAGCGCAACAGTGTTGAGCAAGGCAACCATCATTGCGGCAATCGTGTTCCTGCTGACGTCGATATCGCTGAGTATTCTGGTTTCGCGGCCAGGCGGCTCTTCCGTTATTCGCGAAGGCGCGGCAGGGCAACCCCAGCCCGCTCCGCCCGCTCCGGCCGGCCAGCAGATCCCGATAACGATAACTCCGGCCGCACCGGCAGCCCCGGCCGCGCCAGCCGCGCCGCCTGCACAACAACCGGTACAGGCCACGCCGCAGCCGGCGGCTCCGGCTCCCGGGCAGTAGACCGGCATCACAGTTCGCCGAAGTGGTGGAATTGGCAGACACACCATCTTGAGGGGGTGGCGCCGCAAGGCGTGCGGGTTCGAGTCCCGCCTTCGGCATGATTCACAAAAGGCGCAACAAGCGGAGGACGCTTGTTGCGCCTTTTGAATTGGGTCTCCTGCGGCAGATTCAGTCTTACCGAAGTTGATCCGCTACTTTGGCGATGCCGGCATTGGCGCAGGCCTCTTCCTGGGGCTGTCCCATCGGAGCTCCGCTCAAGCCGACGCCGCCGATCGTGTCCTCTCCCACCTTGATCGGAACTCCGCCGCCGAGCGGAATGACGTCGGCAAGCATCCGCTGTCCGGTATTCGTGGTTTCGGTAAGTTTCGCCCACTCGGCGGACGTCCGCCGGAAGGTCCGCGCCGTATAGGCCTTGCGGCGGGCCAGTTCGATATTGTGCGGGGCCGCCCCATCGCCCTGGAGGAAAACACGGAGCCGGCCTGCGCGATCGACGACAGCGACGGATGTGTTGATTCCACATTCGGCCAGGGCCGTTTCCGCGATCGTCAGCGCCATGCGGAGCGAAACGTCGCGCTGCATCAGCACCTGCGTGCTCCCAGAGGAAGGAGCCATAAAAAGGACGGCAATTGTGACTGCGGTCGCAAATCGAAACGGCATGAGAACCTCCTGTTGCTGCGGCCTGTGCAGCATTATGCCGGCGCAAGCCATGGCGCGGCTGCGGCCGACCGGCTGATAGTACGCCTGAAAATTCAGGTTTCAAATTCCTTTTTGGGGCTGCTTATCCGGGACTATGCTTACGCAGTTCACTGTCGAACAAAATAGGGGGACTAATGCAAAAGATGATTAGAAACGCGAAGCGCGCGGTATTTCTTGCGGGCGTTGTGCTGACGCTCCTGCCGGCTGCACTACTGAATGCTCTCGAGGCACAGCAGGCGGCCCCGGCTCAGGGCCGTGGCGGTCCGGCTGGCGGTCAGGCTGCAGCTCAGGGCCGTGGCGGCCGGGGCCCCGACCAGAGCCTGCCCCTGGTCCAGCAGGCTTTCAAAATGACCGATGCCCGATACCTGATTTCCTTCAGCCGGTATTGCATGCTCAATGGACCCAACACAGCCAACGGCAAAGGGAGCGCTGCCGCGCCTTCACAGTTGTTCGACAACCTCTATTACGTCGGCCGGACCGATGTCGGGGCCTGGGTCTTAAGGACGTCTGACGGCCTGGTTCTATTCGACACTCTCTATACTCCCGAGGAGGCCGCGAATATCATCGAGCCGGGAATGCGCGAACTGGGTTTGGATCCCGCTCAGATCAAGCTGGTCGTTCTCACTCACAATCACAATGACCACTCCGGCGGCATGTCTTACTTCCGCTCCAAGGGCGTGCGCGTGATGGTCTCCGAGGCGGACTGGGGCGCGCTCGGCGGCGTGCCGAATCCGGAAAGCGTCATTCGTGATGGGCAGGTTGTGACGTTCGGGGACACTTCAATCACCCTCCTTCTCATTCCCGGACACACGCCCGGCACTATCGCAGCCATGTTCCCCGTGTTCGACCGTGGACAACGTCACATGGCGCTGCTGGCGGGTGGAATCGGACCGACAGGCGGTGTTGATCAGCATCGGACTGCGATCGCCAGCATTGCGCGCTTATCGGCCGTTACCAGGCAGGCGGGTGTCGATGTCTTCGTCGATCCTCACGAAGCGATCATCGATAGCGCGGCATGGGGGTACATCATGAATCCGGAGGGGCGTAAGCCGAACCAGAACGACCTGATCGTTGGTGCGGACGGCTTCCAGCGATTCACCCAGATGCTGTCCACCTGCATGGAGGCCCGCGTCGTCATGTTTCAGCAAAACGCCGCCACCGGCGCCCCCCAATAGCTTCGGGAGCACCGCGCCCTGTCATGACTTGGGGGCGCGGTGCACATGAATCGCCTACCTCGCGCGGACCAGATCGACTACCACGTCCCAATTGAATCGCGCGAATCGATGCAGTTCGGATTCGAGGATGCGCTCCTGATCGCTGTGAGAACCGAACCCAAGGGGGCCATCCTCTATATCTGTCGCAGGACCGATTCCGTAACACTGAATGCCCTTGCTCCGAAGATAGGCCATGTCGGTTGCGCCGGTGCTCATGGTCGGCAGCGTCGGAGCGTTGTAATGCTTCGTTACGTTCGCTTCAATCGCCTTGAATACTTCTGAATCCAATTTTCCAACGCCCGAGCCGGGCCGGACGTCGCGAGGAGCCCACGCGACTTCGACCGTCGGGTCGTTTACGACGCCCCTGAGTTGGGCCAGGAAGCTTTCCGGATCCTGGTCCGGCAGCAATCGCACATCGAGCAGGGCCTTTGCTTCCGATGGAATGACGTTGAGGCGATACCCGGCGTCGAATTGATTCGGCGAAACTGAATTTCGCACCATCGACGCATGGCGCGGCTCGTTTTCGAGGAAGTACTCATCGGCGGCATCGCGTCTCGCCGTATCCGTGCTCAATATGTCGCGGTAACGTTGCGCGTCTTCAGCTCTCGAAATCGCCGCCAGCCTGTTGAAATACGCGCCCGTCGTGTCGTTCATCCGGATTTCGGGGCGCCAGTGCGCGACCTTGGACACGGCATCCGCAAGATGCACGACAGCGTTGGTTCTCAGCGGCATGGATCCATGTCCTGAAATGCCGCGCGAGGTGAGTTCGACGGCTCGCGGTATTTTTTCCAGCGTCTGGACCGCCGCGAATTTTACTTCGCCACGCTGCCGGGTTACTCCACCGCCTTCGGCCAGGCAGTATTCCGCGTCGATTTCAGGCAGGTGCTGATTGACCATGAACTGAATTCCTACTCGCGTTGAGCCTTCCTCGCCGGCTTCAAAAAGGAAAATGACGTCGCGATCGAGTGGAACGTTGAGACGCTTCAGCGTGAGCGCCGTCATGAGCGCGGCGGCAACGTTGTCTTTGTCGTCAACCGTACCGCGGGCGTATACGTAGCCGCCGTTGCGGGTTGCGGAGAATGGCGGGAAGGTCCACTTCGCCGGGTCGACATTCACCACATCGGTGTGCGCCATGATCAGGAGGGGCCGCTTCGAGCCGTTTCCCTTCAGGCGGGCGACCACGTTCGGCCGATTCGGTTCGAGACTGAAAACCTGTGTCGGAATGCCTGCCCGGTCCAGTACCTGACGAAGGTAGTCGGCCGCGGGCTTTTCATTGCCCGGCGGGTCGCTCGTATCGAACCGCAGCAGCGCCTGGAAGTGCTGCATGGTTTCCTCGTCAAACCGCGCCCAGTCCGGCTGCAGCGACTGCGCTGACAGAGGAGTGGACAAGAAATGTGCGACGAACAAAACGAGAATCCATGAATGTGCGAAGTTCACAATTTCCCCCTTATCGTGCGAGCGGAATCCGCAGATCTTATCAGGATCGCGCCGCGTTACTCCCGGATTCCTGCACCTTCACGTCCGCCGCCATTTGCTTCAACTTCGACCGCTCGCCTATTGCAATCAACACGTCTCCGTTTTCGATACGCATGTCCGCGGCGGGACTGAACACCATGCCGCCCGAGGCCCTCTTCACAGCCAGGACGATCACGCCGTAAGCCCTGCGAATGTGCGCCTGCTCCAGCGTCCGGTCGCGTAAGGGGCTATTGGTTCCAACCAGCACCTGCTCGGTTACGATGTCCAGGTCTGAGGCGCCGCCGAAGGCCGAAGCCACATCGAGAAAATTCAATACGTCCGGACGAAGCATGGATTGGGCCAGGCGATGGCCGATAAACGTATAGGGCGTCAGGACTGTTGTGGCGCCGGCGCGCCGGAGTTTTTCCTCCGCCTGCTCATGGGAGGCCCGGGCGGAGATGATGAGGCTGGGGTTCAACACGCGGGCCGACAATGTTACATAGACGTTTTCGGCATCGCTGCTGATGGCGGCCACAAGCCCTTTTGCGGATTCCACGTGGGCCCGGCGCAGCGTTTCGTCCTGGGTCGCGTCTGCAATGAGGGTAGGAATACCTTCCTTGATGCCCCACTCGGCGCGTTCAGCGCTGCTGTCGATGAGCAGCACCTGCGCGCCGCTTTTCTGTAACTCCCGGATCACGCTGCGGCCGACGCGTCCGGCGCCGCATACGATGTAGTGGTTGTTGAGCTTGTCCAGCATAAGTTGTCTCCGCCTGCGGCCAAAGTAGTCGGCCAGTTCCAGCTTGATGATGAGGTCGACCAATAACCCAATTGAAATAAACACCGCGATGACGCCCGCCATCATTACGGTCGAAGCAACGACCCGGCCGGCGGTGGAAAGCGGATAGACCTCCCCGTAGCCGACCGTCGTCAACGTCATGAGGGTCATGTAGAAGCTGTCGAAAAGACTCCAGCCCTCAACCAAGTGGAACGCAAGAGTCCCCAGAGCGAGGAGCGCGCTCATCAGACCCAGCACGAATACAATTCGTTTAAATGGCGTTCGCATTTGACAATCTGGCGCTAATGACAGGCGCCCGGCATGGCAAGGCTAACCCAAAACAAGACTGGGCAGGGCCGTGCAGGGCGAAAACATATTAGATTTCAGGGCGTTAGCCGCGCAACGGCTTTTCGGTATTTCGCATGCTTGGTCCAAAGTTCCAAGGGGGGAACCATGGCGAGTTTTGCGAAGATTCTTTTTCCAACGGACTTTTCAAAAGGGGCGGACCACGCTCTTGAGAATGCACTCTGCCTGACGGGTGTTCAAGAGGTGGTCGTTCAACACGTGGTGAGCAGTTACTTCGAAAAACACTCTCACTGGGCCACGCTGTTCGACATTCATGAGTTGCAGAAGTATATGGATATGTATGTCGAGACCGAGATGGCAAAGATTGTTCCAACGAAAACGCTCAACACCATCAAGTTTCGGAACGTGATATCCGAAGGTAAACCGGCGCAGCAGATCGTGGAACTGGCCGACAAGGAGAAAGTGGATGCCATAGTCATGGGTCCGGCCAAGGGAGTGGTGAGCGGCCTGGTGATCCGGGCTTCAAGCCACCCGGTCCTTGCCATCCCGAAGAGTGGCACCGAGATGAAGCCGCTCCAGAAAATATCGAAGATCCTTGTGACCACGGATTGTTCCCCGAATTCAAAAAAGGTGATCGACTACGCGTTCGAGCTGAAGCAGTTGTTCGGCTGTGAGCTGTTCCTGGTTTATGTAATCGAGTTCACTAACGCCATCAAGTTCGGGGTGCGGCAGGGCTATTTTCGGGACGCGACCTCGAAGATGCAAACCTGGGCGAAAAACCAGTTGGAAAACCTGACACCCCATCAGTTTGTCAAGGATGCCTCGGTTCACCGGTTGGTCGAGGAAGGGTCGGCCAGCGACAAGATTGCGGAGTCTGCTGAAGCCTACGATGTCGACATGGTGATTCTCGGAGCCCATGGTTATGGCCCGGTTCAAAAGCACTTTGTGGGAACAACGACCGATAAGGTGTTAACGAAGCTGGCGCGGCCAATACTGACAGTCAAGATTTGAACTCGGCCCAATAAGCCTTATCTGTGACATAATGCGGCATCGCTCTCACTAACGTCTGGTCCATGAAGGAAGGAAACAAGTGCCAAAAAGTGCCACGTATTGGGTCCGTTCCAAACAGATTAACGAAGTCACGGGGTTTGGCCGGCCGGTTCCGGCTCGGTTCAAGTCGCTCGACGAGGCCAAACTCTATCGACGTGAGCTGAACTTACACCGCGGCCCCTATCATCCCGGTTACATTGTCGAAAAGCAGAACGACAATCCTCCTCCTTTTACTCTGGCAGCACGAAAGATTGTGATTCCCGGGTCCTGACGCGCTTAACCTCCGGGTTGTTCGCGGTGATAGACCGCGCCTACAGCGAAGGACTGCACACAATCCGGATCAGGCTGACGTTGCTGCGGGAGATTCGTGGCCGGCAGGCAAGAAAATCGTAAATGTGGAGCCGGTCCCCACTTTGCTGGAGACTGAAGTACTGCCGCCCTGGCTTTCCACGGCGTGTTTTGCAATTGCCAGGCCGAGGCCAGTGCCTCCGGCTTCCCGGCTGCGTGACTTCTCGACACGATAAAAACGTTCGAACACTCGCGCCAGATGTTCCTGAGGAATACCGACTCCGGTGTCTGCGATATCCAGGGCGAAGCCGCCCGATACCACGCGCCCTGTGATCCGAACGTGACCACCGGCCCGGTTGTAGTGAATAGCATTGTCCAGAAGGTTTGATATGGCCCGCGCCAAACGCGATCCGTCGGCCATGATTTCGATTGCCGGGCACTCCACTTCGACAGCGATATCCTTTTCCCGTATCTGTGGCATGCGGGTTTGAACGTGCTCTTCGACAAGCTCCCGGATTCTGACCGGCTGTCTCTCCACAGGCAGTTCAGCCTCCAGCCGCGCCAGAACCAACAGGTCATCAACCAAGGCCTGAAGCAGCACGGAGTTTCGTTCGATAGCCCCAAGAAATTCTCGTGTCAGCGCGGGATCGCGCTCCTTCGAGTTCAACTCCGAGTTCAACAGCGTCTCCGCGTAACCACGGATGGACGTCAGTGGCGTTTTGAACTCATGAGAGACGTTGCCAATAAAATCTTTCCGCATCCTTTCGATGCGGCGAACCTCCGTTAAATCGTGGAACGTCATCACGACAAGTTCTGCGTGGCCCGACAGTGTCCGGACGGGCGCGGCCTTGGCCAGCAGGATTCGACCCGAGCCGGTCATCAGGTCGATGGGGGGAACGTCGGAACCGCGAAGCGCCTCGCGCACTGCCAAGTCGATTGATGGATGGCGCACAAGCTCCATGGGAAGCCTGCCGGTGATGTCACCGTGAATATCGAGCAGTTGCCGGATGGACTGGTTTGCCAGCACGACGCGGACTTCGCGATCGAAAACCACTACGCCGGCACTCATCGCGGCAACAATGGCTTCGGTTCGCATTTTATCGTCCTGCAGTTCTTCCATTTTTCCCCGCAGGGATCTGGCCATTGCGTTCAAGGACGAGGCCATTACACCCATGTCCCGGTCCCCCACCTCTGGGAACTCTGAGTTGAGGTTGCCGGCAGCGAGTTCGTGAAAGGCGTCCGCCATTCGGCGTAGCGGCCGCGACACAACGGCATAGACCATGTAGCCGAAGGTCAGCGCAGTCGCGATTGCCACCAGCATGGCCAGAACAAGTTGCCAGCGCAGCCCCCCGATCAGGTTTTCCACGGCGCCCAATGGCATGGCCAGGCGAAGCACCGATCCATCGTCAAAAATCGTGGCGACGTAGATAAACGGCACTCCCACAGTCGCGTTCCAACGAATCGAGGCGCCGCGGCCAATTTCCCGGGCCTGGATGACTTCAGGACGATCGCTGTGATTTTCCACGCCGGCAATCGCATCACGCGTCAGATCAGAATCGCCCAGGACACGGCCGTCGGCGGCGATGATCGTTACGCGAACCTGAAGGGAGTCCGCAATCGACTCGGCCAAATCCACAGAGTCCCGGCTGCCGGTGTGCATTTGAATGTAAGTTCTGGCCAGGTTCGCCGACTTGAGGAGTTGATCCTCGATTTCAGCTTCGAAGCTTGCCCGGAGGCTTGTCGCGAGGAAATATCCAAGCAGCAGAAGTATGACGCCCATCGCCGCGACGTTCAGGGCAACCAGGCGGGAATGCAGTCGCAGGGCCACGTCTCAAGATAGCATTTTGTAGACCATGGCGGCGATGATCGCTGCCGCCGGTATCGTCATGATCCATGCCCGGATGATGCTCTTGGTTACCGCCCATCGCACCGCGGAGAGGCGGCGAGTGGAACCTGCACCGATAAATGTATCCGGAAGTGAACAGGACGCCGGCAATGATGCCCATCGTTTTCTGCGCGTCATTGGTTCCGTGCCCGAGGCTGTATGCCGCCGCGGACGCCAACTGCAATTTGCGAAACCGCTTGTCGACAGAGTTCGGGGCCGTGTTCTTCACCATCCACAGAGTTCCCGCCATCATCAGAAAACCGAGGATCATTCCGATCAGCGGAGACAGCACGATGAAGATTAATGTCTTCGTCCAACCGGAAGCTATGATGACGCCGAGCCCGCTCTTGGCGACGGCTCTTCCGGCATAGCCGCCGACTAAAGCGTGCGAGGAACTCGAGGGCAGGCCGAAGTACCACGTGATGATGTTCCAGGCGATGACCCCGATAAGCCCCGCGAAAATCACCGTGCGATCCACGGAATTGATGTCATCATCAGCGTTCACGGGTTGGAAAACGAGGGTGACCGGCTTTACCGTCACTTTATCGGCAAACTTTACGCGGAAGAAAGCGATGCTATTCGTCTGATGAAGTACAGTTCGATTTACAACGAACTGGAACATACGATCGATAAGTGCGAGGACCTCATGAACGCCATCGAATCGATCGTTCTCAAGCAATCCTAGTGTGGTGTTTCCTGATTGCGGCTTTGCCGATAAAGTCATTTATGTCGCCCCTACGGGGCTTTCTCAGATTGCGACTTTGACCCAGGGCTCACGCCCTGGGCTAACAGTCTGACGCCGCTACGCGGCTGAATTAGCTCGCGAAGCGAGCGATACAAACTAGCCCAGGGCGTGAGCCCTGGGTCACGAAAACATCACCGGAACAAGCCCCGTAGGGGCGACACCAATGACTTTAGGTGCAAAGCCCCTGATTGCCCTTACGGTTGTTCCGAGCAGAATGGCGTAGGATTCTAGGAGCGACGAGGGAGCAATGCTCATTCATTGTGACCGAGGAGCGACAACGAAGGCGGCGCCGTTCCGCCGGAAGAACGGCAAAGGCAATCAGGAAACACCACACTAGACTCAGTACGAAATCGGACGGAGGTTACCTTATGATGGCATGGTCGAAAGTCGCCGCGTCGGTCGTGGTCTGCTTCACCATGATGGCAGCTGCATCTGCGGTAGAGGCCGCTGAGATCACGGTCCTGTGTTCCAACGGCATGAAAGAGGTGCTGGTCGAACTGATCCCGGTCTTCGAACGGGCGACGGGGAACAAGGTTTCCGTCAATTACGACACCACCACCAACATCGTGGACCGCCTCAACGGCGGCGCAAAAACGGACCTCGTGGTTCTCACCTCAGAGGCCATTGACGCGCTCATGAAGCAGGGAGTCGTTGTACCCGGCAGCCGCGTGGACCTGGCCCGTTCGGGAATTGCGCTTGCCGTGCGTTCGGGCGCGCCGAAGCCCGGCATCGCCTCGCCGGAGGCTTTGAAACAGGCGCTGCTGGCAGCCAAGTCCATCGCGATCACAAGCAACGGTGTCAGCGGCGTTCATATGCTGAGTGTCATGGAACGGCTCGGCATTGCGGATGCCATGAAGCCCAGGATCATTCGCGTCGATGCCGGTCCGACAGGTGCACTCGTTGCCAGTGGCCGGGCTGAAATAGCCGTGCAGCAATTCAGCGAACTCATGCCGGTCCCAGGCGTTGAGATCATTGGCGCCCTGCCCGGAGCCCTGCAGAGAATCACGGTGTTCTCGGCCGGTCTATCGAGATCCGCGGCTGAACCGGCGGCGGCGAAGGCCCTTGTCCAGTTGCTGGCAGCCGATTCCGCCCAGCCTGTGATCACGAGGAAGGGGCTGGAACCGCGCTGAGGTCTCATGCATAATCAGCAACTTGCGTGTTTACAAATCGTTAGGGGAGGGCTCATGAGGCGTCGATCATCGCTAGCTGTCTTGTGTTTGTTAACTGCCGCGCTGGTATCCTGCGCCGGCAATACATCCGATCAGGCATCCAACGAGATCGTGATCGGCGAGTTCGGCTCGCTGACCGGCACCACCGCGACGTTCGGCATATCGACCAAAAACGGAATCGATATGGCGATTGAAGAGGTCAACAAGGCGGGGGGACTGCTCGGCAAGCAGGTGCGCGTCATCGTGGAAGACGACCAGGGCAGGCCTGAAGAGGCCCAGACCGTCGTGACGAAGCTGATCACCAGCGACCAGGTTGTGGCGATCCTCGGAGAAGTGGCGTCCTCGCGCACGCTGGCCGCCGCGCCGGTGGCCCAGCAGAGTATGATCCCGATGATTTCCCCTTCCTCCACAAATCCTCGCGTAACCGAAGTCGGCGACTATATCTTTCGAGTGTGCTTCATCGATCCATTTCAGGGATTCGTGATGGCGAAGTTCGCATCCAGCACGCTGAAGGTCCTGAACGTCGCCATACTCCGCGACATCAAGAATGACTACTCGGTCGGCCTTGCCGACGTTTTCGCCGATAACATGAAGAAGATGGGCGGCACTATTGTCTCCGACGAAAGCTACAGCGAAGGGGATACCGATTTCAGCGCGCAGTTGACTTCGATCAGGGCCCGCAATCCGCAGGCGATTTTCATTCCGGGTTACTACACGGAAGTCGGATTGATCGCCCGGCAGGCAAGACGGCTTGGGATGACAATGCCTTTGTTGGGCGGAGACGGATGGGACTCGCCAAGACTGACCGACATCGGCGGCGAGGCGCTGAACGACACCTATTTCTCCAACCACTATTCCGTCGACGATCCCAGCCCCGCGATTCAGAATTTCGTGTCGCAGTACCGGACGAAATACGGCGAAACGCCGGACGCGCTTGCCGCCCTGGGGTTCGACTCCGCCAATATCCTGTTCGATGCCATCCGCCGCGCCAACTCCGCGGAATCGGTGAAGATTCGCGATGCAATCGCACAGACAGTGGATTATCCGGGCGTTACAGGAAAGATCACACTCGATGCGAATCGCAATGCCGTCAAGCCGGCGGTCGTTTTGCGCGTCAGGGATTCAAAGCTCGAGTACGTGGAAACGATTACGCCGTAGGGGTGGATTACTGTGGATATTTTGAGGATGGGAAAAACTCCCCTCCTGGATTAGGAGGGGCGCCGTTCGCGCGTTTTTCAGCGAATGGCGGGGTGGTGTATACGATGCGAAGCCACCCTATAGACAATCGCGAAGCGGACCGATTCAAAGGTGGCTTCGCATCGTTTCGTACCACCCCGTCTGCGCCTTCGGCGCAGCCACCCCTCCTAAGACAGGAGGGGAATTTGGGTAGCGGGTGTCAGACGCTTGTTTTATCAGCTTTACGCGTCTGACCTCGAATTTGCCGATTCAAAGTAGCCCACTACCGGAATTTGGGATTACATGGAAACTTTCCTTCAGCAGGTCATCAACGGCATCTCTCAGGGCAGCGCCTACGCCCTGATTGCCCTCGGGTACACGATGGTCTACGGCGTTTTGCGGTTGATCAACTTCGCTCACGGCGATGTGTACATGTTCGGCGCATTCATGGGCTATTACCTGGCCAACATTCCCTGGATCGAGTCGAGGCTGGGAACATCCGCCGCCAGCGCCGTGTTTGTGATGCTCGGCGCGATGATTCTTTCCGCGGGCCTTGGAATTCTTATCGAACAATTTGCGTATCGTCCGGGCCGTAGCGCCACGCGTTTCACGCTGGCCTTCTGGTTCGGTGTCCTGGGGGCCGGCGGCGGACAGCTTGTGGGTCAGACATTCGCGTCCGTTGTGCTGGGCGCGGTTGTGGGTATTGCCGTTGGAGCCGTACTGGAATGGCTCGGCATTCGTCCCGTGAGACAGGAGTCCCGCCTGGCGCTGCTGATCATCGCAATCGGCGTTTCGCTGTTTCTCGAAAATGGAGGCCAGCAGGCCTTCGGGGCAGACCCGAAATTCTTTCCGCAAATCATCCCTACAACTTCGCTGAACATCGGTCCTCTCAACCTCGATAGCCAGCGAGTGATTGTGCTTCTGGTTTCACTCGCGTTGATGGTCGTGTTGACCGTCATTGTGCAATACACGAAGACGGGCAAGGCAATGCGGGCGGTTTCGTTCAATCTCGACGCTGCCAAATTGATGGGCATCAATACCGATCGAATCATCGCTTTCACTTTCGCCCTCGGTTCGGCGCTCGCTGCCGCGGGCGGAATTCTCGTCTCGTTGCTGTATCCGAGAATCGATCCGCTCATGGGAGTGATGCCCGGCCTGAAGGCTTTCGTCGCCGCGGTTCTTGGCGGAATCGGAAGCATACCCGGCGCGATGATCGGGGGCTTGATTATCGGAATGGCCGAAGTCATGGCCGTCGGATACGGACAATCCACGTACCGCGATGCGATCGCGTTTGTCATCCTCGTCCTGATCCTGCTATTGAGACCTGCCGGCATCATGGGCAAAGGAATGATCGAAAAGGTATGAAGAAGTGGGTGTTCTGGCTGGTGGCGCTCGCTGCACTGGCGGCTATGGAATCCAGCCTCAGGGGCCTGATCGGCGCCTACAACTACCAGATCGTCATTCTGGTCGGGATCAACATCATTCTCGCCGTCAGCCTGAACCTCATTAACGGCTACACGGGCCAGTTTTCGATCGGCCATGCCGGCTTCTATGCCGTCGGCGCCTACACCTCGGCCTCCCTGGTGTTCTACGGCGGACCCGCTATCCGCGGCGCCACCGCCTTCCTGCCTCAGATTGCGCAAAACGCCGTGCTGTTGCTCGCGGGTATTTTCGCCGCCGCCATTGCCGCCGGAATTGCGGGCTGGGCCGTGGGCATTCCGTCTTTGCGGCTGCGCGGCGACTATCTGGCCATCGTTACTCTGGGATTCGGCGAAATCATTCGCGTCCTCATTTTGAACATCGATGCGATTGGCGGTTCGCGGGGATTCTCCGGCATTCCGCAGCTCAGCAACTTTTTCTGGGTATACCTGGTCGTGCTCATCACCGTGGTTACCGTTCATAACCTCGTGAACTCGAGTTACGGGCGCGCTTTCATTTCGATACGGGATGATGAGATCGCCGCGGAGGCGATGGGTGTCGATACGACCCGCTACAAGGTGATGTCTTTTGTCATCAGCTCGATGTTCGCTGGAATTGCGGGAAGCCTGTTCGGGCACTACACCATGTATCTTCATCCGAATTCGTTTCTGTTCACCACGTCGTTTTACCTGATCATCATGATCGTGATCGGCGGACTGGGGAGCATCGAGGGCGCAATTCTCGGCGCCGTCCTGGTAACCGTGCTGCTGGAAGTTTTCCGTGAGTTCGGAGCCTTTCGCCTCGTCAATTTCTCCATATTGCTCGTCCTGATCATGATCTACAGGCCGCAGGGTCTGTTGGGCGCCTGGACCCTGTTCCGGCCGAGGAAAGCTGCTCCCGCAGCCAAGTGAGCCATGGGAATACTCGACGTCAGGAATTGCACCAAGAGATTCGGCGGTCTCATTGCGGTAAAGGCGCTGGACATGTGCCTGAACCAGGGCGATCTGTACGGCCTCATCGGGCCCAACGGAGCGGGGAAGACGACCGTCTTCAATCTGATTACCGGCGTTTATAAAACGGACGAAGGTTCGATCGAACTCGATGGCAGGACGATTCATCGCAGCAAACCCTCCAGCATCGCGAGCCTGGGAATTTCACGCACGTTTCAAAACATCCGG
Organism: Candidatus Sulfopaludibacter sp. SbA3; assembly: GCA_945865815.1. Classification (GTDB taxonomy): domain Bacteria; phylum Acidobacteriota; class Terriglobia; order 20CM-2-55-15; family 20CM-2-55-15; genus CAMBFR01. Next base: position 25,823 of record CAMBFR010000011.1, read on the forward strand.
TTGTTTCGCAGCATGACTGTGCTGGAAAACGTCAAGGTCGCGCGGCACATGCGGAAGAAACAGGGCATTGTCGACGCCATCGTGCACACCCGGCATTTGAAAAGTGAGGAAGACGAAATCGAGCGCGACGCCATGCAGCTTTTGAAGATCTTTAATCTCGACGCGCGAGCGGACGAACTCGCCTTCAATCTTCCGTACGGCTCGCAGCGGCGGCTGGAGATCGCGCGGGCATTGGCGACGGCTCCGAAGGTCCTGTTGCTGGACGAGCCGGCCGCCGGCATGAATCCGCAGGAGTCGCTGGAACTCATGCGCCTGATCCGCTCGATTCGCGACGAATTTCATATCACGATCCTGCTGGTCGAGCACAACATGAAGGTCGTGATGGGCGTTTGTGAAAAAATCCAGGTGATCGACTACGGTGAAACGATCGCGTTGGGAACTCCCAGGGAAATCCAGGGCAATCCCAAAGTCATCGAAGCGTACCTGGGCGGCGCGTGATGATGCTGCTGGATCTCAAGAATCTTTCGAGCGGCTACGGGGCGATCGAGGCCCTCAAAGGCATCAACATCCACATCGACAAGGGCGAGATCGTGACGTTGATCGGCGCAAATGGCGCCGGCAAATCCACGACGCTGCGAAGCATTACCGGACTCGTGCCTCCCACCTCAGGCGAAATTCTTTACGAAGGCAAGAGCCTGAACGGAGTGCCGACCCACCGGATCACGGCGATGGGCATTTCGATGGTTCCGGAAGGAAGGGCCATCTTTGCCAACCTTACCGTTTCCGAGAACCTGGAGCTGGGCGCCTACCTGCGGCGAGACAAGGCCGAAAACGAAAAGGACCTGGAGCGCGTGTTCGCGCTGTTTCCCCGGCTTAAGGAGCGCCGCAAGCAGGCAGGAGGAACGCTCAGCGGCGGCGAACAGCAGATGCTGGCCATAGGACGCGCCCTGATGGCGCGGCCTCGGCTGCTGCTGCTCGATGAGCCTTCGCTCGGCCTGGCGCCGCTGCTGGTGCACGCCATTTTCGAGGCCGTCGATGCCATCAATCGCGAAGGCACCAGCATCCTTCTCGTGGAACAGAACGCAAACGCCGCTCTCAAGCATTCACACCGCGCCTATGTCCTCGAAACAGGAACGATCATCATGGAAGGCCCGTCTGCCCAACTCATCGCCGATCCCCGCGTGAAAGAAGCGTATCTGGGCGAGTAAGCATTCTCCCGTTCTACCTCCCATGGGGAGAGGGAACATCAGCGTTAATTCAGCAGTCCGCTGGAGAGATGGCGAGTCCAGGCGATGGCTTCCAGATATTTTTCGCGGATCGGAGCCGGAGCCAAACCATAGAACTGCACGTCGTCCCAGTCCGCGCGTTCGTAGGCAATCGCGCAGCGAAGCGCCTGTCCGATCGGTCCGGATCCCTCGACGAGTGCGCGCTTGATGTTGTCGGCCAGCGGCAGTTCCGCTACAGCCTCTTCCATCGGGCAGTCCAGGAGCGCGTCCAGCACCGACAGGAGCCCCGCGGAAAGATAGGATTCCTTTTGCGCGTTCGGCACGGCCTCCGCCAGCAGCTCGCACATCCGGGCTCGAACCAGCGCAATGGTCATCAATTCGCGCGGCTTGTTGTCGACCGTGGACAGGAGTAATGCGCTTGCCCAGGCCCTGAGCGTGTCCATGCCAATGAGTCGAACGGCGTGGCCGATGGAGTTTACGGCTCGCGGCAGGGAAACGCCCGCGGAGTTTACGTACCGCAGGAGCTTATAGCTCAGGGATACATCGTGGGAAACAAGCTGCTCCACTTCCGGAATCGGGATTTGCGCATCCTGGAGTTTCGAAAGCAGGCGTATCGTCGTAAACCGATTCACGGAAACCCTCTGCTTTTGAGCGGCCGGCTTGCAGAGAAAGTGGCCTTGATAGTAGTCGAACTCGATGGCCTTGCAGAATTCGAGATCGTCGTACGTGTCCACGTTCTCGGCCATTATCTTCAGTTTGAAGTTCCGAAGTTCGGCCACCCGCTTCTCGATCTCATCCGGCAGGTACCTGGTGACATCCACTTTGATCGTGTGCTCCGGACTGTTGAGCAGGGCAAGACTCTTGGAACTCAATCCGCTGGAGAGCGTCAGGCGATAACCTTCTGCCGCCAGTTCGCAGAGCTGCTGTGCAATCGGGTCCGGCGGATCAAAGCTATCCTGGTATCCGAACATCACCCGGGATTTCGATACCCCTTTCCACATCCGCTGAGCCAGGGATTCGGCAGTCAGGTACACAAGACCAGGGTGCTCACCAACAATCAGGTCCAGGCTTGCGTCCGTACATATGCCGAAGATCGTCTGGGGTGTGGCATCACCGATATGCGAGCGCAGTTCGTATGCCGCGACCTTCATGGCCGAACAATAAATCGGTTGGCGGCTAAGAAGGCAGTCAGGCTCCGTCATAGTGTGCATATCGGACGTTTCAGTACGTTTCTTTAGTCATTTCTTCGGAGGACAAAATGGATTGCAGGCAGGCAAAACTCCCGTCCTGGGTGCTACCTGTAGGAATTGTCTGGAACTTGGCACGGGGCTGAAGCCCCGCGCCCACAGGTAGCACGAGGAGTTCTACCCGCCTGCGATCTTTACTGCCGTGCCCGTATCTACCGTTGGGATGTTACAATTTCCGGGCAAAGTTTGATCGCGCCGAGGGGGACAGTGAAAGAAAAGAGGGCATTCTGGGTTCTATCCAAGCAACCCAGGGAAATCACCGGATTTGGCAAGAGGCGGGTGCCGGCGCACTTTAAAACATTCCAGGAAGCCAAACGCTATTGTAATGAGTTGAACCTTCGCAAGGGCGCCTACCATCCCGGATATTTCGTCGAAGAGCGAATCGGCGACCGGCCCGTCTCCGCGGGTCCAAAGAAGGCCGACGACTCGGGAGAAGAGAGCGAATAACTCCGCCCCGTTGACTTCTTACTTCGCGGTTGTCACGCGCCGCAGCGCACTATCCAGTTCCGGAGACTCCGGCAGTTTCACGTTGAGAGGGCCTTCGAGCGCCTCTCGTATTTCCTCCGGGCTTGTAAGGACTCGTTTCTCGCTGCGGCCGCCAAGGTGGTGCACCGAAAATTCATTGTTAATGAGAGCGTACCGGCGATCGCGGGCCGGCCTTGCCGCAATCAATCCATTCACGAACCGCGATGTGGGATGAGTGGAGACATACCAGTTCGCGCATTCATAGTCCGACAGGAGTTGTTCCTGAAGGCTGAATTGGTATAACGGCCTCCACGCTTCGCCGAGTCTGGCCTGCAACTCGAGTTCTTCACCGGCCTTCACCAGACGGAACGGTTCGTGCGGCGTGGCCTGCTCGATATCCGCTTCGAGGCGAAGCGGTCCCGTGAGCGTCAGGCCGCCGAATCCAACATCGGCGAGGTAAGGCTGTCCTTCGATGTCGACACGCAACAGCATGTGGGTTCTTGGCAGTACCACACCCGCGGGCACATTCCATACGACACGCGCCGCAAGTCCGGTCACCTTGAAGCCGATGGTGTTCAGCACATGGCTCAACAGGAGGTTCTGTTCGTAGCAGTAGCCTCCGCGCCCGCTCCGCACTAACTTCTGCTGAAGCGATTCCAGGTCCAGATTGACGGGCAAGCCCAGGAACGGATTCAGATTCTCGAACGGAATCGATTCGGTGTGGTGAATATGGATGGCCCGAAGGGTCTTGAGCGCCGGTGTACGTTCGCCCGAGTAGCCGATGCGCTTGAAATAAGCGTCAAGGTCGAATTCTGAAGGGTCGAATGCTGCCGCCACGAATGACAGGTTATCATTGCGTCCATGATGTCCGACTACATAACTGACCTCCGGCGGAAGATCGGGAACGATCTGCTGTTAATGCCATCCGCCGCGGTGGCTATTCGCGACGACAAGGGACGCCTGCTTCTGGCGAAGCACCACAATTTCGGCATGTGGGTCTTGCCCGGCGGACTCATCGAGCCTGGAGAGACACCGGCGGACGCGGCCATGCGCGAGGTCTGGGAAGAGACCGGGCTCGTCGTGCGCCTTCACCGGATCATCGGCGTGTATGGCGGCCCCGGCCTCCTGGTGACATATCCAAACGGCGATCGCACGGCTTATGTAGGAACCGTTTTCAGCGGCGAGCCTGTCGGCGGGGAATTGCGGCCCGATGGAGTCGAGATTCTGGACGTGCGCTACTTCGAGCGCTCCGAAGTTGAGAGATTGCCGCACCGCGAATGGATGGAGCTCGTCCTGCCGGTAATCTTCGATACGCCGGACACCACCTACTTTCAGCCCGGGTCCTGGCGGCCGCCGGGATACTGATAAATGTTGCGGGCATCCAGTGGGCGCGGGGCTTCAGCCCCGTGCCAGGTTCCAGAAAATTTCTGTTTGATCCTGGCGCGCGGCTGAAACCCCGCGCCCACAGGTAAGCCCTCATATCGTCCGGGTTCCTGCCTTCAAATTGCGCTAATATCACAATCCTTAATTGCTATAACACTCGAAGCGCCGGCACACGACAGAACGGAAACATCCGGAATCCATGGCCCTGAAGAAATCCGAACTCTACTCCTCGCTCTGGTCCGGTTGTGACGAGCTGCGCGGCGGCATGGACGCCAGCCAATACAAGGACTATGTCCTCGTCCTCCTCTTCATCAAATATGTCAGCGATAAATACGCCGGCGTGCCCTACGCGCCGATCACGATTCCTGAAGGGGCCAGCTTCGCAGACATGGCCGCGCTCAAGGGCAAGCCATCCATTGGCGACGACATCAATAAGAAGATCATCGGACCGCTGGCCGGCGCCAACAAACTGTCGGACCTGCCCGATTTCAACGACGCCACAAAGCTGGGCAGCGGCAAGGAGATGGTCGACCGCCTTACCAATCTCATCGCCATCTTCGAAAACAAGTCGCTCGACTTCTCGAAGAACCGCGCCGACGGCGACGACATTCTGGGTGACGCCTACGAATACCTCATGCGTCACTTCGCCACCGAGAGCGGCAAGAGCAAGGGCCAGTTCTACACTCCGGCGGAAGTCAGCCGGATCATGGCGCAGATCATCGGCATCCGCGGCGCGAATACAACCAGCTCCACCACGGTCTATGACCCCACGTGCGGCTCCGGTTCGCTGCTGCTGAAGGTGGGAGACGAGGCCGGCGCCAGGGTCACGCTTTACGGACAGGAGCAAGGATGCCGCCACCAGCGGCCTCGCCCGGATGAACATGATCCTGCACAACAATCCCACGGCGCTGATCGTGCAGGGCAACACGCTGGCCGATCCCAAATTCAAGGATGGCGATACGCTCAAGACCTTCGATTACGTGGTCGCGAATCCGCCATTCAGCGATAAGCGCTGGTCGAATGGCATCGATCCGCTCCACGATCCGTATGATCGCTTCCAGCCTTTCGGGGCGCCGCCCGCCAGGCAGGGCGATTACGCCTACCTGCTGCATATCGTCCGGTCGCTCAAGAGCACCGGCAAAGGCGCGTGCATCCTGCCGCACGGCGTCCTGTTTCGAGGGAATGCGGAAGCCGGCATCCGCCGCAATCTCATCCGCAAGGGCTACATCAAGGGGATCATCGGCCTTCCCGCGAACCTCTTTTATGGCACCGGCATTCCCGCCTGCATCGTCGTTGTCGACAAGCAGGACGCCCACGCCCGCAAGGGCATCTTCATGATCGACGCCAGCGGCGGCTTCATGAAGGACGGCCCCAAGAACCGCCTGCGCGCCCAGGACATCCAAAGGATTGTGGATGTGTTCAACAAGCGGCTCGAAGTGCCGAAATACGCGCGTATGGTCAGCGTCGAGGAAATCGAAAAGAACGAGTTCAACCTCAACCTGCCGCGCTACATCGACAGCCAGCAGCCCGAAGACATTCAGGATATCGAGGGGCACCTGCGCGGCGGCATTCCCACCGCCGATGTCGACGCCCTCCAGGGATACTGGACTGTCTGCCCGCAACTCCGCGAGACCCTGTTCAAGCCGAACCGCCCCGGCTACGTGGACCTCGCCGTAGAGAAGACGGCGATCAAGTCCGCCATCTATGACCACCCCGAGTTCGCCGCTTTCATCAGCGGCATGAACGCCCACTTCGCCGCCTGGCGGCAGAAGACCGCCCGGACCCTGCGCGAGTTGAAGGCCGGCTGCCATCCGAAGGAAATCATCGCTGCGCTTTCGGAGGACCTGCTCGCCCACTACACCGGCAAGCCGCTGATCGACAATTACGATGTCTATCAACATCTGATGGACTACTGGTCGGAAACCATGCAGGACGACTGCTACCTCATCGCCGCCGACGGCTGGAGAGCCGAAACCTCACGCATCATTGAGAAGGACAAGAAGGGCAAGGAGAAGGACAAGGGGTGGAACTGTGACCTTGTGCCCAAGGCCCTCATCGTTGCCCGCTACTTTGCGAAGGATCAGACGGCCATCGATCAACTTGCGGCAGAACTGGAGAGCGTCACCGCCAAGCTTGCCGAACTGGAGGAGGAACACGGCGGCGAGGAGGGCGCCTTCTCCGAACTCGAAAAGGTGAACAATGCTTGTGTCACCGCCCGCGTGAAGGAAATCAAAGTCGACATGGAAGCGACGGCCGAATCCGCCGCGCTCAATGACTGGCTGAAACACAACGAGCAGGAAAGCGACCTTAAGAAGCGCCTCAAAGACGCCGAGATTGCGCTCGATGCCAAAGCCTGCGCCCACTATCCCAAACTCACTGAGGTCGAGATCCAGACGCTGGTAGTAGACGATAAATGGCTCGCCACGGTCGACGGCACTATTCACGGCGAGATGGACCGCGTGAGCCAGCAACTCACTCGGCGGGTGAGAGAACTGGCCGAACGCTACAAGCAGCCCCTGCCGGAGATAGAGCGCGAAGTCGCCGCGCTGGAGACAAGAGTCCGGGGACACTTGGAACAGATGGGGTTGCGTTGGCGATGATCCAGGCTCCACCTAACGCACAAGAAATGCCCACATGGGAGCGCGCCCATCTCAAGGACGTGGTCATCTTTAGGAGCGGACATCGCAACTCCGATACAGCCGTCGTGGATGGCGAATTTCCATTCTTTATCTGCTCCAACGAAGTTCTACGTTCCAATGAATTTGATTTCGATGACGAAGTCGTTGTAATGGCAGGAAACAATGCCGATGGAGTCTTCCATCTTCACCATTTCAACGGAAAGTTTGCGGCGCGTCAGCGTACGTATGTTATTACCCCCAGCACGAAGCGACTCGACTGTCGCTACCTCTTCTACCAGTTGGGAGTCTTACAGCGGTCATTTCAGGCCGAAGCAATCGGAACAACAACACTGTATGTAACTATCAGGATGCTCCGGGCCGCAAAGATCCCATTGCCAAAATTGGAAGTCCAACGCGCAATCGCCGAGGCGTTGAGCGATGCGGATGCCTTCATCGAATCCCTGGAGCAACTCCTCGCCAAGAAGCGCCAGATCAAACAGGGCGCCATGCAGGAATTGCTCACCGGCAAGAAGCGCCTGCCTGGCTTCAGCGGGAAGTGGAATGTGAAGCGGATTGCAGAGATTGCATCCCTAAGGTCTGAAAAGAACAGCACAGGTGAGGCTCTCACTGTCTTAACGTGCTCAAAGCACGTGGGGTTTGTCGACTCGTTGAGCTACTTTAAGAACCAAGTGTTTAGCAGGGATACCAGTGGCTACAAAGTTATCAGGAGGGGAGAAATTGGCTATCCATCGAACCATGTTGAGGAAGGCTCTATTGGGCTTCAGGACCTCTACGATGTGGCGCTCGTCAGCCCAATTTACGTCGTTTTCTCGATAGTCGAAGGAGTCAATAGTTTCTTCTTTCACAGACTTTTGAAATTGGATTCCTATCGTCAAGAGTTCGCGACAGCGACGTCATCCTCGGTCGACAGACGAGGGAGTTTACGATGGCCTACTTTCTCGGAAATCATCGTTAGGTTGCCACGCTTTGAAGAACAAACCGCCATCGCTGTCATCCTCTCCGACATGGACGCCGAGATCGCCGTGCTGGAAGCCAAGCTCGCCAAAGCCCGAAACATTAAACAAGGCATGATGCAGGAACTGCTCACCGGTAGAATCCGGCTGGTATGAAGCGAAAGCGGATTTTCGTGAGCAGCGTGCAGCGGGAACTGGCGGTGGAACGGGCCGCGCTGCGCGACTACCTGCACGACGATCCGCTCCTGCGCCGCTTCTTCGACGTCTTCCTCTTCGAGGATCTGCCCGCCTCCGACCAGCGCGCCGGCGCGGTGTACCTGAACGAGGTCGCGCGGTGCGACGTGTATCTCGGCCTCTTCGGCCGCGAGTACGGCGCGCCGAACGCAGATGGACTCTCGCCGACCGAGCGGGAGTTCAATCGGGCCACCGAGCTTCTGAAGCCGCGCCTGATTTACGTCAAGGGCGCTGACGACAAAGTGCGGCACCCGAAGATGCGCGCGCTCATCCAGAGGGCGGGCTCCGAGCTGATTCGCCGGCGCTTCAACGACACCGCCGGCCTCCTGCCCGCCGTGTACGCCTCGCTTGTCGGTTGGCTGGAGGAGCGCCGGCTTCTCCTGAACGGCCCCTTCGATGCGGCGCCCTGCCCGAAGGCCACGCTGAAAGACCTCGATCCGGCCCGCATGAAAGCGTTCATCCGGGACGCCCGCGCGTCGCGCGGTTTCCTGCTGCGCGAGTCGGCCACCGCCAGGCAACTGCTCACGCACTTGAACCTTCTCGATGACGGCCATCCGGCAAATGCGGCGGTGCTGGTCTTCGGACGGGCGCCGCAGCGCTTCCTGCCTTCGTCGGAGATCAAGTGCGCCCACTTCCACGGCACGGAAGTGGCAAAGCCGATTCCTTCGTACCAGGTCTACAAGGGCACGGTCTTCGCCCTTGTGGATCAGGCCGTGGACTTCGTGATGTCGAAGCTGGCGCTTCGCGTCGGTACCCGCGCCGGCGGTGCGAAGGCGCCGGTAGCGTACGAGATCCCCCGCGAAGTGGTGGCCGAGGGCATTGTCAACGCGGTGGCCCACCGCGATTACGCAAGCAGCGGAAGCGTTCAAGTGATGCTGTTCGCCGACCGCCTCGAGATTTGGAATCCCGGCGGTCTGCCGGCGTCGTTGCCGCTCGCGCGCCTGCTTAAGCCGCACGGATCGGTGCCACACAATCCGCTGGTCGCCGAGCCGATGTATCTGACCCAGTACATCGAACGCCTGGGCACCGGCATCGGCGACATGTTCCGCCGGTGCCGCGAGGCCGGGCTCCGGAAGCCGGCCTTCGCTGTCACGGACGGCATCAAGCTGACCATCTGGCGCGACGGCCGTTCCCCCGTCAACAGTTCGGTAGAAACTTCGGGGAAAACTTCGGGGAAAACTTCGGGGAAAACTGGCGATTTCATTGTCGCGCTGATGCAGGAGCAGCCGGACATCACGATCCCTGAGATCGCCCAACGCCTTGGCAGGACAGCACGGGGCGTGGAATTGCAGCTCCGGCGGCTCCGGAAAGCGGAGGTCATCGGCCGCGTCGGTCCGGCAAAGGGAGGCCGCTGGGAGGTCTTGAATCGGGGTGAAAATGTCGGGGAAGGGGTCGGGGAAAAAGGTCGGGGAAAAAGGTCGGGGAAAAAACTGACGGCCAACCAGCAAAGCATACTGGAGCTGCTGTTCCAGCATCCTATGATGGCTGCACCCGATCTGGCGGAGATCGTCGGAATTTCCGAGCGTAAGATCGAGCAAAATATCGCCACTCTGAAGCGAATGGGACAACTGAAGAGGGTTGGCCCGGCCAAGGGCGGTCATTGGGAGGTCGTGAAGTAGACCACTACGGGATCTTGATGTTGCTTGCCCCTTCGGGCTAGCGTAAGGGCCAATATGAGCCTCGAAATCAAATCCGATCAGGAAGCAAAGATCGCTGCACTTGCCGCCAGTATGGGTCGTGACAAGACAGACATCCTCGAACAGGTGATTGACAGCTATTTCGATGACCTGGATGACGTCCGCAAGATTCTTGACCGCCGGTACGACGACTTCAAGAGCGGCCGCGTCCAGAGTCTTACGCCGGAGGAATCCCGCGATCATGTCGATCGACGCAAACGAGAGTTCTTGAAGCAGCGTCATGAGCCCTGACTACAAAGGCGTTCCAGTTTAGCGATGGGATTCGCTTCTTACCGTCGGGGCGGGCGCGCCGACAACCAGCGCTCGAATGACTTCCGGCTTTCACCGCTTCGGTTTCCTGCCAGAAGGCCTTGGACTCCGATATGTTCGTCGAGGTCGGGCCACTCGATGGCGTAGCCTTTGCCCAGAAGAGTCCAGTTCCGCTGTTCTTTGCGCCCGGCCTGTGCGAGGCGTGGATACCATTCCAAAGGCACTGCAAGAGTCCGGCCATCGACGAAATCGACAATCAATTTCTCGCTGCGGATGGCGATTTTCAGAGCTTTCGGTTCATTTTGAAAAGTCAAAGTAGTCATGCCAAGCCTCGACGAGCATTGTCTCATATTGCGCCAGGAGACGGGCGATGCGGTCCAGTTCATGCTGTCTGAACCCGTCGTTCGTTTCCAGCGTTACAGGCTTCAGCCAGAACTTCGCGATCTGCCGATCGCGCTTTACATGGATGTGGACCGGTTCGTCTTGATCCGAACTGAAGAAGACGAACCGGTATGGACCAACCTGCAGGACGCACGGCATGACCCGCGTCAAATGCAGGTCTTGTTCCATTCGTAAACGATTGAGTGAGCATTGGCTCTTGTCTATTTGTCGCGACAAACGGCGAAAGAAAGGTCGCAGAAACGCCGATTTGGCGACTTCCAGTCCTTCCTATAGTTGATATGACCGGCTCAGGCGGGGCATGATGCAGAACCTGCTTTCCTGGAAGGATTCGAGGGATATGAATATCGGCCAACCCGAACGCGCCACTCAGAACCGCGTCATCAAGCTCTTCCGCGATGAGCTCAAATACCGTTACCTGGGCGACTGGACCGAACGCGACGGCAACACGAACATCGAAACGCACCTGCTGACGCCCTTTTTGATCCGAAGCGGCTACAGCGCGGCACAAGTGAACAGGGCCATCGGCCTGCTCTGCGCCGAAGCGGACAAACACAGTCGAGGCCTATACGGGAACAACCAGGCGGTTTACGGCCTGCTGCGTTACGGCGTTCCGGTGAAGACCGAGGCCGGCAAGGTGACGGACACCGTTCACCTCATTAACTGGCAGGAACCGGACCAGAACGACTTTGCCATCGCCGAGGAGGTGACGCTCAAGGGGAACCACGAGCGGCGGCCCGACCTCGTCCTGTATGTGAACGGCATTGCCGTCGGCGTGCTCGAGTTGAAGAACAGCCGCGTTTCAATCGGCGACGGCATCCGCCAAAACCTTTCCAACCAGCAACCCGAGTTCAATGAGTGGTTCTTCAGCACCGTGCAGTTCATCTTCGCTGGAAACGACTCCGAGGGACTGCAATACGGAACCATAGGCACGCCTGAAAAGTATTTCCTGAAGTGGAAAGAAGATGAACAGGACAACAGCCGATTCAAGCTGGACAAGTATCTGCTCAAGATGTGCGCCAAACATCGGCTGATCGAGATGATGCACGATTTTGTGCTTTTCGACGGAGGCGTGAAGAAGCTGCCCCGCGTTCACCAGTACTTCGGCGTCAAGGCCGCTCAAAAACATGCGCGGGAGCGCAAAGGCGGAATCATCTGGCACACGCAGGGGAGCGGCAAGAGCATCGTGATGGTGTTCCTGGCGAAGTGGATTCTGGAGAACAACGCCAATGCCCGCGTTGCCATCATCACGGACCGCGACGAACTGGACAAACAGATCGAACGGGTCTTCACCGAAGCGGGCGAGCCGATCCAGCGCACCAGCAGCGGGCGGGACTTGATGAAGCAGTTGGCGCAGGCGACCCCTCGCCTGCTGTGCTCCCTGGTTCATAAATTCGGCAAGCGGGATGTGGACGACTTCGACGCTTTCATCAAGGAACTGGAAGCGCAGCCCACCCAGACAGCGGGCGAGGTCTTTGTTTTCGTGGACGAATGTCACCGCACGCAGACCGGCAAACTGCACCGGGTGATGAAAGCCATGATGCCCAACGCCGTGTTCATCGGCTTCACCGGCACGCCGTTGCTCAAGCAGGACAAGGCTACCAGCCTGGAAGTCTTTGGCGGCTACATCCACACTTACAAGTTCAGTGAGGGCGTGGAAGACGGCGTGGTGCTCGACCTCGTCTATGAGGCGCGCGACATCGATCAGCAACTGGGCTCCGAGGACAAGATCGACGCGTGGTTTGAGGCCAAGACCCGAGGGCTCAACGACTGGCAGAAAGACGAGCTGAAGAAGCAGTGGGGCACGATGCAGAAGGTCCTCAGCTCGAAGTCCCGCATGGACCGGCTGGTGAGTGACATCGTCTTCGACTTCAACATCAAACCCCGGCTTTCCAGCGAAAGGGGCAATGCCATCCTGGTGGCCTCCAGCATCTACGAGGCGTGCAAGTATTTCACCCTCTTCCAGAAAACGCGATTCAAGGACAAGTGCGCCGTCGTGACCTCCTACAATCCCCAGGCACAAGACGTGACCAAAGAAGAAACAGGCGCGAACACGGAAACCGACAAGCAGTTCCTGTACAACACCTACACCGAGCTGCTGAAGGACGTCGAGGCCAGGCCCGGCATGACAAAGACAGAGACCTACGAGGAGCGCGCGAAGGCCCTGTTCACGAAGGAGCCCGCCAACATGAAGCTTCTCGTCGTGGTGGACAAGTTGCTCACCGGCTTCGACGCCCCGCCCTGCACCTATCTCTACATCGACAAGTCCATGCAGGACCACGGCCTGTTCCAGGCGATCTGCCGCACCAACCGGCTGGACGGCGACGACAAGGACTTCGGTTACGTCGTGGACTACAAGGACTTGTTCAAGAAGGTCGAGAACGCCATGGCTGTATACACCTCAGAGCTGGATCAGAGCGCGGGCGGGGCCGCCCCCGAGGTGCTGCTGCAGGATCGCCTCCGGAAAGGGAAGGAACGCCTCGACAACGCGCTCGAAACCCTGGCGTTGCTGTGCGAGCCGGTGGAGCCGCCAAAGGGAGAGTTGGAACACATCCATTACTTCTGCGGCAACACAGAGATTCCCGAAGATCTCAAGGAACGCGAACCGCACAGGGCCGCGCTCTACAAGGCCACGGTGGCGCTGGTGCGCGCCTACGCCAACATCGCCGATGAACTGGAAGCCGCCGGATACCAAAGCGCCGAGATCATCCGAATCAAGCAGCTACTGGACCATTACCTGAACGTTCGCGAGATCATCCGCAAAGCCAGCGGCGAGAGCCTCGACCTGAAGGCTTACGAGGCCGATATGCGGCACCTCATCGACACCTACATCGAAGCCAGTGAGCCCAGGAAGATTTCGCCCTTCGACAACATGAGCCTGCTGGATCTGATCGTGAAGACCGGCATTGCCGGCGTGATCGCAGCGCAGCTCGGCGGCTTGAAGGGAAACAAGAACGCCATAGCCGAGACTATCGAGAACAATGTCCGCAGCAAGATCATCAAGGAACACCTGAACGACCCCGCCTATTTCGAGAACATGTCCGCCCTTCTCGACGAAATCATCGCCGCCCGGAAAGCGAAGGCAATCGAGTATGAGGAATACTTGAAACGGATCGCCGAGCTGGCCAGGAAAGTGGAGGCAGGCCACGCCGAAGACACACCGGAGCGACTGAATACACCGGGCCGCCGCGCTTTATACAACAACCTGAATCAGAACGAAGAACTGGCCATCAAGATTGACGATGCCGTTAAGAAGGTCCGGCCTGACGGGTGGCGCGGAGTCCAAACTCGCGAGCAAGTCATAAAAGGGGCGTTGTATGAGGTATTGCACGATGAGGTTCAGGTGGAACGCATCTTCCTGATCCTTAAAGCGCAGAGCGAATACTGATGTCTACGAAGATCGGGCTGGGTGAAATTTCCGTCGAGGTGGTAAAAAAGGACATCAAGAACGTTCACTTAAGCGTCTATCCTCCCGCCGGGCGAGTGCGAATCTCCGCTCCGCTGCGGATGAGTCTCGCGGCCATTCGCGTCTTTGCCATTTCGAAACTCGGCTGGATCAGGCAACAGCAGAACAAGCTGCGAGGGCAGGAGCGCGAAACGCCCCGCGAGTATCTCGATCGTGAGAGCCATTACGTGTGGGGAAAACGTTACCTGCTTGAAGTGAAGGAAAGCGATGCCGCGCCCGCCGTCGAGCTCAGGCATAAGAAGATTCATCTGCGGGTGCGCCAGGGCCCGGGCAATGAAAAGAAGCAGGCCATTCTCGAAGAATGGTATCGGGAGCAGCTCAAGCGGGCCGTTCCACCATTGATCGCCAGGTGGGAGCCCCTCATCGGCGTCAAGGTGAACCGATTCTTTACGCAAAGGATGAAAACGAAATGGGGTGGCTGCCGCCCTGGGTCCGGAAGCATACGGCTCAATACGGAGCTGGCCAGGAAACCGCCGCAATGCCTCGAATACATCCTGGTGCATGAAATGATCCACCTGCTGGAGTCCACGCACAGCGCCCGTTTCGTGGACTTGATGAATCAGTTCATGCCGCAGTGGCGATTTTACCGCGCCGAGTTAAACCGGCTGCCCGTGCGGCATGAGGAGTGGGGTTATTAGCAGTCCGCGTTCATCGAGGTTCAGCGCGCGCCCGCCGCGCATTCACTCAGGTCTTCGAGCATATTTCCGAAATCCGAATTCAATCCTGCGCCATTGCCGAATCTGCCTCCGCGAATCGAGCGTATGAACATGCTCGTCTCATCAAGGGGGAGCGCGGAAGCGTTTCCGCAGAAATTGTTCCAGATGCCGTCCTGCCGGAGGAACTGTTCGACGTTGGAGAGATAGAAGGCCGACACCATGGCCTTCTTGTCCTTCAGGTATTGACCCACGGCGCGGATCGCCTTCGGTCCGGCAAAGTTGCCGACCAGGGGCACGACCAAATTCTTCTTTTCAAGATCTTTCAGAAACACGAAATTTTCTTCGCTGGCCAGGTAGCTGCGCGAGCGGCCCATTTCATCGGTTGCCGTCATCAGTTCGGCGTAGGTCACGCGGTTTCCGCCGAAACCACCGGTGCTCGACGAGTAATTAATGTCGGACCCGAACCGCGTGAAAGTGCGGTAAACGTATTCGATGCCGCGAATGTCAGCGGCGGAAAGCGGCAGGCTGTGGGTTGCCGTGAGGTCCTCAAGAATTGCGCTCAGGTTTGCCGAGTAGAGCGACTCGCTGGGTGCGGCCTTGGCGATGGCGTCGAAGATCTCAGTTGCCGTGGACTGCGCCCCGAGTCCGTCCGGACGTTTCCTTGCGAAAAGCCGCGCCACGAAATCCGCCCGATCCGCCGACAATTCAAACAGCGCCTTGTACATCAGGTGGACGTGCATATTGCCCCGCCGAATATCGAAGATGAACGCCATCTTCGGCTTCAGCGCCGTCATGTACGTGAAGTTCTGCTCCGGCCCCACCCCGAGGTAAACGCGATCGGTTTTGGCTGTGCGTGTCAAGTCGGGAAGGACGTACTGAAAGAAGACTTCGTTCGAGAGCAGATTGTCGCTCCTGAAGAAGCCGTCCGGTTCGGAGAAATCCGCGATGAGCTGCCAGAATTCGCGATCGCTGAGTTCGGCCGGAACCGATTGTGCGTTTGCGATGGTTGCGGCAAGGATCAGCGCCGCAAGAAAAAGGTACCGTGCAATGGCGGGAACTGATTTTCGGCTCATGGCAGCCGATACTATCACAGCTGTTTTCAGGGCCGGAAGAACGTCAGCAGGCGGCCGCACGTCATGACGCCAATCCAGCAAACAAGCGAGACAGCGGCCATGGTCCTGGCCGCCGGCGGGGCGTCGTCTCCAGGTTCGAGGACTCGAATCCGGTGGTAGACCGTCGTATAGAAGAGCATGACATTGATTCCGGCGCAGCCCATGAACACAAGCTTCCACCAGAACGCCGCGTTGTACATGTATTGAAAAGGATACGCGGTGAAGAAGAGGACTCCTGTGAGTACATTCAGCATGTATCCCGCGATTCCCCACTTGATGAGCCGGTGCAGGCCGGGCAGCGACAGGTCCCTGGCCATCCCCAGCATGCGAAGATCGAACAGGCCAACCGTGCCGATCAACATCGATAGCCCGATGAAGTGAATGCTCTCGCTGATGGGCCACACCCACTGCCCATTGTCGCGGACGAACGAAGAGAGCGCCGTGCTTTCAAGCCAGAGTCGAAGCGATGTCAGCAGGGCTTCCATGGTTACTCCGGAGTCATCAAAGTCGCGTACGTGTACGCGAGCAGCCGGCCGGCTGTGATCGCTCCCAGCCACAAAACCAGCGATGTTGCGGCGAGTCTGCGTACGTTCCGTCCCACCGGATTCTTATCCACGAATGGATCGTCGAATACGCGCCTTTTGATCATCCACATTTCGATCATTGCGATGGTGATCGCAGCAAGCTTCACGTAAAACACCCAGTTCGTGAGCGCCTTCGTCGGATACGCGATCAGGAGCAGAATGCCCGACACGGCATTCATGACAAATCCGGCCCACATCACCGGATAGAATTTCTGCATCGGCCCGATCCGCATGCCCGACGCGAAGCCGAGGAGCCGCAAATCGATGGCGATATTTGTTCCTGCGAGGAATCCCATGCCTACCGTGTGAAAGATGAGCATCGTCGGGAACACAAATATCGACGGCGACTCCCGCAGGAACGTGCTGAAAGCGCCCCTCTCGATGAAGATGAAAAATGAGTCCACCGTTAGCCTCTCATTTCAGCGGCCGGCGAGTGTGCAGGCGAGCGTGTCGCGATACATGTTCCCGAGCTCCGAGTTCAGGCCTCTCCCAAAACCGAACTTGCGGTCGCGGGCGGAGCGGATGAAGGTGCTGCTTGCATCGAGCGGAAGCGCTCTTACATTCCGGCAGAATTGGTTCCAGATGCCGTTCTGCTGGAGGTATTGCTCGACGTTCGACAGGTAGAACGCCGACACGGTTGCCCCCTTTTCGCGCAGGTACCCGGCGACGGACCGTATTGCCCTGGGGCCGCTGAAGTCGCCCACGATGGGTACCAGCAGGTTCTTCGACTCGAGATCCTTCATGAACGAGAAGTTTTCTTCGGTGGCGAGAAAGCTCCGCGTCTTTCCCTGTCCGTCATCGGCTGTCATGAGGCCCGAATAAGTGACGCGGCCAAACCCCCCGAAGCCACCGAATCCGTTTCCGCGGCTGGAGGAATAGTTGATACGCGGTCCAAATTCGTAAAAATTGTTATAGACGTAGTCGATGCCGTCCAGGTCCTCCTGCGGGAGCGGCAGCGAGTGTGCTTTCGCAAGATGATCTCTAATGGCTTCGAGATTTGCCTTGTATAGGGATTTGCTTGATTGGGAGGCCAGGTACGCATCAAAGATCTCCTGGATCGTCGAGTCCGGCCCCAGTCCTTCAGGACGCTCTATCGAGAAAAGACGCGACACGAAGTCCGCGCGATCCTTCGAAAGCTCGAACAGCGCCTTATACATCAACTGCAGATCGAGGTTTCCACGCCGGATGTCGAAGATGAATACCATTTTGGGTTTCAGCGCGGTTATGTAGGTGAAGTTCTGTTCGGGGCCAACGCCGAGATACACGCGGTTGGTCTGCGCAGTCGCGGTCAACTCGGGAAGCACGTATTGGAACCAGATCTCATTCGACAACAAATTGTCGGATCTGAAATATCCGTTCGGCTCCGAAAAATCGGTGACAAGCTGCCAGAATTCCTGATCCGAGAGCCGTGCCGGGAGGGTTTCGACAGTGGTCTGCGTTCCCGTGCTGAACCACAGGCCCGCCAGGACCGTGGCGAAGACTGTAACTATGACCGCCAGAAACGACCGTCGATTCATTTCGACATAACCTACTCCCAAAATTATCGCGGCTCAAGTGAAGTGTTGACTCGGTCCATGGCGTCAATCAGAATAAACGCCATGCGACGGATCACTGCCTGCAGCGCCTTTATATCCCTGCTGCTGGCAATAGTTTACGCACCGCTGTTCCATGTGCATGAGGCGGACGACCACGAAAACGAGTCGTCGACCATACATGCGCATTTCCCGGAGCTGCCGCACGCAGAGCACGATGGCGAAACCATCGACCACGGCGCCGATCAGGATTCTCGTCCGGTCGACGTTCTCGCGATGATGGCGCCCTGTTTCATCGAGGGCGTTTTTGTTGTCGTCGAGGAGCCTTTGGTGATCTCACCTTCCAAGGGCTGTTCCGGGTTCGCCGTGGTGGACGATCCGCGCGCGCACGATCCGCCTTCTCGAATAGCGTTGGTTCCTCGCTCACCTCCCGTTTAAGCCTGCCATTCCGGGTTACTCCGTAACCTTCCACTATATTTGTGTCTAAAACTATCGTGAGCGTATATGGACAAAGTCTATTTCCGGTTCTTATCAGTCTTGTTGCTCTTGTTACTTTCGACGATTGCTATTCACGGTTGCTCCAACGCCGATCCAGCCGAAGCGCCCGTGGCCGTGGCCGAGGAAGAACCTGAGGCAATCGCGCGTACGGAATTCACAGCCAGGGTTGAAAATTTCTTCGAATACGAACCACTTCAAAGCGGAAAACCTAGTCAGTTCCGGATTCACCTGACGGATCTTTCCGATGGAAGTCCCGTCGAGCAAGCCGAGGTCACGCTCGCTGTGAGGCCTCAGGGATCGGCCGAATCGGCCATGCAGGTTGTGGCGCTTGTGGGAAAAATAACCGGAATTTACGTTGCCGAGGTCGCCATTCCAAGACCCGGCAATTACGATATCGAATTTCATATCAAGAACACCAAGCTCGACGAGCGGTTCCCGTTGAGCGACTTCAAAGTAGAGTGAGGATACCGTGATCAAGAAACTGATGTTTTTATGCGTACTGATGTCGGTATCCGGTGTTTGGGCGCACAGTCAGGAATCCGCTGCTCCGTTGACGCTGGAGCGGGTGGTCGGGCTCTATGTTGAAAAGAATCTCGAACTGGAAGCCGCGCGATACCGGCTCGAGCGCGTGCGGGCCGATCAGATTGCGGCTCCCCTGCGGCCGAACCCGGGTGTCACGGTTACCGCGGAGAACTTTGCGTTCAGCGGCCCGACGCCGTTCAGCAAGGTATACGAGGTGGCGACGTCGTATTCCGAAACCATTGAACTTGGGGGAAAGCGCGAATTGCGCGTGCGGGTCGCGGATCTTACTGTTTCCGTCGCTGAAGCGCAGTTTGCCGACGTCATGCGCCGGGGCATAGCGGCAGCAAAGCGGCTTTACTTTGAGGCCGTGCTGGCGCGCTATAACCTCGAAGTTGCCGCCGAGAACAGCCAGACGTTTGCGCAGCTCGTTCAGTTCAATCAGGTTCGTTTCGAGGAAGGCGCAATTCCCGAGTCCGACCTGATCAAAGTGCGTCTCGAGCGCATGAAGTTCGAATCGGCTTTGAGGCAGGCGGACCTGAACCTGCGTCAGGCCACTATTCGGCTTCTGGAACGGCTCGGTGAGTCTACATTTGCCAGGCAGAACATCGCCGGCGATCTGGAATTTGCGGCGGCAGAACCCGCTGTCGAATCGCTGCGCCGGCTTGCCCTGACCGAGCGGGCGGATGTGCAGGCCGCGGCGCGTGAAGTTGCCGCGGCCAATGAAAGAGTGGCCCTCGAAAATGCGCGAGCGCGCCCGGACCTGCGGCCCTTCTTCGGATACAAGCGTGCCGCCGCGGACAACACGCTTTTGTTTGGCGTCGTCATTCCGCTTCAGCTTCGCGATCGCAACGAGGCCGGCATCGCGAGGGCGGAATCCGATGTGAAGGCCGCGCAGGCCCAGCTGAAGCTCGCGCAGAACCGGGCCCTGGCTGAAGTTGAAGCCGCGTACGAAGCGTTTCAGACCGCGCAGCAGCAAGTCCGGACGTTTCGCGACGAGCTGTTGGGACAGGCCGATGAATCCAGGACCATCGCGTTGGCTGCTTATGAAGAAGGCGGCACGGACCTGCTGCCTTTCCTCGAATCACAACGAACGCGCGCCGAAGTGCGCCAGCAGTATTTCCAAAAACTCTTTGAATATCGATCGAGTCTTATCGATCTCGAACTAGCCGTTGGAAGGGAGATCCAGCCATGAATCAACCAAGCAGCAACTCGAGCCGTTGGGCGGCGCTGGTCATAGCGGCGCTTGCCGTCGCGTTAGTCGCCTTTTTTGTGTTCCGCGAACCCGACGAGGAAGTGGCCGAGGCGGCGCCTGCGGCCGCGGACACGACCGGCCTCGTCACATTCCTTATGGAACAGCAGTGGCTGATCAAGCTCAAACTGGCTGAGGCGGAAGAGGCTGAGCTGGCGCCACAGATACAGTCGGTCGGCCGGGTGGTGGCGGTTCCATCGAACCGCGCCATCGTGGCGCCGCCGGTGAGCGGCATCATACAGAGCGGAACGATGCCGCGCATCGGGCAGCAGGTGGATCGCGGACAGTTGCTGGCGGTGCTTCTCCAGACTTCCACGGCTGCCGAGGCCGCACAGATTCGCATTGAAAATACCCGCATTGATGCCGAAGTGCGGCGCCTGGCCCAACTCGAAGTCGAAGCGCAAGCGAGGTTCGATGAGGCCGTCCACGACCACGAACGCGCGGAACGGCTGTACGAGAAAAAAGCGTATTCACAGAAAGCGCTCGAACAGGACGAGCTCCATCGAAAGGCAATGGAATCTCAACTGGCTGCGGTTCAGGAGCAATTGAAGGCGCTTCGGGTTCCTGCTGTTTCCGGAGCGGCGTCCTACGAAGTCCGCGCGCCGATCGCCGGAACAATCGTGAACGTCGCCAAATCGGCAGGCGAACAGGTGGCGCCCGGTGAAGCAATCATCGAGATCATTGCGCTCGATACAGTCTGGGTTGAAGCGCCGGTCTTCGAAAAGGATCTCGGCCGGCTCAACAGCAACATGGGAGCCAGGTTCACCACCACGGCTTTTCCGGAAAAGGAATTTACCGGACGGCTGGTCAATATCGGCGCCATCGTCGACGAGCAGACGCGCGCGGCAACGGCTGTTTTTGAAGTGAACAACAGGTCCGGCGAACTGCGCGTGGGCATGCAGGCGAACGTACAGCTCGATGGAGGCGCGAAGACGGCGGTGCTTCTGGTGCCCAGGGAATCGATCGTCGATAACGAGGGCCAGAAAATCGTCTACGTTCTGCGGTCCGGCGAAGAATTCGAGCGCCGCAATGTCGTCGTGGGCGACGAATACGGCTCGAAAGTCGCGATCATCTCCGGCATAAAGCCGGGCGAGCGCGTCGTCACGCAGGGAGCATACCAATTGAAGCTGCAGGAACTTCGGCCCGCGGACGCCGGGGCCCACTCACACGAAGTCTAGGAGCAGGAAATGTTGAACCAGATTATTCAATGGTCCATCCGGCAGCGCCTCATCGTCGTGGTTGCCGCGGTCATTCTGCTGATCTACGGCGGTTTGGTTGCTCTTCGCGCGCCGGTGGATGTGTTTCCGGATCTGACGGCCCCGACAGTCACGATCCTTACCGAATCGCACGGAATGGCGCCGGAGGAAGTCGAGGCGCTGGTAAGCCTGCCGATCGAGGCCGTGATGAATGGCACCGCCGGCGTGTTCCGGGTGAGGTCGAATTCGGCGGCCGGTATTTCAATCGTCTTTGTTGAATTCACCCTGGGCACCGACATCTATCGCGCGCGTCAGCTTGTGACCGAAAAGCTTGGCCAGGTTCGGCTCCCGCTGGGCATCCGGCCGCCCGTGCTGGGCCCGATCTCCTCGACGATGGGTGAAATCATGCTCATTTCGATGAGCCGGCGAACGACGTCGGCGATGGAACTGCGTTCGCTTGCGGACTGGGTGGTGCGTCCGCGCCTCCTCGGTGTCGCCGGTGTGTCGCAGGTGATGATCATCGGCGGCGAGACCAGGCAGTATCAGGTGCTCGTGAATCCGGCCAGGCTGCGGGACTACAACCTGACACTGAAGCAGGTAGTGGAAGCCGTCGGCGACGCCAATGCAAATTCTTCAGGCGGCTTTCTGGAGCGGCCTTCCGAGGAATACCTCATTCGCGCGCGCGGCCGCGTGAACAGCCTCGACGACCTGGCAAATTCCGTGGTTGCCGTAAAAGACGGCACACCCATTCTCGTAAAGAACATCGCAACGGTTCAACTCGGGGCGGCGCTGAAGCGCGGCGACGGCAGCTTCAATATGGATTCGACCGTCGTGGCAACCATCCAGAAGCAGCCCAATGCGAACACGCTTGAAGTCACGCAGCAGATCGAAGCGGCGCTGGCGGCGCTGACGCCGACGCTGCCGGGCGATGTGACGATCGAGACCAGGGCATTCCAGCAGGCTTCCTTCATCGAACGCGCCATCGACAACATTCAGCGCGCGCTCCTTGAAGGCGGAGTGCTGGTTGCGGTCGTTCTGTTCCTGTTCCTCTGGAATTTCCGGACCACTTTCATCAGCCTTACGGCCATTCCGCTTTCGCTGATATCGGCCATCATCACGATGACCTATTTCGGGATCAGCATCAACACGATGACCCTCGGCGGGCTGGCTATTGCGATAGGGGAACTGGTCGACGACGCCATTGTCGACGTCGAAAATGTGTTTCGCCGATTGAAGCAAAACGCGCAATCCAGCAAGCCTCAGCCCGTGTCGACGGTCATCTATAAGGCATCGAGCGAGATTCGAAGCTCGATCGTCTTCGCCACCCTGATCATCGTTCTGGTGTTCCTGCCTCTGTTCAGTCTTGGTGGTTTCGAGGGACGGATGTTTGCGCCTCTGGCGTTTGCTTACATTGCCTCGATCACCGCTTCGTTGGTGGTGGCCCTGACCGTCACTCCGGCATTGTGCTACTACATGCTTGGCCGATCGAAGGTGATCCACAAGGATGCGGATTCAGCTCTTGTCGGGTGGCTCAAGAGGCGCTATTCCAGGACCCTGGATTGGACCCTGCGGCATCCATCGGAAATCATCATCGCTTCCGTTGCCATGCTGATAATCGCGGTGATGCTCGTCCCCCTCATGGGCCGTGAGTTTTTGCCGCCTTTCAATGAAGGCGCGATGAATATCAACATCACATTGCCTCCCGGGACGTCGCTGGAGGAGTCGAATCGCATCGGCAGAACGGTTGAAGAAACGGTTCATCGCACTCCGGAGGTTGTTTCCACAACACGGCGTACCGGCCGCGCGGAATTGGATGAACACGCGGCGGGCGTCAACATGAGTGAAATCGAGGTCGTCACCGAAATCCTCGATCGGCCGCACACGGCTGTGATGGATGAAGTGCGGCAGAACCTGTCCCAGATTCCGGGCGTTGTCTCGGAAGTCGGACAGCCGATCTCGCATCGTATCGATCACCTGCTGTCGGGTACGCGGGCGCAGATCGCCATCAAGCTTTTCGGGCCCGATCTGGTGACCCTGCGGAACAAGGCGGAAGAAATTCGCGCTGCGATGGAAACGGTTCCCGGTGTCGTGGATCTGCTGGTGGAGCCGCAGGTCGGCGTCCCGCAGGTGCAGGTGAACATCGACCGCCAGGCGTCGGCGGCTCTTGGTCTTCGCGCGGCGGATCTGGCCGAGACTGTGGATGTCGCCTTCAATGGCGAGGCTGTCTCCCAGGTTTTGGAGAACCAGAGGACATACGACCTGATCGTGCGGTTTGATGACGCGTCGCGAAGATCGGTGGAGGCGATCGCTTCGACGCTCATCGACACGCCCGTTGGAGCCAAGGTGCCGATCAGCCAGGTTGCGGAAGTCCGCGTGGATCAGGGTCCCAACACGATCAATCGCGAAAACGTGCAGCGGCGAATCATCGTGCAGGCAAACGTCTCGAACCGGGACCTCGGCTCGGTAATCGACGAGATCCGCGACCATATCGGACGCAGCGTCGCGCTGCCTGAAGGCTACTTCGTCGAGTACGGCGGCCAGTTTGAAGCACAGGAGGCGGCGGCGCGGCAGATCACGATCATGTCGTTCGTGACCATCGCCGGAATTGCCCTGCTGCTGTACCTGGCGTTGGGTTCGATCCGGCTTGCGCTGCTCGTCATGGTCAATCTCCCGCTGGCATTGATCGGCGGCGTGATCATGGTCTTCGTGTCGGGCGGCACGCTGTCTATCGCGTCCCTCATCGGGTTCATTACTTTGTTTGGAATCGCCACGCGGAACGGAATTATGCTGATCACGCACTATCAGCATCTGATCCATGAAGAGAATGTCGGTTTTCGCGAGGCCATCGTGCAGGGGTCGCTCGAACGCCTCAGTCCAATCCTGATGACGGCTCTCGTAACCGGCGTCGGTCTTATTCCCCTGGCGCTGGGCGTGGGCGAGCCCGGGAAGGAAATTCAGCAGCCCATGGCTGTTGTGATTCTGGGGGGCATTGTCACATCGACGTTCCTGAACATGGTCGTCATACCGCCGCTATACCTTAAATACGGGCGCGGAAGCGTTCCGGTTCGTGAAACGGCGGAATACCCCGTGAATGGCGAGGCGCCGTCGCCGACCGGCGACTGATCGGAGGACGCCGTGACAGAAGACGCGCGGGCCATCGCGATCACACAGGGCCGCAATCTGGAATACCTGACGGTCGGCTGGAACAGCCTGGAAGCAGTCATCGCTGTTGGCTTCGGTTTGCTCGCCGGAAGCATTGCGCTGGTTGGTTTTGGCTTCGATTCCGTGATCGAAGTGTCTTCGGGCATGGTCCTGATGTGGAGGCTTCACCGCGATAGCGATCCGGGCCGGCGCGAGCAAATCGAGGCGCGGGCTCTCAAGCTTGTCGGCATTTCATTTCTCGTCCTTGCTGCGTACGTGGCCTATGACGCAGTCGCCTCGTTGGTTCGGAGAGAATCGCCGGAAGTGAGCTATGGAGGCATGGTCCTGGCGGCGCTTTCTCTCGTTATCATGCCGGCGTTAGCCCGGGCGAAGCGCCGGGTGGCGGCCAATATCAGCAGCCGCGCGCTCCACGCGGACGCCCGCCAGACCGACATCTGCGCTTACCTGTCCGCCATTCTGCTCGGGGGACTTCTCCTGAACGCGGTCCTTGGGTAGTGGTGGTCCGACCCCGTTGCCGCGTTGGCTATGATTCCGATTATCGGAAAGGAAGGCCTCGATGGACTGCGCGGCCAAACCTGCTGCGATGACTGCCACTGACTTCCGCTCGCAGACGAATTTAGCCAAAATCGGCGCGCGAAGGCCGAGCCTTCGCATATCATGCCGCAGCCGAGGGTAGTGTCGGCCTTAACCGTGGGCGCGGGGCTAAAGCCTCACGCCCACAGTTTGTTCAGGTTTTAAATATAGCCCAGCAATGACATCGACTCTTCTAATCTTTGCATTGATCGCAGGCAGCTTCATACAGGCTGGTGAATCGGATCTGGTCGGCATGGTCATCGATCCGTCCGGCGCGGCGATACCCGCTGCCTCCGTGATCGTCCTCGAGGAGGCTACCGAGCGAAGAGTGAGCTCCGAGACCGATGCCGGCGGATACTATCGCGTCGCCCATCTGCGCCCGGGTTCCTACACCGTGATTGCGGGGGCTCCGGGTTTCGAAACCCTGGTGCGTACCGGAATCCGCCTTGCCGTCGGCGAAACGGTACGGATCGATCTGGATATGCAAGTCGGCGAGATCAGTTCGGTGGTTACTGTCGCCTCTGAAGCTCCCGTACTTCGAACCGAGGCGGGCAGTCTCGGCCAGGTGATCACGAATCAGAAAATCGCGGCCCTGCCGCTGAATGGCCGAAACTTCGTATCGCTGGTCGCACTGTCCGCGGGAGTAGCTCTGCCTGAGGGATCCGCTTTCCCGCGCATCAATGGCGGCCGGCCGCGAACGAACGAATATCTCTACGACGGTATATCCGTCCTTCAGCCGGAACCGGGCCAGGTGGCGTTCTTCCCGATCATTGACGCGATCGAGACGTTTAGAGTGGAGACCAACAGCCCATCCGCGGAGTTCGGCCGCTTCAACGGGGGCGTCATCAACCTCAGCACCCGGTCCGGCACGAATGAATTACACGGAACGGTGTTCGACTTCTTCCGTCATGAAGGTCTGAACGCGCGGAATCTCTTTGCCCCGGGCCGCAAGCCCCAGTTCAGAAGAAACCAGTTCGGCTTCGTCCTGGGCGGTCCGATCGCGATAAACCGGACGTTCTTTTTCACCGATTACCAGGGAACGCGGCAGAACCTCGGACAGGTGCGTACGTCGACGGTGCCGACATTGACCCAGCGGCAGGGAATTTTCACGGAGCCTGTCGCAGGCAGAGTTCCCCGCATTGTCGATCCGGCGGCCGGGGTTCCGTTTCCAGGCAACGTCATTCCTGTTTCGCGAATGGATCGGGTCGCGCTTTGGCTGCTCGACCGTTATCCGTTACCAAACCTGTCCGGCACGGCAAACAACTACGTGCGTGTCGGAAACGAGCGGCAAAATCAGGATCAATTCGATGTCCGGCTGGATCATATGCTTGGCGGATCCGACCGGCTGTTCTTCAGATACTCCGAACAGCGCGATGTGACAGATCCCGCGATGCCGCTTCCGGACGGCAGTGGCATCGCTTCCGGCGCCCTTGGCAAGACGCATACCCACGGAATCGCCGCCGCCGGCAACTACGTTCGTGTTTTCAGCAGCCGGCTCGCGAACCAGGCCAGGCTGGGTTATACCTCACGAAATGTCGAGCGGCGGGCGATGCAATTGGCCTCGCCTGTGCTGGAGAGCCTCGGACTCAGCGGGATTCCCGTCAATGGCGCCTTCGAACGTACGCTGCCCACGTTTACCATCACGGGCTATCAGCAGCTCGGGCCCTCGGCGAACGCCAACGCGGATTCCCGTACGAGTGTCGTCCAGTTCTTTGATGTGCTTTCGCATTCCGCCGGCAGGCGCTCAATCAAAGCCGGCCTGGATTTTCGCTGGGAACGCCTGGATATCACCCAGCCGTCATCGCCGACGGGAAGGTTTCGATTTACGAATGGTTCCACTTCCGATCCGGCCGACAGCGCATCGGGGTCCGCACTGGCCGGTTTCCTTCTGGGGCACGTGGAAGACTTTGCCATCGATCTGCAGCACGATGAAGTCCGGCCCCGCGCGCGCACGCAGGAATTCTTCATTCAGCACGCCTGGAAGCCGTTTGGGCGGCTAACCGTCAATACCGGTTTGCGCTACACGCTCAATTTTCCGTCAACCGAGAAGAACGACCAGTCTGCCGTATTCGACCTGAAGACGGAGAAGCTCACGTTTGCGGGCCGGGATGGCATTCCGCGCGCAGCTCGGAAGTTACATAAAACCGATTTCGGGCCGCGCCTGGGCGTTGCGCTTCTGCTCGATGGACGAACGGTCCTGCGGTCGGGCTACGGCCTTGTGTTTATCGAGCAGGCTGGAATAACGACGCCGTTCACCGCCCCGAATTTCCCGTTCATTCAGTCGATAAGTCAGCCGAGCCCCGACGGACGCACTCCGGCGTTCATTCTTTCGGCCGGCCCGAACGTGGCGCCTCTTCCGCTGACGCCGGACGCAGGATTGGGGCAGGGCGTTTTCACCGTGGATCGGGACCTGGGTTCCGGGTACGCGCAGCAGTGGAACCTGACCGTTCAACGGGAACTCGATCCGAACACGTCGCTGGAGATCGGGTATGCGGGGTCGAAAATCACGCGTGTGGGAATTCCCGATACCAATGTGAATCAATTGACGGCCGGGCAGCTCGCTATCGGGCCGTCGTTGCTCGACCGCGTTCCCAACCCATTCTTCGGCCGGATTCCGGGCTCGTCGTCAATCGGTGGACCGACAGTGACGAGGGCGCAATTGCTGAAACCGTTTCCCCGATTTACGGCGGTGAGTTTCTACCGGCAAAACGTCGGAAACACCAATTACCACTCGCTGCAGGTTCGACTGGAAAGGCGGTTTTCGAGCGGATTTGCGTTTCTGGTGAGCTACACGAGATCCAAACTCATCGACGAGGCTTCGTCCGTGTTCGACTCCACGTTGCTGACCGGACCCGTTGCCGGCTATCCCGTGGCCGACAGCTTCAATAGAAAACTCGAACGCGACGTTTCGACCGGCGACATTCCGAATGCGTTTGTTTCCAGCTACGTCTGGGATCTTCCGCGCCGATGGCGGCTGGCCGGTGTCGTTACATTGCAGTCGGGCACTCCGCTTGCGGTGACGCAGGCAACCGACTTCAACGCATTTGCGGGATTTGGAACTCCGCGGCCCAATCGTGTTGGTCCGGCGGAGTTGAATGCCGGCCAACGCACGGCCGCGCGCTTCTTCAACACGGATGCCTTTCAATTCGCGCCGCAATTTACGATCGGCAATTCGTCTCGCAATCCCGTGCGCGGGCCTGCGTTTCGGAGCGCCGATCTCGCCTTGGTCAAGGTCAGTACCCTTACCGAACGCGCGACCATCGAGTTTCGCGTGGAAGCATTCAACCTGACCAATACGCCGCCGCTTGGCGTTCCAGACACGATCCTGGGCACGCCTTCGTTCGGTACCATTTCCTCGGCAGGCAGCCCTCGCGTCTTACAAGTCGCTCTAAAGATTGGCTTCTGATATATTTCCCGCGGTTTTTGGGAAAACTCCCCACCTGGATTAGGAGGGGTGCCGTTCGCGCGTTTTTCAGCGAACGGCGGGGTGGTGTATACGATGCGTAGCCACCGTACAGATATTCGCGAAGCGTACCGATTGATACGGTGGCTTCGCGCCGTTCCGTACCACCCCGTCTGCGCCTTCGGCGCAGACACCCCTCCTAAGACAGGAGGGGAATTGGGACTCACTGTCCAAATCCCGGAGGGCGATGTCTTCACAGAATTTCGTTTCACTTGCGGGGATCCTGTTCTTCGTCGGAATGGCCTGGCTTCTATCCGAAGACCGGAAGCATTTTCCGTGGCGCGTCGTGGCCTGGGGACTCGCCCTGCAGATGACTTTTGCCTTTCTGGTCTTGTGGTGGGAGCCCGGGGCAAACCTCTTTCTCGGCCTGAATGACGTTTTCACCGCCCTGCTGAATTTCAGCCGTGAAGGCACTGTCTTTGTCTTCAACTCAATCGGCTCGGACCAGACCGGAGCCGTTCCAATTACCTTGAGCGAGTATCTCCGGCGGCTGGGCGCGGAATCGAACGATCCCGTCATCCAGAACGCTGTTCGCACAGGCGCCGTGCCCGGTTTCTTCCTCGCGTTTCAGGTGCTCACCACCATCATCTTCTTCAGCGCGCTTCTCTCGGTGCTTTACTACCTTGGCGTGATGCAGAAGGTTGTCATGCTGTTCGCAAAGATCATGGCCCGCACCATGCGCGTTTCCGGCGCGGAGGCGCTTTCAAACTCGGCCAATATTTTCGTAGGACAGACCGAGGCGCCGCTGGTAGTTCGTCCCTACCTGGAGAAAATGACGCGATCGGAACTCATGGCCATCATGGTCGGGGGATTCGCAAACACGGCCGGCGGAGTGCTCGGCGCGTACATCCTGATGCTTTCCGGATTCTTCCCGAACATTGCGGCGCATCTGATTTCAGCCTCATTGTTATCGGCTCCGGCCGCATTCATCATCGCGAAAGTCATGGTGCCCGAGCGCGGAGACCCTCTTACCCGGGGCGAAGTCCGCCTGGATGCCGAAACCGAAGACGCAAACCTTCTGGATGCGGCGGCGAACGGTTCCACCGTGGGGTGGCAACTCGCCATAAACGTTACGGCCATGCTGATTTCCTTCGTTGCCTTGATTGCGATGGCCAATCTGTTCGTGTCCTGGATCGGGAACTTCTTTCATGACACGACGGGCCTCGTTCAATTCAACGCCATGGTCATCGCCGCTGTCCTGAGCCTGGCTTTTATTCAACGAGCCGGAAAACTCGACATGATGTCGGTCTGGTGGTCGATGGGCGCCATCGCGATCCTTTATGTAATAGCCAGGGGGCTTTTGCCGCCGGCCGCAGCCCGGTTCATCGGCCTGGTAGGGATTGGAGCGTGGCTTCCGTTTTTATTCACCACTACCGGGAAAGTCGTTTCCGTCAGGATTACGCAGGCCGTGCTGATTGGATCGGTTGTCGTCGCGGATATGACATACCTCGGCGCGGGGCCTATGGCTCTCGACACGAAGCTCTCGCTGCAGCTTATCCTGGGATGGCTGCACTGGCCGATTGCATTTGCGATGGGCACGCCGGTCCAGGACTGCCTGGCAGTGGGCCGGCTGCTCGGCGAGAAGTTGATCCTGACCGAGTTCATTGCATACGCGGACCTGGCAGGCATGATGTCTGCTGCCACCCGGGGCGAAGCGGCGGCCCTCGACCCGCGATCCATATTCATTGCTTCGTATGCCTTGAGCGGATTCGCCAACTTCGCGTCGATAGCGATTCAGATCGGCGGCATCGCGCCGCTGGCTCCCTCGCGGCGTCAGGAGATCGCGCGCCTCGGGCTGAAAGCCATGATTGGCGGCGCCATAACCAGCTATCTACTGGCATCGGTGGCCGGCGCTTTTTACTCCGGCAATTCCATGCTTGGGCTTCAGTAATGCACGAGGGAGATGCTCTACAGAAAGCGCTGAGCGCGGCGAATGATGAGATCATCCAACTGAGGGCGACAGTGGTCGCGCTCCGCGAACAGCTCCAGAGCGTCCGCGCCGGCGAAGAAGATCGGGTTCAGCACGCGGTTGTGGCGGCGAACGATGAAATCCGCCAGTTGCGGGCGAGCATTGCCGAGATGAGAAACGAACTGGACCTCAGGGAAGAGACCTTTGAAGCAAAGCTTCGCGAGAATGACCTTCGGCGCCAACATGAACAAGCGGAACTACAGCAAACGATCGCATCGCTGCGCGAAAGGCTAGAAGCGCTGGATGAAATCATTAAGAAAAGCAACCGAGCGGAGTCCCCGGCCGCGTCGTAAGCCGCGCCTGGCCGAGCTTCTACTCGATGTGTCCAACAGCATTGCTGTTGCCGGCACACTGGGCGAGGCGCTGGATGAGCTCGTCAATCTCACCGTGTCGGCCATCGGCGCCGAGCGGGGATCGATTTTTCTGAACGATCCCCGGACGCGCGAGCTCTACACGCGCGTTGCCGCCGGAAAAGTCACCCGCGAAGTGCGGATGCTGAACCACCTTGGAATAGCCGGATACGTATTTGTCCGCGGCCAGGGCATCATCATTCCCGATGCATACAAGGACGAGCGCTTCAATCCTGATGTGGATTCCAAGACGGGATACGTCACGCGGGACATCCTTTGTGTGCCGCTCCGTACGCTGACCGGCGACATCATCGGCGTCTCGGAACTTCTCAACAAGAAGGTCGGCGTATTCACTCCCGGTGATCTCGAACTGCTCGAGACGATGGTTAAGCAGGCGGCGATCGTTCTGGAGAGCCGCCGGACGGCGGAAGAAATCGAGCGCGACCGCCTGCAGCAGCTTGAGTTGCTGCAGGCGGTTTCCGAGATGTCGACGGAAATCAAGCTCGGGCCGCTGCTTCAAAAGCTGATCGGAACCATTACGAAGATGCTCGACGCCGAGCGCTCGACACTGTTTCTGAACGACGAGAAGTCCAACGAGCTTTACACCGAGGTTGGCGAAGGCCTGGGTGCGACGCAGATTCGGTTCCCGAACCATGTCGGCATAGCGGGGACTGTCTTCACGTCGGGTATGAGCGTGAACATTCCGCATGCGTACGCGGATCTGCGGTTCAATCCCGCGTTTGACAGAAGAACTGGATTCTTTACCCGCTCTATTCTCTGCACGCCGGTCATCAATAAGGACCATAAGACGATCGGCGCGACACAGGTGCTGAACAAGCATGGCGGGGCTTTCACGGTGCAGGACGAGGCGCGCCTGAAGGCGTTCACGTCCCAGATCGCCATAGCGCTGGAAAACGCGAAGCTCTTCGATGACGTCCAGAACATGAAGAATTACAACGAGAGCATTCTGGAAAGTATGCCGAGCGGAGTTATCACGTTGAATGAGGACCGCAAGGTGATTACCTGCAACGTCGCAGGCCTGCGAATCATGAAGGTCCAACCCGGTCAGATCCTGTCGCGGACCGCGTTGGAAGTCTTTACGGAAGCCAACAACTGGATCGCGGACAAGATCGCGCTGGTCGAAGAGAAGCAAACGCAGGATGTGACGATGGATGCCGAAATGGTTGTCGGCGACGAGAAGGTGTCTGCAAACGTAACCGTCCTGCCGCTGATCAGCCCGAACCGGAAGAAGCTCGGCTCACTGGTCATGATCGAGGACATCACGGGGGAGAAACGTCTCAAGTCGACCATGTCGCGGTACATGGATCCTTCGATTGCCGCGAAGCTCCTGCAGTCCGGCGCAGAGATTCTTGGCGGACAGAGCAGCATGGCTACGGTCCTGTTCTCGGATATCCGCAACTTCACCACGCTCAGCGAAGACCTTGGGCCACAGGCCACTGTGAGCCTGCTCAACGAGTACTTCACGATCATGGTCGATCTCATCCAGGCCGAAGGCGGAATGCTCGACAAGTTCATCGGCGACGCGATCATGGCCGTCTTTGGGACGCCGATCGCCCACGATGACGATGAGGATCGCGCCGTGCGCGCGGCAATCGGAATGCTTTACGAACTGAATGTGTTCAACAGCCGGCGAATATCCGAGGGTAAGAAAGCGATCGACATCGGCGTCGGTATCAATACGGATACGGTTGTGTCCGGGAACATCGGGTCGCCGCGGCGGATGGACTACACCGTAATCGGAGATGGCGTCAACCTGGCTTCGCGCCTGGAGGGCGCCTGTAAGCAGTACCACGCGCGGTTACTGATCAGCGAGTACACGTTCAGGAAGCTGCGCGGCACCTATCGCACGCGCGAGATCGATCGCGTGGTGGTGAAAGGGAAGACGCAGCCGGTCGCGATATTCGAGATCGTGGACTACCACAACGAGAATTCGTTCCCGAACCTGATGGATGTGCTGAACAGCTTCCGTCACGGCGTGAAGTGCTATCGCGAACGCCGCTGGGAAGACGGCATCAAGGCCTTCAACGAAGCGCTCAGCCTGAATCCCGCGGATTTCCCATCCAAAATGTATCTGGAACGATGCGAGTATTTCCGGAAGTCGTCACCCCCGCCCGAATGGAACGGCGTTTGGATCATGGAAGAGAAATGACAAATGAGAATTGAACAGTGAACAATGACAAATAAGTATCGGGCAAATTATTTGTCATTGTTCACTGTTCAATTCTCATTTGTCATTTTTACCCGAAGACATTTCGCAGCACGAACAGGATGTTCGCCGGCCTTTCCGCCAGACGCCGCATGTACCACGGATACCACGCCGGTCCGTAACTGATCAGAATCCGTCCGCGATGGCCGGCTCCAGCGAGTTTGTGTAACGCGGCGTTGCGGATTCCATAGAGCATCTGGATTTCGTAGGAATCATCTGAAATAGCCCGGTCGCGCGCGAGGCGCACGACTTTGGCGAGCATCTTTTCGTCGTGGGTGGCAAAGCCGACACGGGCGTTCCCTTTATGGATGGCGTCGATCAACAGGGCGCTCAGCGCCAGGAAGTTCTCATCGGCGTCTTTCTTTCTGGGAAACGCGCGGTCCGCCGGCTCGCGATACGCTCCCTTGACCAGGCGAATTCCCGGCTTCAGCGGAAGCAGGGCCTTCAAATCGTCGCCGGTCCGGCGCAGGTAGCACTGAAGGCAGATGCCGACGTTCGCGTAGTCTTTCCGAAGCCTGCGGTAGAGTTCCAGAGTCGTATCGACGTAGTCGGACTCTTCCATGTCGATCCATACATAGTTTCCGAGCCTTGACGCCGCTCTCAGGATGGTCTTGATGTTCTCGTAGCTCAGCTCCGTGCTGATGTCATGCCCGACCTGGGTCGGCTTCACCGAGATCTCGCAGTCAATGCCCGCGGCTTTGATCTTTTCCATGGCATCACAGTACTGCTGGGCAATCCGGCGAGTCTGGTTCACGTCGCGCACGTTCTCGCCGAGGTAGGTCACAAAGGCCGCGACGCGTTCCGACTGGAGTTCCTGGGCGGCGCGAAGCGCGGAGTCGACATCCTCGCCCGGCATGAAGCGCTTCACCGCCCGCCGCGCGAAGCCGAATTGCGGCAGGCGCTCGCGCATCCACCGGTTCTTGGAAGCCTGAAGGAGAAGCGTACGAACGAGTCCCATGACTTACACAGTATCGCGGCAAGACAAACGGCAGGTCAAAAAACGTGAAGAGATTCGGATTTGATCGGGCCTTCATTCCCCGCAGTGTGGCGCTGTGACGGGGGAGACTGGTGGAAGACCCGGCAGGCAGAAAAAACTGTCGGTAGCAAGTAGAAATGTCCGGTTTTTGTAGCAAGTGATCTGTCCGGTTTTGTTGTTTTAAGTTCATCGCCGCCGTGCCTGTGGAAATGTGCGAAACCCAGCAGGGTTTTGCACATTTCCATCAGGCTGCCTTCTTCTTTCTT